>NZ_JBEYYI010000009.1:0-299814 GCF_040645495.1 Nocardia sp. NPDC046763 | reverse complement strand
CATTCCGAACCCGGAAGCTAAGGCCACCTGCGCCGATGGTACTGCACTCGACAGGGTGTGGGAGAGTAGGACACCGCCGGAACATCCTTCGCGAAAGGGGACCCTCACTGGGTCCCCTTTCGGCGTTTGACCACCCGGTGCCGCGTTGACGCTCGAGAGCGGCGTGATTGAATTCATGGGTAGGTGGGATCGCCCACCGGCCCTCCTCACGCGCTCCAGCGCCGTGGCCGGGTACCGCAGGCTACAAGAACAGAGAGGGATCACCGTGGCGGAGCAGAACGACGGCCGCAAACCCTTCCGCCGCAATAGTGGTGGGACCGGACAGAGCGGCTACGGCCGGCGCGACGAAGGCGAACGCCGCGACCAGGGACGCTCGGCGGGTGGACCGCGCCGCGAGCGCGATGGCGGCCGTGAGGGCGGATTCAACCGTGGCGGTGGCGGATTCAACCGCGGTCGCGACAATGAGCGTGGCGGCTACCGTTCCGAGGGCGACCGCGATCGCGGCGGCTATCGGGGCGAGGGCGGCGGCCGCGGCGGGTCCGAGCGCGAAGGTGGCCGGGGCGGGTACAGCCGCGAAGGCGGATTCAACCGCGGCGAGCGTCGAGAGGGCGGTTTCCAGCGCGGCGGTGATCGTCGTGAGGGCGGCTTCGACCGTGGTGACCGTCGTGAAGGCGGTTTCAATCGCGACCGTCGTGAGGGTGGCTTCGATCGCGGCGGTGATCGTCGTGAGGGCGGGTTCAACCGTGGCGAGCGTCGCGAGGGCGGGTTCAACCGCGGAGAGCGTCGCGAGGGCGGCTTCAAGGGTGGCGATCGTGACGGTGGCTTCAATCGTGGCGACCGTCGCGAAGGTGGCTTCAAGGGTGGCGATCGTGACGGTGGCTTCAATCGCGGCGACCGTCGCGAAGGTGGCTTCAAGGGTGGCGACCGTGACGGTGGCTTCAACCGTGGCGACCGTCGTGAGGGTGGCTTCGACCGTGGTGATCGTCGTGAAGGCGGCTTCAACCGTGGCGACCGTCGTGAAGGCGGATTCAATCGCGACCGTCGTGAGGGTGGCTCCGATCGCGGCGGTGATCGTCGTGAGGGCGGGTTCAACCGTGGCGAGCGCCGCGACGGCGGCTTCAACCGGGGTGACCGTCGTGAGGGTGGCTTCGACCGTGGTGACCGTCGTGAAGGCGGGTTCAACCGTGGCGAACACCGTGGTGGAGGACGGGGATTCGACCGGGACCGTGGGGAGCGGGAGGAGCGGAAGGGCTTCGCGCGCAATGGGTTCGCGGATGAGCGTCCGGAGTACTCCGGGGCGGGGCAGGATGTCGAGCGGGCCGAGAAGGGTGCGGAGAGGTCGTTCGAGGGCGGGGAGCGTCGCCGTGGTGGCGAGGGCGCGCGGGTCAGCGGCGGCCGACCGGGGGAGCGGCGTTCGGGTCGGCCCGATGAGCCGAACCTGCCGGACGACGTGCAGGCCTCCGATCTCGAGCCGGCGGTGCGGCGCGATCTGCTGAGCCTGGACAAGGGCAATGCCGAGTCGGTGGCCCGGCACCTGGTCATGGTGGCGCAGCTGCTGGACGAGGATCCGGAGCTGGCGCTGGAGCACGCGCGCGCCGCCCGGCAGCGGGCCGGCCGCATCGCGGTGGTGCGCGAGACCGCCGGTGTCGCGGCCTATCACGCGGGCGAGTGGGCCGAGGCGCTGTCGGAGCTGCGGACCGCGCGCCGCATGTCCGGTGGCTCGGGTCTACTGGCCGTCATGGCCGACTGCGAGCGTGGTCTGGGTCGTCCCGAGCGCGCCATCGAGCTGGGCCGCAGCGATGAGGCCCGGGCCCTGCAGGGCGACGAGGCCACCGAGCTGCGCATCGTGGTCGCCGGCGCCCGGATGGATCTGGGGCAGTTCGACCAGGCGGTGGTCACCTTGCAGACCGCCGAGCTGGACCCGGCACGCACCGGTTCCGCGGCCGCGCGCCTGTTCTACGCCTATGCCGAGGCCCTGCTGGCCGCCGGTCGCGAAGACGAAGCGCTGACCTGGTTCATGAACGCCGCCTCCGCCGACCTGGACGGCGAGACCGACGCCGAGGATCGCGCCGCCGAACTCTCGGGCGATGGTGACGGCGGCGCGGACTGGACCGCGGCGTTCGACGAGGACGAGGACGAGGACGATGCGGATTCCGCTGCGGCGGAGGAGGATTCCGCCGCCGAGGACACCGCCGCCGAGTCGGAGCCGTCCGAGAAAGCCGAGGATGGTTCCGACAAGCCAGCGGACGGCTCCGAGAACTGAGGACCGGCAAGTGATTTCGACCGTGCGGCCGCGCAACAGCGCAGCCGCACGGTCGTTTTTATTTCTGTGAAGAGTGACGAGAGGGACGGCGTAATGCGACTGCGGGATCGGTTCGAGGCGTTGCTGTTGGATCTGGACGGAACGCTGTTCCGCGGCCACGAGCCGATTCCGGGTGCGTCGGAAGCACTTTCGGCGGGCGATCCGGGACAGCGCCTGATGTACGTCACCAACAATGCGAGCCGCTCGGCCGATGCGGTGGCCTTCCACCTGCGGGAGCTCGGTTTCGACGCCCACGAGGACGAAGTGGTGACCAGCGCGCAGGCGGCCGCGCGGCTGCTGGCGCAGCGGATCGCGCCGGGGTCGACGGTGCTGGTGGTCGGCACCGATGACCTGATGGCCGAGGTTGAGAATGTCGGCCTGCAGGCGGTCCGCCGATTCGACGGCCTGGCGCCGAGCGCTGTGGTGCAGGGCCATTCGATGCAGACCGCGTGGGCGGACCTGGCCGAGGCCGCCTACGCGCTCCGGGCCGGGGCGCTGTGGGTGGCCGCCAATACCGACGCCACGCTCCCCACCGAGCGTGGCCTGGCTCCCGGCAACGGCTCGATGGTCGCGGCGCTCCGGCAGGCGTCGGGCCTGGAGCCGATCGTCGCGGGCAAGCCGTACGCGCCGCTGATGGAGGATGCGCTCGAGCGGGCCGGTACCCGCGACGCCCTGGTGGTCGGCGACCGCCTCGACACCGATATCGACGGCGCGCACGCCACCGGCCTGGAGTCGCTGATGGTGCTCACCGGCGTGAGCACGCTCGAGGATCTGGGCACCCATCCCTCGGATCGCATGCCGACCTACCTCGCCGAATCCCTCGACGCGCTGAATCACCCTGTCGCCGACCTCGATCCGGTCGTGCCGGGCGCCGGAGACATCGCGAAGGAGATCACGGCCCGTCTGGACGCGGCCCCGGGCCGTGCCATCCGGGTCTCCTCGACGCCTCGGGTGTAGTCGAGGACTTGCCGCGGGTCCGGCTTCAGGTCGCGTCGTCGGAGAAGTTGTCCACGGTGACCTCCGCGACCGACAGGTCCGCGGTGAACTGGCCATGCATCGACCAGGACGCGGAATGTCCCACGGGCACTGCCGGGTTCGAGGGTGACCTCGTGCCCGGCGATGCGGAAGGCCACGCCGGAGAAGTTGGCGGCGTGCGGCTCCGCACCATTCTCTTGTGCTGTCATCGATCGGACCATCGCCCGGCGATCGATGACCTCGACAGCTCGTTATTGTTAAGTCTCACACCGGTTTTCGCGCCTCGAGCGGTTGCGGGATGACGGCCGGTCACCCGGTCGAAGGCAGCGCCGGCGAAGGGGAGCGGCGGTTCGTCCGGGTCGGCGACGACAACCGCGCCGCGCGGGGGCAGCAGCCGGGCCCCCTTCGCCGGATCGGGCGGCGACGATTCGGTGGCGACCGTGGTCGGTGGGAAGGTCGGGGCCTCGGCTGTCAGCTTCTCGAGGTCGCTGTCCATTTGCCTCATGCTGTCGGCCGCCCGTGAGCGGTTTTCCGGGACACGCGGGCGAGTGGGGCGGGGCAACGTGGCCGGGGCCGGTCGGCGGGTGGATCGGTAAGCAGTGGGGTACGTGTGTTCGAATGCGAGTTCGGGTAGCGTTGTCGCCACGATGACTATGCCCACGCCTCGCCCGCAGTTTCCCGCGCCGGGATCCCCTATCGGGACGCCGGGGCCCCGTCCCGGGGCGCCGTTGCCCGGGCAGCATCTGCCGGGTGCGAATCAGGAGTTCGCCGACCCGGAGCGGGTCAAGGCGGAGGTCGCCGCGCTGCTGGCCGAATTGTCGGCGGGCGCACCGAATCCGGGCTTCCCGGGCGCGCCTGGTGTGCACTCGGAGGGCACCGATATCGTGCGGCGGGCCAAGATTCTGGAGCAGGCGCACGAGGTGCTGGTTCAGGCCCTGGCCACGGTGGACAAGATCTGAGGTGGCCAGGCGCGCGCGGGTGGACGCGGAACTGGTTCGCCGCGGATTGGCGCGGTCGCGAGAACACGCGGTCGAGCTGATCAACGCGGGCCGCGTCCTGATCAATGGGTCGGTCGCCACCAAGGCGGCGACGGGAGTCCAGGCGGGCACGCCGCTGCTGGTGCGGGAGGAACCCGACGAGGTGCAGTGGGCCTCGCGCGGCGCGCACAAACTGCTGGGCGCGCTCGAGGCGTTCGAGCCGCAGGGCGTTTCCGTCGAGGGCAAGCGGTGCCTGGACGCGGGCGCGTCCACGGGTGGATTCACCGATGTGTTGCTGTCGCGCGGAGCCAAGGAGGTTGTGGCCGCCGATGTCGGATACGGCCAGCTGATCTGGCGGCTGCAGAGCGATGACCGCGTCCGCGTGCACGACCGCACCAATGTGCGGCAGCTGACGCCCGAACTCATCGGCGGCACCGTCGAATTGGTGGTCGCCGACCTGTCGTTCATCTCCCTCGGCCTGGTGCTTCCCGCACTGGCCGCCTGCTGTGCGCCGGGCGCGGATCTGCTGCCCATGGTGAAGCCGCAGTTCGAGGTGGGTAAGGATCGCGTGGGATCCGGTGGTGTGGTGCGGGATCCGGCCCTGCGCGCCGAGGCGGTGCGCGAAGTCGCCGCCGCGGCAGCGAAACTCGGGCTGCGTACGCGTGGCGTGACGGCCAGTCCGCTACCCGGTCCGTCCGGGAATGTCGAGTATTTCCTCTGGTTGCGCAAGGAGACCGGTGCGCCGGAGCGTCCGGAGACCGAGTCCGGTGCGACCGGTGAGGGCGCGGACGTCGGTGGGGGCGCATACGATGCAGACGAGGCGGCGCGTGTGGCGGCGCTGATCGAGCGTGCGGTGCAGGAGGGTCCACAGTGAACGTGGCTAGCCCGGCCAGGGAGGTTCTGCTGGTCGCGCATCCGGGACGGCCGGAGATCACCGATACCGCGCACCGGGTCGCGAAGATCCTGTGCGGGGCCGGGATGAGGCTGCGGGTGCTCGAGGACGAGGCGTACAGCACTCGGTTCGACATCGACGACGACGGTGCGGCCGACGGGTACCCGGTGCGGGTGATGGCGCACGATCTCGACGCGGCGGTGGGCACCGAGATGGTGCTGGCGCTCGGCGGTGACGGGACGTTCCTGCGGGCGGCCGAACTCGCCCGCAGTGCCTCGGTGCCGGTGCTCGGAATCAATCTGGGGCGCATCGGTTTTCTCACCGAGGCCGAGGCCGAGCACCTGGACGAGGCACTGTCCCAGGTGGTGCGGCGCGACTACACCCTCGAGGAGCGGATGACCATCGACGTCACCGTGCGCGTCGACGATGTGGTGGTGGAGCGCGGCTGGGCGCTGAACGAGGCCAGCATCGAGAACGCGGCGCGCATGGGCGTGCTGGAGGTGGTGCTCGAGGTGGACGGCCGGCCGGTGTCGGCCTTCGGCTGCGACGGTGTGCTGATCGCCACGCCGACCGGGTCCACCGCCTACGCCTTCTCTGCTGGCGGGCCGGTGGTGTGGCCGGAACTCGAAGCGCTGCTGGTGATTCCGTCCAATGCGCACGCCCTGTTCGCGCGGCCCCTGGTGACCAGCCCGAATTCGCTGATCGCGGTGGAAACCGTTGCGACAGGCCATGATGCGATCGTTTTCCTCGACGGCCGACGCACCCTCGCACTGCCGCGAGGCGGCCGGGTCGAGACGGTCCGCGGGACCGAACCGGTGCGGTGGGTTCGGCTCGATTCCGCGCCGTTCGCCGATCGGATGGTGCGCAAATTCCAGTTGCCCGTGACAGGCTGGCGTGGCCGCCGGTCTGCGCGGTCAGGCGCGGAGGCGGGAGCGCGCGTAACCACGGAGCGCCCGAGCGCAGGCGAGATCGAAGACCGCCGAACGGAGAGCACGAGTGCTGACAGAGATCAGGATTGACGGGCTGGGCGTAATTTCCACCGCCACCGCACAATTCCACGAGGGTTTGACCGTTCTGACCGGTGAGACCGGTGCGGGCAAGACCATGGTGGTGACGAGCCTGCACTTGCTCAGCGGTGCCCGCGCCGACGCGGGACGGGTGCGCCTCGGGGCGTCGCGGGCCGTGGTGGAGGGCCGGTTCACCGTGGACGAGGTGCACGACGGCGCCCTCGGCGAGGTCGAGGAGGTGCTGGAATCCACCGGCGCCGAACGCGATGACGACGGCAGCATCATCGCCGTCCGCACGGTCGGATCCGACGGCCGCTCCCGCGCCCACCTGGGTGGCCGCAGCGTCCCGGCCGCGGTGCTCGCGGACTTCACCACCCCGCTGCTCACCGTGCACGGGCAGAACGATCAGCTGCGGCTGCAGCGGCCCGACCAGCAGCTGCACGCGCTGGACCAGTTCGCCTCCGATGCGGTGGCGCCGCTGCTGGCCAAGTACCAGAAGGCCCGAAAGGCCTGGCTGGACAAGCGCAATCAGCTGCTCGAGCGGACCGCGCGCAGCCGGGAGCTGGCCCTGGAAGCCGACCATCTGACGCAGTCGCTGGCCGAGATCGACGCCGTCGCACCGGAACCCGGCGAGGACGACCACCTGGTGGCCGAGGTGCGCCGGCTGTCGGATCTGGATTCGCTGCGAGAGGCGGCCTCCACCGCGCACGACGCGCTGGCCGGTCCGGCCGATTCACCGGGTGAGGACGCGGGCGCCCTGGATCTGCTGGGTACCGCGCGCGCCCGCATCGAAGCCTCCGACGATCCGATCCTGACCGCGCTGGCTCCCCGTCTGGGCGAGGCGATTTCGGTGGTGGTGGATCTGACCACCGAGCTCAGCTCCTACCTGTCGGACCTGCCGTCCGATCCGGGCGCGCTGGAGTCCATGCTGACCCGCCAGGCCGAGCTGAAGACGCTGACCCGCAAGTACGCGCCGGATATCGACGGGGTCATCAAGTGGGCCGAGGAGGCGCGTACGCGCCTGGCTTCGCTGGACGTGTCGGAGGAGGCGCTGGCGGCGCTGGCGGCGGATGTCGAGACCGCGGCCGAGAAGGTGCGCGAAACGGCCAAGAAGCTGACCGCGGCCCGTAGCAAGGCCGCGGGGAAGCTGGCGTCGGCCGTGAGCACCGAGCTGGGCGGTCTGGCCATGGGTCGTGCCCGGCTCGAGGTCGGCGTCGGTCCCGTCCTTGCGGGCGTGCAGGATTCGGCCCCGCTGGTCATCGACGGCACGGAATTGCACGCCGGTTCCACCGGTGTGGACGAGGTGGAATTCCGCCTGGCCGCCCACTCCGGCGCGCATCCGCTGCCGCTGAGCAAGAGTGCCTCCGGCGGTGAGCTCTCCCGCATCATGCTCGCCCTGGAGGTGGTTCTCGCCAGCTCCGAACATGGCACCACCATGGTCTTCGACGAGGTCGATGCCGGTGTCGGCGGCCGCGCCGCCGTCGAAATCGGCCGCCGGCTGGCCCGGCTGGCGCGCACCCACCAGGTCATCGTCGTCACCCACCTGCCGCAGGTGGCCGCCTTCGCCGACACCCACCTGGTGGTCGACAAGCTCGACGACGGCAAGGCCGTCAAATCCGGCGTCAAGGCCCTCACTCAGGATGAACGCGTCATCGAACTCGCCCGCATGCTGGCGGGCATGGGCGACACCGAAACCGGCCGCGCTCACGCCTGGGAACTCCTCACCACCGCCGACGCCGAGAAGGTCGGTGCCGCCGTCTCGGGCGAGTAACCGCGCACAGAGACAGAAAACCGGCCGGGCCCGCGAAGGGTCCGGCCGGTTGTGCCGGTACCGCCGCGCCGACTCCGAAGGCGCGGTGGCCGAGCGTTACTTGATCGCTTTGCGCACTCCGCCGATGAGGGCATTGGTGAGGGCGCGGAGGCCGGGCTCGAGGATCTGGGCGGGGACGGGGAGGCTGGGCTCGGACTCCATGGTGTAGACGACCCGGGTGCCGCCCGGCGCGTCGGAGAAGCTGATGGTGCCGACGTGCCGCTTGACCGGGGCGCCCGCGATGACGCGGTAGACCATGCGCTCATTGGGGACGAGCTCGGTGGTCTCCTCGGTCGGGCCGATGCCGGCCAGGCCCAGGTGGTACTGCGCGCCGACGCCGGACGGGCTCCCGATGCCCGGCTTCTTCAGTGAAATCTGAATGGGCAGAAAGGCATTGAGGCTGTCGCGCTCGGTGAAGAGCTTGTAGACGACCTCACGCGGGGCGGGTAGGACGGTATCAACGGTGGTGCTGGCCATGACGGCATTGTCTCCTCTCGTGCCGGTGTCCGGAGCATATCCTTACCGCCCGGTAAGAAGATAGCTGCGAAAGGAACGACAGGATCCGCTCGTTCGGCATCACTGTGACGAATGGTGATCCTGACCGGCGCGCCTCCACCAATGGCTGAGAGTTTGCGGCAATCATCGATCGTTATGAAGATGCTGGCCCTGTTGTCGCGTAACACCGAAACGCTGCCGGGTCTGGCCGGGATGGCCCGGGTGGACCGCAATACCAGGCGTTTGCTCCAGCGCGTGGGGCCTGGCGACGTGGTGGTGCTCGATGAGATGGACCTGGATCGGCTCACTGCCGAACGGCTCGTCGAAGCTCAGGTGGCGGTGGTGGTGAACGCCTCGCCGTCGATCTCCGGGCGATATCCGAACCTTGGTCCGGAAGTGCTGGTGGCCAATGGCATACAGTTGCTGGACGCGGTCAGCTCGGACGTCTTCAAGAAGATCAAGGACGGTGCTCGGGTTCGCGTCGAGGAAGGTGTCGTCTACGCGGACAAGTCGGCGAAGAAGGAACCCGAGGCACTCGTCGAGGGCATCGAGCTCACCGAGGCCGCCATCGTCGAGCGCATGATCGAGGCGCGTAACGGGCTGGCAGACCATCTGGAAGCCTTCTCCGGCAACACCATCGAGTTCATCCGCACCGAATCCTCCTTGCTCATTGATGGAATCGGCGTGCCGGATGTCGAAGTCGACATGAAGAAGCGGCATGTCGTGGTGGTGGCCGACGGTCCCGAGCACATCGACGACCTCAAGCGCATCAAGCCGTTCATCAAGGAGTACGCGCCGATCCTGATCGGTGTCGGCCGGGGCGCGGACACCCTGACCCGCCACGGCTACCGGCCCGACCTCATCGTCGGCGACCCGGAGGAGATCACCGCCACCACGCTGAAGTCCGGCGCGGAGGTGATCCTGCCCGCCGATACCGACGGCCACGCCAAGGGTTTGGAGCGCATCCAGGATCTGGGCATCGGCGCGACCACCTTCCCGTCCTCGGGTGCGCCCGCGGATCTGGCGCTGTTGCTGGCGGATCACCATGGCGCGTCGCTGATCGTTACCGTCGGCGCGGCGGTCTCGCTGGACGACTTCTTCGACCGCGGCCGGCGCGATTCGAATCCGGCGACCTTCCTGACCCGCCTCAAAATGGGCACCAAGCTCATGGACGCGAAAGCCGTTGCCTCGCTGTACCACCACCGGGGCTCCGGCTGGGCGGTCGCGCTGGTGGTGCTCGCGGCGCTGGTGGCCCTGATGGTCGCGCTGCTGGCCACCCACCTGGGTGTCGAGGCGCTGACCTGGACCGCCAACACCTGGCATCGCGGATCGCACTGGGCACAGGGGCTATTGGACCGACACAGGTAGGGACCGATGATTTCGTTTCGCCACCACGCGATTTCGATCGCCGCGGTATTTCTGGCCCTGGCGGTCGGCGTGGTGCTGGGCACCCGCACGCAAGGCAACGGGTTGTTTCCCGGCTCGGGCGACCGGCAGCAGATCGACGATCTGCGTGCCGAGAACGGGCGTCTGAACGAACAGGTGAAGGCGGCCGACGCCTTCCTGTCGGGTTCGGCGGGCAAGCTGCTGGCGGGCGCGCTGGCCAACCGAGCGGTACTCGTCTTCACCACCCCCGACGCCGACAGCGGCGACGCCGACGCCGTCACTGCGGCCCTCACCACCGCGGGCGCCACGGTCACCGGCCGTATCGGCCTGACCGGCGCGTTCACCGACTCCTCCGAGGGCGACCGGCTCCGCACCGCACTGCTGAACGTGGTCCCCGCCGGCGCGCGGCTCGGGGTCGACGCCGTCGATCAGGGCAGCCTCGCGGGCGATCTGCTCGGCCAGGTGCTGCTCGACGATCCGGCCAACGGGCAGCCGCGCGGCACCCAGCAGGAGCGCGGCCTGGCCCTGGAGACACTGCGTGGCGGGGGCTTCCTGAGCTTCGCCGACGTGCAGCCCGCCCAGCTGGCCGTGGTGGTCACCGGCGACGGGGCGCGGGCCGACGAGAACAATCGCGGCACCATCATCGCCCGGTTCGCCGGGGGCCTGCGGTCCCACAGTGCCGGGGTGGTGCTGGCGGGTCGCTACGGGGCCGCCGAGGGGCCGGGAGCGATCGCTGTGACACGGTCCGAGGGCGGACTGTCGACCGTCACGACCGTCGACAATGTCGATCGTGAGATCGGGCGGATCACCACCGTGCTCGGGCTCACCGAGCAGTTGAACGGCGGTACCGGCCGTTACGGCACGGGTTCGAAGGCGACCTCGCTCACAGTCGCGGCCATGCCGCACTGAGCAGAGCGCAGGGCCGTACGGCAGAAAGCCCCGGCCACGTCGATGCCGACACCGGAAAAGTTGACCGCGACACGCAGAATCGAGGCAACCGCGGGCAACCAACATGCGTGGCATGCGATCGGCGTCGCCGATCCGTGTTACCGTGAAGTCCCGTGGGTCAATCACGGATTCCGGCGCGCGCGGCCACGAAACACATCTTCGTCAGCGGTGGCGTCGCCTCTTCACTCGGTAAGGGTCTGACCGCCTCCAGCCTCGGTCAGCTGCTCACTTCACGCGGACTCCGCGTCACGATGCAGAAGCTGGATCCGTACCTGAATGTCGATCCCGGCACCATGAACCCCTTCCAGCACGGTGAGGTGTTCGTGACCGAGGACGGCGCGGAGACGGACCTCGATGTCGGCCACTACGAACGGTTCCTGGATCGCGATCTGTCCGGGGACGCCAATGTCACCACCGGCCAGGTGTACTCGAAGGTGATCGCCAAGGAGCGCCGGGGCGAGTACCTCGGTGACACCGTGCAGGTGATCCCGCACATCACCGATGAGATCAAGAGTCGCATTCTCGCCATGACGGGACCGGACCTGCACGGGCAGGTACCGGATGTGGTGATCACCGAAATCGGTGGCACCGTGGGCGATATCGAGTCGCAGCCGTTCCTCGAGGCGGCGCGGCAGATTCGCCACGAGGTGGGTCGCGACAACTGCTTCTTCCTGCACGTCACGCTGGTGCCCTATCTGGGTCCCTCGGGCGAGCTCAAGACCAAGCCGACCCAGCACTCGGTGGCGGCGCTGCGCAATATCGGTATCCAGCCCGACGCGCTCATCCTGCGCTGCGACCGCGAGGTGCCGCAGCCGCTGAAGAACAAGATCGCGCTCATGTGCGACGTGGATGTGGACGCCTGCATCTCCACGCCGGACGCGCCGTCGATCTACGACATTCCGAAGGTGCTGCACCGGGAAGGCTTGGACGCCTACGTCGTTCGCAAGCTGGGGCTGCCCTTCCGCGACGTGGACTGGACGGTCTGGGGCGATCTGCTGGACCGCGTGCACAACCCGCGTGAAGAGGTCGCTGTCGCGCTGGTCGGCAAGTATGTGGACCTGCCCGATGCCTACCTGTCGGTCACCGAGGCGCTGCGCGCGGGCGGTTTCGCCTCGCGGGCCAAGGTGAACATCCGCTGGGTGCAGTCCGACGAGTGTGAGACCGAGGCGGGTGCGCGGTCGCACCTGGCCGACGTGGACGCCATCCTGATCCCGGGCGGCTTCGGCATTCGCGGCATCGAGGGCAAGGTGGGCGCCATCCGCTACGCCCGCGAACACAAGATTCCGTTGCTGGGCCTGTGCCTGGGTCTGCAGTGCGTGGTCATCGAGGCGGCGCGCTCGGTGGGCATGAAGGACGCCAACTCGGCGGAATTCGAGCCCGACACCAAGTACCCGGTCATCTCGACCATGGCCGACCAGGAGCAGATCGTGGCCGGCGAGGCCGATCTGGGCGGCACCATGCGGCTCGGCGCGTACCCGGCTGTGCTGCAGCAGGATTCGCTGGTCGCGCGGGCATACGGCGAGACCGAGGTCTCCGAGCGGCACCGGCACCGGTACGAGGTCAACAACACCTACCGCGACAAGGTCGCCAAGAGCGGCCTGAAGTTCAGCGGCACCTCCCCGAACGGCCACCTGGTCGAGTTCGTGGAGTACCCGCAGGACAAGCACCCGTTCCTGGTCGCCACCCAGGCGCACCCGGAGCTCAAGTCCCGTCCGACGCGCCCGCACCCGCTGTTCGCGGCGCTGATCTCGGCGGCGCTGGAATACAAGGCCGCCGAACGGCTTCCGGTGGAGATTCCCGACGGGGTGCCCGCCGCGGAGGCCGAGACGGTCTCCAAGTGATCCCCGCCTGACCGGGATTCCACGGCCCGCCCGAGCATTCGACGAGTGCTCGGGCGGTTTCGTTTCTGCCCGGGTATCCGCGCTACGGTTCTGGAATGACCTCCTCGGAACCGGTCCCCGGCACACACGATTTCGATGTCCTGTCCAGTCGCACGGTGTACTCGGGCGCGATCCTGGCGCTGCGGTTGGACCAGGTGGTCATGCCCGGCGGCAAGGTCGCCGAGCGGGAGGTGATCGAGCACCACGCGGCGGTCGCGGTGGCTGCGCTGGACGACAACGACAATCTGGTACTGGTCAACCAGTACCGGCATCCGATCGGACGGCGGCTGCTCGAGCTGCCGGCCGGACTGCTGGACAAGGCGGGCGAGGATCCGCTCGAGGCGGCCCGGCGGGAGCTGGCCGAGGAGACCGGGCTGGCCGCGCGAGAGTGGTCGGTGCTGGTCGATGTGGCGCTCTCGCCCGGGTTCACCGATGAGGCGCTGCGGGTGTATCTGGCGACCGGGCTCTACGAAATCGACCGGCCGGACCCGGAAATGGAGGAGGCCGACCTCCAGATCCTGCGGATGCCGTTGACGGAGGCCGTGCAGGCCGCCCTGGCGGGTGACATCACCAATGCCACCGCGGTGGCCGGGGTGACCGCGCTGATGACGGCCCGGTCCAGCGGGGCTCGGCTGCGGCCCGCCGATGCGCCCTGGCCGGGGATGCCCACCGCCTTCCTGGATCGCAAGGCCCGGGAGGCATTGCGGTAGATCATGATCGGGAAAGGCAGTAGATCCCGATTTGGGAAACTAGTTCGCTTCGCCGGGTTCGGGTCGGGGAGTTCGTCGGTGGCGGCTGCAATGATGTGAGCCGTGCTGAACCGGCAGATCGACGCGTACCTCGACCATTTGGCGGTCGAGCGCGGCGCCGCGCGCAATACGCTCAGCGCCTATCGGCGGGATCTGGGTCGCTACCAGTACTTTTTGACCGAGCGCGGAGTGGAAACGCTTGCCCGCGTGGCCGAATCGGACATTGCCGACTATATGGTGTCGCTGCGGTCGGGGGACGCCGAGCATCCCGCACTGGCGGCCTCGTCGGCGTCGCGGGCGCTGGTCGCCGTCCGCGGGCTGCACCGGTTCGCGACTGCGGAAGGCATCACCGACGCGGATGTGGCGCATCCGGTGAAACCGCCGACACCCGCCCGGAGACTGCCGAAAGCCCTCCCGTACGACCAGGTTTCCCGCCTGCTCGACGCCGCCGGAGGAGACATCGCGGACGGCCCGCGCGGGCTGCGCGACCGGGCACTTCTGGAGTTGCTGTACTCCACGGGCGCCCGCATCTCCGAGATGGTCGGGCTCGATGTGGACGACATCGACACCGCCGAGCGCGCGGTGGTCCTGCGCGGCAAGGGCGGCAAACAGCGCATGGTCCCCATCGGCCGCCCCGCCCTCGCCGCCCTGGACAACTACCTGGTCCGAGGCCGCCCCGCCCTCTCCGTCCGAGGCAAGGGCAACCCCGCCCTCTTCCTCAACCACCGCGGCGGCCGCCTCTCCCGCCAAACCGCCTGGCAGGTCCTGCAATCCGCGGCGGAGCGGGCCGGTATCGCCGCCCAGGTCTCCCCGCACACCCTCCGCCACTCCTTCGCCACGCACCTCCTCGACGGCGGCGCCGACGTCCGAGTCGTCCAGGAACTCCTCGGCCACGCCTCGGTCACCACCACCCAGATCTACACCCTGGTCACCGTCGGCACCCTCCACGAGGTCTGGGCCACCGCCCACCCCCGCGCCCGCTGACTCGGCGAAGGCCGATGTGCGAGCTTCGGCAGGGCCCCGATGATCCGGCCCATGTGTTCGCGCCCAGTGAGCCGGCGGCGCTCGAATATGAAAGCGAATTCGATGATCCGGCTGGTCACCGTCGCCGTCCTCGACGAATTCCGGGCCACCGGCCATTCGTGCGCCCGCGGGCCCACGGAGTGGGGCGCTACATGATTCCGTGGTATTTGGGGCAGCCCCGTTGATCTCGGGGCGGCTGGGGCTCAGAGATGCAGGACCGTGCGGATGATCTGGCGGACTCGGGCGGGGTCGAGTTCCGCGCCCTGCGAGGTGAAGAACAGGTGGTGGATCGAGCCGACCAGGGCGAAGGCGAGGGTGTGGGTGTCCTGGTCGGACGGGAGGCGGCCGGCGGATTGTTCGGCCGACAGGTAGCCGGCGAAGATCTGCTCGCTGGCGCTGAGGGCTGAGTCGGCGGCGATCGCGGTGCCGATACGGGTGGCCAGGGCTGGTCGTGCGGAGATCAACGCGGCTGTCGGGAGGGCGCCTGAGTTGAAGAGGGTGACGGCGGCTTCCGTGAGGTTGTCGAGGACGTCGCCCTGCCCGGCGCGGTCCGGGAGGCTGGACAGTTGGTCGACGGCGCGTTGCACGCGGTCGGCGGCATAGTCGACGAGGAAGCCCTCGAGTCCGTCGAAGTGGTTGTGCAGGATGCCTTTCGCGCACCCGGCCTCATCGGTGATGGCTCGGCTGGTCAGACCGGCGGCGCCATCGCGTACCAGAATGCGGTCCGCGGCGGCGAACAGTTCGGGGCGCAGATCGGGCCGTGGAACGCCACGCATGCTTCGGTCTCCCCTTCCGGTCTCGGATCGACGGATTCGCCGACCGCCCTGGACATCCGGTCAAGTCTATTGGCTCGCGTCCTGACAACGAATCTCGCGGCTCACTACCGGCTACGAGTCTCGTGGCTGGCACCTCGGCGGAATACCTGGCTTCACGCTCGGGAGCGAAGTCTTGCCTACTATGGGCGATCGCCCATAGTATATGGGCAGATGCCCATAGTGGTTCGAGCCTGTTGAGGGAGACGCGATTCATGAACTCCACGAGTAATCTTCACGCCACGGCGGGTTCCCGCAGCCGCGGCATTTCGGCCGTCGGTGGGCTGGGCGCCGTGCTCGTCGCCGTGCACCTGGCGATCGCCGCGTTCGGCGCCGCGGCGCTGTGGGATTGGCTGGGTGGGCTCCTCGCCGGGCTGTTCCTGGTCGCGTTCGCCGCTGTGCATGTACTCGGCGGCGCGCGACTGGGCCACAACCTGGTGGGACGAGCCGTCTCCATGTTGCTGCGATCGGGTGTACGGCTCGGACCGGTCGCGCTACTGACCGTGGCGGGCAGACGATCCGGGCTGCCCAGAACAAATCCGGTGGACGTGTTCGGCGAGGGCAA
Organism: Nocardia sp. NPDC046763; assembly: GCF_040645495.1. NCBI lineage: Bacteria > Bacillati > Actinomycetota > Actinomycetes > Mycobacteriales > Nocardiaceae > Nocardia > Nocardia sp. NPDC046763. The sequence continues at coordinate 283,993 of NZ_JBEYYI010000009.1, read as the reverse complement.
CCGGCGCTGGATCATCGCCACCCATTCCGGCGACGCCCAGTGGGTCCGCAACCTTCGCGCCGCAGGCGGCGCCTCCCTCGGCACCGGCCCCGCCCGCACCGAATTCACCGCCGTCGAACTACCCGCCGACCGCGCCACCCAGATCCTGAAAGACGTTGTCGCCCCACGACTCTCCCGCCCTCTCGGCGGCCTGGTCCTGCGCCGCACGCTCGGTCTGCCCACCCAGCCGTCGGCGGCGGACTTCGCCCGCACGGCCGCCACACACCCCGTCTTCGAAATGACGCCGCTGTCCTAGACTTCGGCGGCAACGAGAAAGCCCGGGTGACGGCTGGTGCCGTCACCCGGGCTTTTCTTCGGCCGAGGCGTGAGGTTACTTCTTGCGGTCGCGCTTTTCGCGGACTCGGACGTTCACGCGGACGGGGGAGCCGTCGAAGTTGAACTCTTCGCGGAGCTTTCGTTCGATGAAGCGGCGGTAGCCGGCCTCGAGGAAGCCCGTGGTGAAGAGGACGAACGTCGGGGGGCGGGTGGAGGCCTGGGTGGCGAACAGGACTCGGGGGAGGCGGCCGCCGCGCATGGGGGGAGGGGTGGCGGCGATGACCTCTTTGAGCCAGTTGTTCAGGCGGCCGGTGGAGATGCGCTTGTCCCAGGAGTCCAGGGCGGTCTCCATGGCGGGGACGAGCTTCTGGACGGCGCGGCCGGTGTGGGCGGAGATGTTGACGCGCTGGGCCCAGCGAACCTGGACCATTTCGCGGTCGATCTCGCGTTCCAGCATTTCCCGGCGGTCCTCGTCGACCAGGTCCCACTTGTTGTAGGCGATGACGAGCGCGCGCCCGGCGTCGGCGACCATGGAGATGACGCGGATGTCCTGCTCGGTGAGTGGCTCCGAGGCGTCGATGAGCATGACCGCCACCTCGGCGGCCTCGATGGCCCCCTTGGTGCGCAGCGAGGCGTAGAACTCGTGGCCCGACGCATTGCCGACCTTGCGGCGCAAGCCCGCGGTGTCGACGAAACGCCAGGTCTTGCCGCCCAATTCGACCAGTGAGTCGACCGGGTCGACGGTGGTGCCCGCGACATTGTGGACGACCGAACGCTCCTCGCCCGCGAGGCGGTTGAGCAGCGACGACTTGCCCACATTCGGCTTGCCGACCAGCGCCACGCGGCGCGGGCCGCCGGTGAGACCCGTTCCTTCACGCGGGGTTTCGGGCATCACCTCCAGAATGCGGTCCAGCAGATCACCGGTGCCGCGACCGTGCGCGGCCGAGACCAGCTGCGGCTCACCGAGACCCATCGACCACAGCTCGGCCGCATCGGCCTCCAGCTTCTCGTTGTCGACCTTGTTGGCCACCAGGATGACCGGGGTCTTGCTGCGGCGCAGCGTCCGCGCCACCGCCTCGTCGGCGGTCGTCGCGCCCACGGTGACATCCACCACCACGACGACCGCGTCGGCCGTCTTCATGGCGACCTCGGCCTGCCGGGCCACCGACTGCTGCAGGCCCTTGGCGTCGGGCTCCCAGCCGCCGGTGTCCTGCACCAGGAAACGGCGTCCGGCCCAGGTGGCCTCGTAGGAGATCCGGTCCCGGGTCACGCCCGGAATGTCCTCCACGACGGCCTCGCGACGACCCAGAATGCGGTTCACCAGGGTCGATTTGCCGACGTTCGGGCGGCCGACGATGGCCACCGTCGGCAGCGGGATGTGCTCGGCGTCCTGCTCGCCCTCGAATTCGGCGATGTCCCAGTCGGATTCGTCCGACCAGATGCCATCACCGGCGAAGGTGTCCTGCGTCACTGCCCGCCTCCCGCCGAAATCCGTTCGGCCACCACGCGATACAGCTCGTCGATGACCTCGTCCTTGTTCAGATCGCTGGTGTCGACCAGCACCGCGTCCTCGGCGGGACGCAGCGGTGACACCTTGCGTGTCGAATCCAGGGTGTCGCGGCGCTGCACATCGGCCAGCACACCCGCGAAATCGTCACCCCGGCCCTCGGCGATGTTCTGCGCGTTGCGCCGCGTGGCGCGGGCCTCGGCCGAGGCGGTCAGATAGATCTTCACATCGGCCTCGGGCAGCACGACGGTGCCGATATCGCGGCCCTCGACCACGATTCGCCCCGCCGCCGCGGTGAGGTCCCGCTGCAAGGCCACCAGCTGCTCGCGCACCTCGGGCACGGCGGACACCGCCGACACCGCCTTGGTCACCGCATTGCCGCGGATCTCGTTCGACACATCCTCGCCGTCGAGCAGGATGACCTCCCGGCTCGGATCGGTGCCGATGGTCAGCGGCAGGTCCTTGACCGCGATCGCGATGGCCGCGGCGTCGTCCAGGTCCACGCCGGTGCGCAGCACGCGCAGTGTCGCCATCCGGTACATGGCACCGGTGTCGAGGTAGCTGGCCTCGAGCCGGGTCGCCAGCAAGCGCGACACGCTCGACTTGCCGGTGCCCGACGGGCCGTCCATGGCGACGACCAACCGCGCCCACCCGGTCAGCGCGCCGGTCGTGTCGATCAGACTTCCCACACCGTTCACAACGACACCGCCTCGTAGAGCTTCCCGATTTCGTCCCGGCCCAGCACACGCAGCGTGCCCGGCCGCTGATCGCCCAGGGCGACCGGTCCAAGGTGGGTGCGCACCAGCGCGGTCACCGGGTGGCCGACCTCGGCCAGCAGACGGCGCACGATGTGCTTGCGGCCCTCGTGCAGCACCACCTTCACCAGCGACTTGCCCTGGCCGACCTCGAGCACCTGGAATCGGTCCACCTTGGCGGGACCGTCCTCCAGCTCGACGCCGTCCTTCAGCAGCTTGCCGACCTCGCGGTTCTTGACCTCGCCGTTGACCGTGGCCAGGTAGGTCTTGGACACCTCGAAGGACGGGTGCATGAGCCGGTGCGCGAGATCGCCGTCATTGGTGAGCAGCAGCAGGCCCTCGGTGTCGGCGTCCAGGCGGCCGACGTGGAACAGCCGCTGCCCGGCCGCGATCCGCTCGGCGACGATGTCGCCCACGCACGGGCGGCCCATCTCGTCGGACATGGTCGACTGCCAGCCCTTGGGCTTGTTCAGCGCCAGGTACACCTGCTCGTCGCGGATCACCACGCGCACGCCGTCCACCCGGACCACCGCGGTCTGCGGATCGATGCGCAGGCCCTGCTCGCGCACGATCTTGCCGTCCACCTCGATGCGGCCGGCCTCGATCATCTCCTCGGCCGCGCGGCGCGAGGCCACCCCGGCCTTCGCGAGGACCTTCTGCAGGCGCTCGCCCTCGCCCCAGGGCAGCTTCTTCGGGCCCTGCGCGTCGGCGTCCACACGCTGGCGGCGCGCTGGCTTGGCATTGCTGATCAGGACCGGAGCCGCGACCTGCTTGACCGGCTTGGCCTTCTTCTTGGCGGGGGTGTTCGGCGAGGTGTGCGGGGCCAGCGGGCTGCCGCCGCCGATCCGGCCGCGGGACGCATTGCGATCCTGGCCGAAACCGGCACGGTCAGAGCCGAATCCGGTGCGCGACTGGCCGCCACGGCTATCGCCGCCGCGCCCGGCGCCACGCGAATCGGAACCCCAGTCGCTGCGAGACTGGTTGCCGCGCACGGAGTTTCCGAACGAGGAACCGCCACGGGAGGACGCGCCACCGCGCGAACCGCCTCCGCCCCACTGGCTTTCGCCGCGCGAGCCGTAACCCTCATCACGCGAGCCGTAACCCTCGCCGCGCGAGCCGTAGCCTTCGCCGCGCGAGCTGTAGCCTTCGCCGCGCGAGCCGGAAGCGCCGCGCGAGCCGTAGGAGCCGCCGCGGGATCCGCCGGAGCGCGAGTCATAGGACCCGCTGCCGCCGCGTCCGCCGCCGTACGAGCCGCTGCCACCGCGCGAGTCGCCTCGGGAATTGCCGCCCCACGAGGGCGAGTCACCGCGCGATCCGCCGCGATTCGCGGAGCCGCCACGGGTGTTCGCGGAGCCGCCACGGGTGTTCGCGGAGCCGCCACGGGTGTTCGCGGCGCCGCCGCGTGAGTTCGCGGGGCCGTCGTAGCCTCCGCCGTACGAGCTGCCGCCGCGCGCGGACCGGTCGTCTCCAGTCCGGCCGCGGGCGGCCCGGGAACCGCCGCGGGGCGGTTCACTGCCACGTTTCCTACGATCCGGTGTGCCATCTCGGCGAGCGGGTGTATTCACGTTGTCCTGTTTCAGTCATCGGTGCCGAGGTCGATATCGGCCACGGCGGGTTTCTTCAGCCTGGTGTACCGGGGGTCGGTGTCCAGGCTCTCGTTGATCTCGTCGATCAGATCGACGCCCGGGAGCAGTGGGGCCAGCGGCGGCAGATCCGCCAGTGACGCAAGTCCGATCCGTTCCAGGAACAGCTCGGTGGTGATGTACAGAGTGCCGTTGGTCTCCGGGTCCGATCCGGCCTCCGCGATCAGGCCCCGCGCCAGCAGAGTCCGGATCACGCCATCCACGTTCACACCGCGCACCGCACTCACGCGTGCTCGGGTAACCGGTTGACGGTACGCGATCACCGCCAGGGTTTCCAAAGCGGCGCGTGTGAGCTTCGACCGTGCGCCGTCCAACAGCATACGTTCCACATAGGGGGCGAATTCCGTCCGCGTGTAGTAACGCCACCCGTCGCCCACGTACCTGAGATCCATGCCACTGCGCCGCGCGGTCAGTTCCGCCGACATCTCCCGCAGCGCGGTCTCCACCCGGATCGGATGATCCCGCAAAGCCGACGCCAGCAACTCCACCGGCGCAGGCGCATCCACCACCAGCAGCATCGCCTCGAGCGCCGCCCGAAACTCGTCCTCCTCGAGCGCCTCCTCGTCCTCGAACTCCTCCGCATCGACGCCCGGCCCCTCCGGCGCCACGACCTCCGCCCCAGGTTGAGTGACTTCAGCCACAGGCTCGGCAGCGCCGGTGATGGACCGGGAGGTATCAGCCACGGACGCCGGGCCGTCGTTCACGGACTCGGGCGCGGCGGCCACGGGCTCCGTGGCGGCGGACTCGAGCATGGTCGCTTCGTCGGTGAGCACCGTAACCTCCGCCGGGGCCTCGACGACCTCGGCCGATGTTTCGACGCTTCCACCGCTGGGCTCGGCGGCATCCGCCCCGGCTGCGCGGGCCTTCGCTGCCGCGGCCGCTTCGGCCACGATCCGTTCGGCCAGGGTCAGTTGGGGCGCGGCCTGGTTGGCGGCGGCCGGGTCCTGCGCGTCGTCACCCAAGTTCTGCACCTCGGTCACCCGTAATCCTCTTCAATCGTCACCGGTTGGGCCGGTTGGTTTTCGAGCTCGCCGATCCAGCTGATGGACAGCGGGCCCAGGGGGTCGGGCTGGTCGAACTCGATGGTCTTGCCCCGGTAGAGCTCGAGCAGGGCGAGGAAGCGGGCCACGATCTGGATCGGCAGTTCGCAGTCGGCGCAGAGTTCATGGAAGGTCGTCCAGCCGCCCGCGCCACGGCTTTTCAGCATCTCCAGCACCAGCGCGGCCTGTTCGGCGATCGAAATCGCATGGGCGTGGATGTGATCCAGCCCCACCCTCGGTTTCGGACGCGGCCGGAACACGGTGGCTGCGACCTCGGCGAACCCCGCGGCGTCCACCCCCAGCGTAACCTCCGGCAACAGCTTCAGATACCGCTCCTCCAGTGACACCGCGCGCGGATAGCGTTGCAGCGCCGCCGCCTCCAGCTCGCCCAGCAGGGCCGCGACCTGTTTGAACGCGCGGTACTGCAACAGTCGCGCGAACAGCAGGTCGCGGGCTTCGAGGAGTTCGAGGTCCTCCTCGTCGGAAACCTCGCCGGAGGGGAGCAGCCGGGCCGCCTTCAGATCCAGCAGGGTGGCCGCGATGAGCAGGAATTCGGTGGTCTGGTCGAGGACCTTGTCCGCGCGCAGCCCTCTTTCTTCCGAGAGCCGGGCGGTGAGCGCCTTGGTGTGGGCGATGAATTCGTCGGTGACCTTGTGCAGCGCGATCTCGGTGACGTCCAGTCGGCGCGAGCTGATCAGCTGCAGCAGCAGGTCGAACGGGCCCTCGAAGTTGGCGAGCTTCAGGTGAAATTTGCCCGGCGCGTCCTGATCGTCCGGTGCTGCAGCATTAACGCCGGAGGCGGCGAGGTCGGCCAGGACCGGCGAGTCCGAATCTCCGGCGGGCAGGGCTGTATCCGCGTCCGCCGGGTCGTGCTCGGACGGTGAATCGAGAGGATCGCTCAACGGCCCGACCGCTGGATGACTTCCCGGGCCATGGCCCGATAGGCTTCCGCGCCACCGGATTTCGGTGCCCAGGTGGTGATGGGCTCACCGGCGACACTGGCGTCGGGGAAGCGGACGGTCCGCGAGATGACGGTGTCGTACACGAGGTCGCCGAACACCTCGACCACGCGCGTCATCACCTGACGTGAATGCAATAGGCGGGCATCGAACATGGTGACCACGATGCCGTACAGGGTCAGTTCCGGATTCAGCCGGTCCCGCACCTTCTCCACGGTGTCGTTGAGCAGGGCCAGGCCGCGCAGCGAGAAGTATTCGCACTCCATGGGAATGATGACGCCGTCGGAGCAGGCCAGGGCGTTCACGGTGAGCAGGCCCAGCGAGGGCTGGCAGTCGATGAGGATGTAGTCGTAGCGGTCGCGCAGCGGCGCGATGGCGCGGCCCAGCGTCTGCTCCCGGCCGACCTCGTTGACGAGCTGAATCTCCGCCGCCGACAGATCGATATTGCTGGGCAGCAGATCCATGCCCTCGACCTTGGTGTTCATCAGCACGTCGTCGACATTGACCTTGCCGGGGCCGACGAGCAGGTTGTGCACGGTGACGTCCAGATCGTGGTGCGCCACACCGAGTCCCGCCGACAGCGCCCCCTGCGGATCCAGGTCGACCAGCAGCACCTTGCGTCCGTATTCCGCCAGCGCCGCACCGAGATTGATGGTCGAGGTGGTCTTGCCGACGCCGCCCTTCTGATTGCACATGGCGACGATCAGGGCAGGTCCGCTGTGATCGGCTTCGTGGGGTTCCGGAATCTCGCGTACCGGGCGTCCGGTGGGGCCGACCTCCTTGCCGTCGGACACCACATCGGGTGCCTCCCACAGTGTTTGCGCGGCGGTTTCGATCCGCTGGCCCGCACCACCGGTAGTCGTCACGTCCGCTGCTCCTTCGACGTTCCTGCCCTTGCTCCATCCACCGACCTGCCGTGGACGAAGCGCCCGGCCACGTGTGCGACCGGGTCCCTCCTAGACGCTACCGCCTGTTCACGCAAGACCAACGCTCGGACACGCACCCTAAACCTGCACTTCAGGGCCGGTAAGGGTGTCCTCGGTCGGACTGGTGTCCGGTCAGGAGCATTCTTCGCTTGTGGGACAGCAGGTTACGGCCTATGCACCAGGACTGCGGGAGATCAGTGGGGGTTTCCTCGAATCCTGTCCGATCCGGCCCACCCGATTCCGCTCCCGCTCAGTCGATCCCTACCGGGTGAACCGCCTCCCCTTCGCCGCCCACACGCCCCGCCCCCGCGGGGTGATCCGCCATCGACCCTGACGGCAGCTGCCCACGATAAGGCCCCGAGCCGCCGAACGCGACACGGCGGCGCGAGCCGACCATGCCCTGGGACCGCCTCCACCTCCACCTCCACCGCTTCGCCGGGCGAGGATGCGGAGGGGCGGCGCGGTTGCGCCGGGCGGCGTCCTCCTTGCCACTTGTCCCGGAGGTCCGGGTGGGGCGGGCCTGTCGATCGGATCTCTTGCGCGGTGTAGCGGGTATGGTTCGGGGGAGGTTGCGGGTGCGAAGGGCCGAATGTTGTTTGCGGGTAAGGAATTCGCCGGGTATTTGATCGAGCGGCGGCTCGGTGGGGGCGGGATGGGGGACGTTTTTCTGGCCCGGCATCCGCGATTGCCTCGGCTGGTGGCGATCAAGCTGCTGGCGCGGGAGTTGGTGTCGCAGCGGGAGACCCGGTTCCGGTTCGAGCGGGAGGCCGAGCTGGTGGCCCGGCTGGATCATCCCAATATCGTTGCGGTGCATGATCGAGGGGTCGAGGACGGGCGGTTGTGGATCGCCATGCAGTACGTGGACGGTGGGGACGCGGCGGCGCTGGACCCGTTCACGCTGCCCGCGCACGACGCGGTCCACATCATCGGCGAGACCGCCAAAGCGCTGGACTACGCCCATTCGATGGGGGTGATCCACCGGGATGTGAAGCCGGCCAATATTCTGCTGACCCGCTCGGTGCCGGGGCAGGATCGGCGGATTCTGCTGACGGACTTCGGGATCGGGCGACTGCGCGACGACTCGGCGCAGATCACCCGGACCGGGATGCTGGCGGCGACGATCACCTACGCGTCGCCGGAGCAGCTGTCGGGGGCCGCGCTCGACCACCGCTCGGATCAGTATTCGCTGGCGTGCACGCTGTTCCGGCTGCTCTCCGGATCGACGCCGTACCAGGCGGAGACCGCGGCGGCGGTCATCGCGGGGCACCTGCAGCATCCGGCGCCGCGGGTCACCGACCGGCGACCGGAGCTGCCCGCCGCCCTCGACGCGGTGCTGGCGCGTGGGCTGGCCAAACGACCGGAGGATCGCTTCGACTCCTGCCGTGCGTTCGCCGACGCTGCGCTGCAGGCCCTGTCGGAGGAGTCCGAGTCCACCGTGCTGCCGCTGCAGGTGGCCGCCGCATCCCCTGTGACGACTCTCTTCGCGAGCGCCCGGGCGACGACGACCGGACCGAGCGGCAGCGTGTCGGCCACCATCACCCTGCCCCCGGCGGGCGAGGCCACCATGCTGGACGAGCCGTCGTCACCTCCGGCTCCGCCGAACCGGAACGGAAGGCGCGGACGCTGGATCGCCGCCGGTGCGGCCGCGCTGGTTGTCGTTATCGCGACGGCGGCCGGAATCGTCTGGGCGACACACGATTCCGGGTCGTCGAAGAACACGCCCCCGGCGAACACCGGCGGCCCGTACGCCGCCGTATACCCGGGTTTCGTGCCGCTCACCCAGATCGACGCTCTCGGTGACAAGGTCGCCTACCCCGTCTCGGTAGAGGACCCCGCGAACGACGGCCGGCTGCCGTGCAAGCCGGTCTCCATCGCTGCCGCAGTGCCCCTGACGGGCGCCGATACCGATGTTGCCCTGGGCCGCACGGTGATCGATGCCGTGAAGCTGGCCGTCGACCAGTTCGTCCAGGGTGGGGGCAAGGCCTGTCCGGTCACCGTCCGGGAGTTCGACACCGCGGGCAGCCAGACGGCGGCGGCGCAGATCGCCGAGAAGATCGCCGCGGACACCTCGATCGTCGCGGTGATCGGTCCCGCCCTGTCCCGCGAAGTGGTCGCGGCAGGCCAGACGTTCGACGCCGCCGGGCTGTCATTTCTCACCCCCGCGGCGACGAATCCGCTACTGGCGCAGTCGGGTTGGTCCGGCTTCTTCCGCGGCCTGGCCAACGACAATGCGGAGGGACCGGCGCTGGGCCGGTATCTGGCGAACACCGCGCGCTTCTCCCGGGTCTGCGTGGTGCGCGATAGCGGCGGCGGCTTCGGCGACTCGCTGGCGGACTCGGTGACCTCGGGGCTGGGCACGGCCGCGCTCGCGGGGTGCGAGGTCAGCATCGACCCGAACGGCGATCCGGGTGACGCCGTGAACACCATCGCCGGCGCGCGCCCGGACGCGGTGTTCTACGCCGGGTACCCGCCGACAGCCGCCTCGCTGCTCACCAAACTGCGGAGTGCCGGTGTCACGGCGACTTTCGTGCTGGGCGACGGCAGCTACGACCCGGGCTTCCGGACCCTCGCGGGTCCGGCGGCCACCGGCACCCTGGTGGCCTGCCAGTGCGGCGCCGCCACCGAACGCTTCGTCGGCGAGTACCGGTCCGCCACCGGTTCCGCCCCGACCGCGTATGCTGCCGAGACCTACGACCTGACCGCGATCGTGTTGCGGGGCATCGTGTCCGGGCACGCGGGCCGCACGGAACTGCGGGCCTACCTGCACGTCTACAACGGCGACGGCATCGCCCACTCGTACGGCTGGGGCGCGACCGGTGAACTCGCCGATCCCCGGATCTGGCTGTACCGGATCTCCTAATCCTGCTCGACCCGCTCGGGCCGCAGGTGTCGCAGCGCGATGACGGCGGCCAGGCATCCGGCCCCGAGGGCGATGGCCATCCAGGCGGCGCGGTCACCCGATCCGACGGCCTGGTTGGGATGCAGCGGGAACGCTTCGCAGCCACGGTATTCCAGCGTGAGCACGGCCGTCGGAATGAACAGCAGGCCGATCGCCAGTACGGTCCCGGCCGTGCCGCGGGGGGTGGCTGCGCCGAAGCTGTACCCGGCCAGCGCGGCGACGGCGCAGCTGCCGATCAGCGCGGTCCACGAATCATTGTGCCGTGTGCCGGGAGCCAGCAGCGCGAACACCCCGAGGGCGACGATCGCGGCCGCGGCGACGACCGGCGCCTGGCGTCGCAGGCCCGCCGCCAGGCCGAGCGCCATGACCGTCAGTATCGGCGCGAGCTTCCAGTGCGCCTGGGCCGCAATGGCGATCGCGCTGCCGGTCGCCGCGAGCGCCACCGCGAGCAGGGTGAGGGTGCCGTCGCGCTCAGGCAGCAGCAGCGCGGCGATCACCGCCGCCGCGAGCACCGCGAGCGTTCCGGCCACGATGACCGCGGTGCCGCTCGTCGCCGTGGTGAACCGCTCCGACACCACGTCGATGGTGGTGACCACCACGGCCGCGGCGAGCACTGGCGCGAACGGCAGGTTCAACGCGGTGGAGTAGGACGACAACCCCGTGCGCGGGGAGAGGGTGAAGCATACGGCCAGCAATCCCATGGTCGGTGCGGTGATCCAGTCCGGCGGCATATCCACGAAGGCGCGTTCGAGCAGCGATTGGGTCCCCTTCGCGGCCGCGACGGTCTCGATGTGGTCGCCCACCGTGACGCCGATGAGCCCCCCGAGCAGGTATCCGATTGCGGGCGGCCGGTATTCGAGCGTCGCCGCCCCGGCCGCGCCGAGCAGTACGCCCGCCGCGATCGAATCGACGAAGTTGGCCGTGGCCAGGCTCGCGGAGGTGGTCACCACCAGGTGGTCGACGACCAGAATCAGAGTCGCGACCGTGGCGGTGCCCCAGGCGGTCCGGGTGCCGAACATGCGCACGCACACCGCGGCCAGCACCGCGACGATCACGCCCGCGGCGGTGGCCCGGGGCACGGTCACGCTCAGCAGCGTCATCTGCAGCGCGGACGAATCGGTGGCGCACCCGGTGTCGACGGGCACGATGAGGGCCAGGCCCGCGATCGCGGCGGCGGCGCACCCGCCTACCGTGTCGAGGGCCGCGCGATACCGCTGCACGGGCGGCTCCCAAGGTCTGAAGCAACAGGTCAGTTACCGTCCAGCCACCGTAACAGCGCGCGCATTCACCGGGGGTGGCGGCGGGCCGCCCAATCGGCGGCGAAATCGCGGAACCGCCGCACCGCCTCCGACGGCGTGGCGGTCGCCGACCAGATCAATCCGACATCGCGGGACGCGCCCGCGTCGGCGATCGGAACGACGGCCAGCCCCGGCGGCATCGGTTCCTCGGCGGGCACCAGTGCGACGCCGAGCCCGGCCGCGACCAGCCCGGAGACCGTCACCAGATCACTGGACTCGAAGACGATGCGCGGCCGGATCCCGGCCGCCGCGCACAGTTCGTCGAAGATCCGCCGCATGCCGAATCCCGGGTGCATGGTGATGAATTCGGCGTCGGCCAGCTCGGTCAGCCGGATCGGCCGCTGCCCGCTCTTGCCGGACGGCGCGGCCAGCCGGTGGTCGGTCGGAACCGCCAGTACCAGCGGCTGATTCAGCAGGGTGTGCCACCCGATGCCGGGCTCGCCGGGCCGCGGCGACACCAGCGCCAGATCGGCCTCGCCATCGAGCACCTGCCGGGTGATGACCTCGGCCGCGCCCTGATACAGCGTGAAGGCGACTCGCCCCCAGCCGCGCCGGAATTCGCCGATCAGCTGCGGGGCCAGCCGGCTGCCGAAGGAATGCAGGAACGACAGCCGGACCACCCCCTTGGCCGGATTGATGCGGTCGGCGACGGCCTGCTCCCCGGCGTGCAGTTCGGCGCGGGCGCGGCGGGCGTGCTCGTAGTAGAGGCGGCCGTACTCGTTGAGCCGAATGCGCTTGCCGTGCCGGTCGAACAGCGGTGTCCCGAGCCGCTTCTCGAGCCGGGCGAGCATGCGCGACAGCGTGGGCTGGGCCAGGTGCAGCCGGTCGGCGGCCGCGCTGACATTCTCCGTTTCGGCGAGTGTCGTGAACCACTCCAGATCTGCGCCGAGCACGCCGCCTCCTCGCTATATGTCGGCAGAGCATGAGCAGCCACATCATCATGCATTTCCGTTCTAAGCGCCATCGTCGCACCCTGGACCCCGCACCCCCGTACCGAGAGGATCCGATGACTACCGTGCAAGGGACGACCAGCACCGCCGCGTCAGGGCCGACCGGAACGGCGATGTCGGGACCGATCAGCGCGGCGACGCCGCGACCGATCAGTGCGGCAGCGCCGGGGCCGATCAGTACCTCTGAGCCGGGGCCGGCCAGTACCGCCGGGCCCGACCAGCCACGGTACGCACACGAGAAGCGGGTCGCCGCAGCCCTTTTCGCGGCCGGGCTGACCACGTTCGCGGCCATGTACTCCACCCAGTCGCTGCTGCCGAGCCTGTCGGCGGCCTTCTCGGTCCCGCCCGCGCACGCGGCCCTGGCCGTCTCATTGACCACGGGTTTTCTTGCGCTGGCCATCATTCCGGCGGGTGCGCTGTCCGCGCGGATCGGCCGCACCAGGGTGATGATCGGATCGGCGGTGGTGGCCTCGGCGCTCGGTCTGCTGCTGCCGCTGTGCCCGACCCTCGACACCCTGCTGGCGGTGCGGGCCGTGCAGGGCGTCGCGCTGGCGGGCGTGCCCGCGGTGGCCATGGCGTACCTGGCCGAGGAGATCGGGGCGGCCGGACTCGGCGCGGCCATGGGCGTCTATATCGCCGGGACCACCATCGGCGGGCTGGCGGGCCGGTTGATTCCCTCGCTTGCCCTCGGGCTGACCTCGTGGCGCTGGGCGGAGCTGGCGGTCTCGCTGGCCGCCGCGGTGTGCACGGTCTGGTTCGCGTGCACCCTGCCGCCCTCGCGCGGATTCGCCGCGCGCCCGGCCGGATTCGGCACCATGGTCGGTGATCTCACGGCGCAGCTGCGGCATCGCGGCCTGGTCGCGCTGTTCGGTCTGGCCTTCCTGCTGATGGGCAGCTTCGTGTCGGTCTACAACTTCCTGGGTTACCGCCTGATCCATCGCCCGTTCGAATTGCCCGCGGCCCTGGCCGGATCGGTGTTCGTGTTGTACCTCGCCGGGACGGTCGCCTCCGCGTACACCGGCAGGCTCGCCGACCGCCGCGGCCACGCGGGGGTCCTCACCGCCGCCGTGGCATTGATGGCCCTCGGAGCGCTGATCACCATCCCCGATCGCCTGACCACGGTGCTGATCGGCATCGTGCTGTTCACCACCGGGTTCTTCGCCGCGCACACCACGGCCAGCGCCTGGGTGGGCACGCTGGCCGAAAATCGCGGCGCGGCATCGTCTCTCTATATGTTCGCGTACTACCTGGGCAGCGCGGTGGTCGGCAGCGCGGCCGGGATCGCCTACGCGGCAGGCGGCTGGGCCGGCCTGATGGCCTGTGTGGCAGCGCTTTTCGGGCTCGCCGCGCTGCTGCTGGTCTCGCTGTTCACGGCTGGTCGACCGGCGCGGGGTCGGCACTGATGTCGGTATCCGTGTCCGCGCATGCCGGATTCGGGCTGTCCTCGGTGACCTCGGTGCACAGCGGCAGCACCGCCGGGGGAGCGGTGTGGACCTCGATGGGCGCGGGTGCGCGCTCGGCCGGACCGGCCACGGCGGGCACCGCAAGGTAGACGAAAGCAGTGGTCAGCCCGGCCAGGACGAGAATCATGGCCCCGGCCGCCAGCGTGGGGAGGACAGTGGCGGAACGCGCCCAGGCGACAACGGCCATGACCCTCACCTCCTCGCAGCGGACGACGATGCGTCTAACTCTCATCGCGTCGTAACGCGAGCCGCCCGCACCGGCCGTGCGGGCCTCATGAGGCCATGGTCGGGTTCGGTGCGGGGCCGGTCAAGCGGTAGCGGGCCCATTTGCACGATGTTTACGCATGGTTGACATGTGTTTATGCGGTTTCCGCTCAGCGCAATCCGGCGGCGACCGGAATCAGACCCCGGTGTGGCTGTCGATGAAGACCTGGTAACCGTCCAGCAACCGATCCAGGGCGAAGCTGAAATCGGCTTCCTCCCAGTTCATGTCGCCGGTGTCGAAGGCGCGGTTGGCGAGGGCGGCACTGACGATGGGGAAGCGCCCGGGGTCGAGCACCGCGGTCAGGATGGCGGTGAAGTCCTGGTCGTGCTCGTCCTGCTGGATGGTGTCGCGCAGGAATCGGGTGCGCCCGATGACATAGATCGAAAGGTTCACCAGCAGTTGCAGTTTGAGCGGTTCGGCGAGGTCGAGACCGGATAGCACGCGCATGCCCGCCTCGAGCCAGGCCATATTGTTCGGGCCCAGCGGGGGCGAGGTCATGGGGATGTCCAGCCACCAGTCGTGGGCGCGGATGGTGTGGAATTCGGCCCAGGCCCAAGCTGCCAGCCCGGCGCGCCAGCCGTCGGCCGGCAGGTCCGGCGTCACGTCGAAGATGCGGTCGTGCAACAGCTCGACGAGGGTGTCCTTGCTGTCGACGTACCGGTAGAGCGACATCGTAGTGAACCCGAGCTCCTTGGCGACCCGGGCCATCGACAGCGCGGCATAGCCTTCGGCGTCGGCGACCCGCACGGCAGTGTCCAGGATCTGATCGAGGCTCAGCCCGCGCTTGGGTCCGCGGCTGCCCGTGTCGTCCAGATCCCACAGCAGCTTGACCGCCTTGGGTAGGACTCTCTCGTCGGGCCCCTTCATCTGACCTCCTGTCGTCGTTTCGCCTCCATCTTGCGCCATCCCAGAAACTGTGTAGCCTATAAACGAAGTGTATGTCATATACAGTTTTTGATCGGAGTCCCTCCATGGCCACATCCAGACCCGAGCCCGCCATCGTGATCACCGGCCTCACCAAATCCTTCGGCGATCAGCCCGTGCTACGCGGCATCGATGTGACCGTGCCGGCCGGCACGGTGTTCGCCCTGCTCGGTCCGAACGGCGCCGGCAAGACCACCGTGGTGCGCATCCTCACCACGCTGAACCGGCCCGATGGGGGGCAGGTGCGGGTGGGCGGCCACGATACGGTGCGCGAACCGGACGCGGTGCGCGCGGCCATCGGCGTCACCGGGCAGTTCGCGGCGGTGGACGAGATCCTCACCGGCGCCGAGAATCTGCGCCTCATGGGGCGGCTGCTGCATCTGGGTTCCAGCGAAACTGGCAGGCGCACAGCACGATTGCTTGAGCAGTTCGATCTCACCGATGCGGCGGGCAAGCGCGCGGGCTCCTATTCCGGCGGTATGCGCCGCCGCCTCGACATCGCCATGGGCCTGATGGGGCGGCCGCGCATCGTCTTCCTCGACGAGCCCACCACCGGCCTGGATCCGCGCAGCCGCCGCGAGCTGTGGCGGGTGATCCGCGGCCTGGTGGCCGACGGCGTGACCATCTTCCTCACCACCCAGTATCTGGAGGAGGCCGACCAATTGGCCGACCGCATAGCGGTTCTCGACGCCGGGCGCATTGCCGCCGAGGGCAGCGCGGCGGAGCTGAAGCGGCTGGCGCCGGGCGGCCACCTGCGACTCGGCTTCGCCGACGAGCACGGCCTGGCGGCGGCCGTGCGGGCCCTGCCCGGGGCGGAACCGGATACCGAGCAGCTGGCGCTGCGGGTGCCCTCGGACGGCAGCGTCGGCGATATCCGCAAGCTGCTCGACCATCTCGACGACCATGCCGTAGCGATCGGCGAATTGGCCATCCACACACCGGATCTCGACGACGTCTTCTTCGCGCTGACCGGTGCCACCGTGAAAGGCGCTGCGTGATGAGCACTCTCGTGCACTCCGTCCAGGACTCCGCCACCATGGTCGGCCGCAATCTGCGCCATACCCTGCGCAGCCCGGACACCATGATCATGACCATCGCGGTGCCGGTGACCATCTTGCTGATGTTCGTCTACGTCTTCGGCGGCGCGATGAATGTCGGCGGCTCCTATATCGACTATGTGGTGCCCGGAATCCTGCTGCTGTGCGCGGGTTTCGGCTCGGGCGCCACGGCGGTGGCGGTGGCCACCGACCTGCACAGCGGCATCGTGGACCGGTTCCGGGCCATGGCGGTCTCCCGCAGCGCGGTCCTGACCGGGCACGTGCTGGAAAGCGTGCTGCGCAATCTGCTCACGACCGCGGTGGTGGTGCTGGTGGCGGTGGCGCTCGGCTTCCGGCCGACCGCGGATCCGCTGCGCTGGCTCGCGGTGGCGGGCATGCTGGCGTGTTTCGTACTGGCGCTGTCCTGGGCGGCCGCCGCTCTGGGCCTGCTGGCCTCCAATCCCGAAGCGGCCAACGGGTTCATGTTCATCTTCATGTTTCTGCCCTACGTCAGCAGCGCGTTCGTACCGACTCACACGCTGCCGAGCTGGCTGCGCGGCTTCGCCCAGCATCAGCCGGTCACCTCGATCGCCGAGACGGTGCGCGGGCTGCTCATGGATACCCCGGTGGGGGACTCCGCACCGACCGCACTGGCCTGGTGTGCGGGCATCGCCCTGGCCGGCTATCTGGGCGCGGGCGCGCTGTTCCGTCGCCGGCCAGCACATTGAGATACGTATACGCCGATATGCGCATCTTGGCATGAAAGTTTCGGTATGTCGGATTCCGGTCTGACGGAACGAGAAAGCAGGGCACCGAGAATCTCGGTGCCCTGCGCCGTCTGCCGTGCACCCGGGATCGCGCGGGCCGCCTAGCGCCGGCGCAGCATCGCGATCAGCACCGCCACCAGAGTGAGCAGCAGGATGGCCGTGCCGATCCAGATCTCGGTGCGGCTGTAGTCCGGAACCTGGTCCGGCACCGAGCCCGTGGCCAGCATGATCGCCTCCAGGTGGCCGGCCGGGCCAGCTATCGTCACCATGATCGGCACATCCTTCCGAATCGTCGTGACCCGAATCGCCCTCGCTGTGGACGTCGTGTCCGCGGCACTCCCGCCATGGTCGATCCGAGCGCGCCGCCGGGCAAGCAACGCCGCGTAAGGATTTCGTCCTGAATCAGATGAATGTTGGGATTCGCACACTTTCTGCCAAGCAAACGCTTGGGTTTGATAACGTCGGTGGGGCAGGAGGACGGTGACGGGCATCTGTCGCAACGCAGCGACGTCCGCACGCTGAACCGGACCGCGCATGCGCGGCCGTCGGAGCTATCAATGGGGATGTGACCCGGGGGCAATTCAATTCGACTCGACGTTGTTCGACGACGTGGGGTGTCGTTGCGTGCCGCCCGTCCCCGGCATAGCAATCGACAGGAATGGCTCATGACCGAAACCAAGGTAATTCCCGACCCGAACCACCCGCTGCTGCCCCTGGCGCGGGCCTACACCGACTACTTCACCCCGACGGTCACCGGGCTGGAGAATCTGCCCGCGTCCGGCCCGGCCCTGGTGATCGGCAACCACTCGTCCATCTACTGGGCCCCCGAGGTGTGGATCACCTTCATGGCCATGCTGGAACGCCGCCCGGACGAGCCCAGCTACGGCGTCGCGCACGACATCCTTTTGCGCGCACCGATTCTCGGCGACAGCCTGCGCCAGTTCGGCGTTATCGCGGCCTCGCGCGAGTCGGCGGCCAAGGGACTCAAGGACGGCGGCGCGGTGATGGTGTACCCCGGTGGCGACTGGGAGGCGTGCCGCCCGTGGACCGATCGCGGCAAGATCGACTTCGCCGAGCGCAAGGGCTTCGTGCGGCTCGCCCTCGAAATGGGTGTCCCGGTGATCCCCGCGGTCGCCAATGGCGGCCACGACTCGATCTTCGTGCTCAGCCGCGGTGAACGCACTGCACGGCTGCTGCAGCTCGACAAGCTGGTGCGCGCCAAGGTGTTTCCGTACACTCTCGGCCTGCCGTTCGGCGTCGCGCCGATCCTGCCGCAGCTGCCGCTGCCCGCCTCCGTGACCGTCAGTTTCCTGCCCGCACTGGACTGGTCGGTCGAGCCGGGCGATCCGGAGGACACCGACCTGGTCGACGAGTACTACACCCGGTCCGTCCGGACCATGCAGATCGAGCTGGACCGGTTGCGCGCAGAGACGCCGAACCCGGTGGCCGCTGGGATCAAGAAGCATGTGGCCGGGCTGCCCGGGCCGCTGAAGGGCCTGGCCGATCTCCTGTAGCCGGACCGCTCTGCTATAGGGGGACAGCAGATTTCGTCGTATGAGCCAGAGGCGGATGCCGGGTGCGAATCTCGACGTCGCACCCGGCATTCGCATCCCGCATCCGGGTGTGTCGGCGACGATGCTGAGCGGTAACGCTTTACCGTCGGCGATGGTGCGTATTACACTTTTCTCGGTTCAGGTCGTATTTCGCTCATTGGCTGAAGACTAACGGGATCGGGCCTGCGCACTCCTGGCGCAGCGCTGAAACGCATTGGCGTACATCATTTTCGACCGCACGGTTTGATCACGGAGCTCGCGGCGACATCGCGGGGGATTCGAATGCGCGCAGGGGGTAGTCGGAACATGGTCGGGGTTACAGGTTTCGGGAGATTTCCTGGGGCGCGAGGCGGCCTGTGTCCCAAGGCTGTTCGCGGCGAAGCCGGGGGCGACTTCCAGCACGACCACCGCGAACTGGAGGCGCGCCACTGAGACCGCCCGGCCCCGAGTCCGGCGCGGGTATCGGACCGCGAGCGACTACGGGCTGCTGTAACCCTGAGCCAATTTCAGCACCGATTCGGCGCGGACCCGCTCTCGTATCAGAAGGAGGTCGAATTCGACGGAGAGCTACACAATTTGGTGGTTGTTCTCGAGCATGCGGCCGAATTTCAGGATTGGCCGCGTTCTCGGTGAGTCGGCGCGCCTACGCCGACCATGTGAGCCGAATTCCGTTCGCACACCGAAAGAAGCGTCTCTATGATTGTGACCGCTCTCGTTCCCCCCGTGCACCGCCCCGCCGACATTCTGGCTCGCGCCCGGACCGTGCTCGAACCGCTACTGCGCGACGCGGTGCTGTCCCTGCCGGAACCCATGCAGCGCATGGCCGGATACCACTTCGGCTGGTGTGACGAGCACGGCGCCGCCACTCACGGCGCCTCCGGCAAGCTGCTGCGGCCCGCACTGGCCACCTCCGCCGCCCTCGCCTGCGACGGCCTCTCCGGCGAGGCCGTCGGCGCGGCCGCCGCGGTCGAGCTGATCCACAATTTCACCCTGCTCCACGACGACGTCATGGACCTCGATGCCGTGCGCCACGGCCGCCCCACCGTGTGGAAGGTCTGGGGCGTTCCGGGCGCGGTGCTGCTCGGCGACGCTCTGCACGCGCTGGCGGTGAATGTCCTTGCGGCGGTGCTGCCCCCGGCCACCGCCATCGCCGCCATCGACCGGCTCGAGACCACGGTCACCGAGATGTGCCGGGGCCAGCACGAGGACTGCCACGCCGGGGCCGCCCAGGCCACCGCCGCCGGGTGGGAGCGCATGGCGATGGGCAAGACCGGAGCCCTGTTCGGCTGCGCGTGCGCGCTCGGCGCGCTCAGCGCGGGTGCGAATGCCGAAACCGTCACCATCTTCGAGTATTTCGGGCGGAACCTCGGGGTGGCGTTCCAGGCCGGCGACGACCTCCTCGGCATCTGGGGCGATCCCGCGCACAGCGGCAAGCCCGCCGGGGATCTGGCCCGGCGCAAACGATCACTGCCGATCGTGCTGGCGCTGGAGTCCGACACCGATGCCGGGCGGGCGCTGAAACGGTTGTTCGATACGACCACCCCGCTCTCCGCCGACGAGATCGACAGCGCCGCAACGCTCGTCGAGCAGGCGGGTGGTCGGCGCGGTACCGAACTTTTGGCGCGGCAGCGCATACGCGCGGCGGTGGCCGCACTGCCGGACCGGCCCGGGTGCGGTGATCTCCGCGCCCTCGCTCAGCTCGTCGACCATCGGAACACGTGACAGAGGAGAGGGTTCCCATGTCTTTCTATGTCGCCGCGACGCGGGGGGAGGGCATCGTGACCGAGAACACCTGTGCCAGTTCGGTACTGGACCGGCTTCCGAAGCAGCGCCGGCGCACAGTGCTGACCGTCGTCGACCCACCTGCCCCCTGGTGACCCAGGTGCATTTTCTGCTCGCCGAAGCAGTCGCCCTCATCGAGAACACCGGATCGGAGGACGCCCTGTGAGTACCCCCACGATCGCCCTGGCGCCGTTGGACCGCACCGCCATGCGGGTGCGGGTCGAGGCCGCGCTCTACGAATTCCTCGGCGACAAGGCCGAATCCGCGGCCACCGCCGGACTGCCCGCCGACGTGGTCGACGCGGTGCGCTCGTTCCTGTTGGCGGGCGGCAAACGGATCCGGCCGCTGTTCTGCGTGCTCGGCTGGTACGCGGGCGGCGGCGGTGAGCTGCCGGACTCCGTGGTGCGGGTGGCCGCCGCGGTCGAACTGTTCCATGCCGCCGTGCTCATCCACGACGACATCATCGACGACAGCGCCACCCGCCGCGACCGGCCCACCGTGCACCGGGCCGTGGCCGAGGGCGCCCGCGGCGACCGCCCGGCCGCCGCCCGCTTCGGCACCCACGCCGCCCTGCTCATCGGCGACTTCGGGCTGGTGTGGTCACAGGAACTGCTGCATACCGCGGGGCTCTCGGCGGCCCAGACCGCCGCTGCCGCACCGATTCTCGACGCCATGCGCACCGAGGTGAACTACGGCCAGTACCTCGATCTGCTCACCACCGGCCGCCCCACCCTCGACCTGGACCGGGCGCTCGAGATCATCCGGTACAAGACCGCGGCCTACACCGTGGAACGGCCGTTGCAACTGGGCGCGGCGCTGGCCGGGGCCGGACCCGAAGTGGCGCGGGCGCTCTCGTCCTACGGGCGGCCGCTCGGCGAGGCGTTCCAGCTCCAGGACGACCTGCTCGGGGTCTACGGCGACCCGGCGCAGACCGGCAAATCCAATAGCGACGACCTCCGCGAGGGTAAGCACACCGTTCTGCTCGCGCTCGCCCTGCGACACGCGAGTCCCGAGCAGCGTGCCCAGCTCGACGCCCTGGTCGGCAATGCCGGACTGGACCCGTGCGGGGCCGAACTCTGTCGTGAGATCCTCAGCGCCACAGCGCGTCCCACGGTGGAACGGATGATCCGCGAGCGCTGGCTGCTCGTGCAGCGGACTCTCGCACACGCCCCGTTCCCGCCCGCCGCGGTGTCCGGGCTGCGCAGCATCGCCGACGCCGTCATCGCGCGCACCTCCTAGCCGCGCTCCCGGTCACACCCCGGGGCCCGCCCGGCGCTGCGACCCCGTTCCCGCCCGGCGGTGTGGTTAACTCGCGGCAAGCGCCGGGCGGGCGACTGCCCGGACCCCGACCCGGGCGTCCGGAACGCATCCCGCCCTCCCCGGCGTTGCCTCAGGGAGCCGAGAGGGTGGAAAGCATGGTGCGCCTTGTGCATTCGGTAGTCCCCGCGATCGGAGCGGTGGGGGCGTTGGCGGTCGCCCTCGTGGTGCCGCCCCTGCTGTCGTCGGCGGTACCGGTCCGCGAGACCGAGGTGGCGGCAGGGACCAGTATCAAGATCACCGCGAGCGGGATCGCCGCCGTGCACGGCGGCGCGAATCCCGCCAACGCCGTTGTCTTCCTGGCGCCCGAGCAGATGCGGCGGCGGGCCACCGGCGACGCATCCATCGCCGTCCTGACCTCCGACAGCGGCGACCAGCGGGTGTCGATGTCGGTGGTCGACGGCATCACCGACTTCGCCACCGCCGCCCCGCGCATGCTGCTACCGCTGCGCGCGGCCGGGGTCACCGCGCGCTTCGACGGGGGAGTGGTGGACGTCGGCGACTTCCACGGGCTCACCTGCGTGCTGCCCGACACGACGGGCGGAGTGTGCGCGGTGGCCAGCAGCGGGGACGTGGGCGTGACCGTCACGGCCACCGGATCCACCCGCGAAGCCGGACTCCGGATGATTGCGGATGTGCTGAACTCGAGCAAGGCGGTCGAGGCGTGAGCGGTCGGGCCCGGAGGAGCCGCTCCACCTCCCCGCGCTTGCGCAGCGTAACCATGGAGGGCTCCGCTCAGGCCGGAAAGGATGCAGCATGAGCTGGTTCCAGCCGCGATCGCTGCTGTTCTGGGTGTACTGCCTGGCCGTGATGGCCGGGCCGCTGCTGTTCGTGCTGCAGGCCGCCGGGCAGGTATGGTTCGCGGGCGCGGCCGCCCTGGCCGCCCTGCCCATCACCGCCTTCACCCTGCTGGTCATCGGGCGAATCCTGTTCGCGCTGGATCCTTTCCGGGCCCGCCGCCACCTGGTCGCCCCCATGGTGATGGGCGCGATCTGGGGCGCCACGGTGTGGACCGGGCTGGCCATGTGGGCCAACGACCACCTCAGCCGCGCCATCACCAACCTGTTCGGCGACTCCTTCGCCGTCAACTGGAGCGCCGCCATCACCGCGCCCATCGACGAGGAGTACATCAAGGCCATCGGCATCGCCGTGGTCGCGCTGCTGTTCCGAGGCCGGCTGACCCGGCCCATGCACGGCCTGCTGCTCGGCGCGGCGGTCGGGCTGGGGGCGCAGATCGCCGAGGACTGCCTCTACAGCACCCAGACCGCACTGTCCTCCCCGCAGGATCCGGCGGTGGACGTGATCCTGGTGGCGGTGCTGCGACTTTTCACCGCACTGACCTCGCACTGGGCCATGTCGGCGCTGGCCGGTGTCGGCATCGTGCTGCTGATCAGCCGCACCGACCGGTCGTGGGCCTGGCGGCTGGGCGTTTTCGCGCTGTTCTACGGGCTGGCCGTCACCATGCACGTCCTCTTCGACGCCCCGCGCCCGCCCGGTCCGGCGCTGTTGTCGACCTACCTGCCCATCCTGATCGACCTGGTCATCTTCGCCGTCGCCTACGCCTGGGTGCTGACCACCGAGCGGCGGTGGTTCCGGGCGCTCATCGCCCGCCCGGCCGCCCGCACTATCGGCGGCGAGGCCGGGCTGGCGCCCCTGCTCACCTATCACCGCCGCCGCAAAGCCCGTGCCGCGCTGCGCCATTCGACCGGATGGTCGCGCACGCAGGCTCTGGCCTACGAGCGCCAGCTGCTGAACCGGGTCACGGATCTGGATTCGGTTGCGCCACAGCAAACTCCGCTACCCCAGGGGTACGGGCCCGGGCCGGGCGGCATCCCCGATGGCGCGGGTGCGGGTTACGGCTGGTAGCGCAATTCTGCGTGCCGGTGACCAGTGCATAGTCAGCTGGACGCTAGCGTGAGTCAGTATGAGTGAGGGTCGGACGCCGCCCATCGAGCCCGGGCAAGAGCGGGTGGGGGAGCTGTTGGAGCGCAGACAGCAAGCGCTGTGCAACTATCTCGACGCGAGCGCTGATATCGCCACCACCCGCATTCGCGCCAATCTGACCGGCTGGCAACGCTGGCTGCAGCAGCTGCCCTGCTCCCCGGTCGCCCGCGCCACCGCCCGCCACGACGCACTGGTCCGCGAGCTGGCCGTGCACGGCGTCGGAGCCGACGACCACCGCTGGGGCGTGCTGTCGGGCGCCTTCGTGCGCAGCCTCGGCACGCCCTTCTGCCTCGAGGACACCCTCGCCGACCTGACCCAGCGCTACGGCGACGATGCCCCGCACTGGGCCCGTCGCCTGCCCGCCCTGGCCCGCGCCATCGAGGAGGCCCGGCCCATGGCCGCGGTCGGTGACGGCGCCGTGGTCGCCGACCTCACCGAGGAGGTGCTGGCCGTCACTCGCACCGCCCCCGACGAGGACGCACGGCAACGGCTGTCCGACCATCTGCCCGGCGTGCTGAGACCGGTGCCCTTCGACATCGAATCCCTGCGTCGCGCCGATCCGCTGGTCGAGGTGGTGTTCGACATCTACGCCGACACCATCAAGCTCGACAACATCACGGTGAATCCGGAACTGCGCGGCACCGGCCTGGGCACCGCCGTCCTGCAGCACCTGTGCCGCGCCGCCGACGCCCACCACCTCTACATCGTCGGCCAGCTGGTGCCGACCTTCCGCGACGACGATTCCGCGGTCCCCATCCTCGCCGCCTGGTGCCGCCACCACGGCTTCACGGTCAACGAACGCCTCGGCGGCCGGATCGCCCGCTCACCGATGAGTGTCCCCGACCCCGCCACCCCGACGGCCAACCCGGACAAGAGGTAGGCTCCCCGGAAAACAGAAGCGCCGCATGCCGATCGACGGCATGCGGCGCTCGCGAACTGTGACTCAGGCGGGAATGCCCATACCCGAGGCCAGCAACGGCCACGAGTCGTGCAGGGCGGTCTCCCAGTACGGCCAGTAGTGGGTGCCCACCGGGTCGAACTGGTAGGTCGCCGGGATACTGATCGAGTCCAGCTTGTCCTTGAGGTTGTGGGTGCAGGCGTTGACGCCGCCCTCGATGATCATGCCCAGCGCCAGGTTGATGTCACCCTGCGGGCCGGGAGCGGACTTGGTGTAGAACTCGACGTCCTTCATCAGCGGGATGCCGCTGCCGCTGGAGATGTAGAGCTGGGTGCCGCGCAGCTTCTCGGCATTGATGACCGGGTCGTTGGCGGCCCACAGCGGGCTGTCGTCGGGACCGTACATGTTCTCGGTCTTGCCGCCCGCCCAGGTCTCCACGGCGAACTTGAGGAACTGCTTGCCCATCGGGTCGGCGATCTGCGCGCACCCGCTGTAGGCGGCCACCGACTTCCACAGACCGGGCTGGGCCTCGGCCAGCTGCAGCACCGACGTGCCGGAGGTGGACAGGCCGGCCAGGGCATTGAGGCCGGTGGAGCCGAGCGCGGCGTCGAGCAGCGGCGGCAGTTCCTGGGTGAAGAAGGTCGTCCACTTGTTGCGCCCGAGCTGCGGGTCGTCCTTGATCCAGTCGGTGTAGTAGCTGCCGCGGCCACCGATCGGCTGGATCACATTGACCTGCTTGTCGGCCAGGAAGCCGAGGGCATTGGTCTGGGCGTTCCAGCTGGCGGTGCCCAGGCCGCCGTCGAGGCCGTTGAGCATGTACAGGTTCGGCGCGGCCTGCGACTCGTCCGCCGGACGCTGCACGTCCACGGGAATGTCCTGGCCCATGGCCGCTGAGTAGACCTTCAGATGCCAGGTCCGTCCATCCTTCTGGATGGAACTGATGGCCGAGGGCTTGTCCGGGTCGGCCGAGCCGGTGCCGGTGGCCAGGGCCACCGACAACGCGGCAGTGAGCGCGACGGCGGCGGTCCGCAGGGCGGTCCTATTACGTAGTGCAGAGAGCTTCATCGAACAGCTGATTCCAGTCCTCGGGCCACGTCGGCCTCATCGTCGATCCGTGCCGGGGCCCCGGCCGATCCGGTTCCCCCGACACGCTATGTCTTGTGTCAAGGCAAAACTGTTACCTGACAAAACGTTTGCAGGGTAGCCCCAAATAGCCGGGTACGCCGTCGCGACAGTATTCGCCCAGCGTGCGACCATCGACTGGTGACCGGCAAACCCGACGAGGAACAGCGTCTGCGCGATCTGGCACGGCTGCGGCGCGTGCGGGACCGCATCGACCGGGAGTACGCGCAGCCGCTGGATGTCGAGGCCCTCGCGCGCGACGCGCACATCTCCGCCGGGCATCTGAGCCGGCAGTTCCGGGCCGCCTACGGCGAATCGGTGTACGCCTACCTGATGACGCGGCGCATCGAACGGGCCATGGCGTTGCTGCGGCGCGGGGATCTGAGCGTCACCGAGATCTGCTTCGCGGTCGGTTGCTCCTCGCTGGGCACCTTCAGCACCCGCTTCACCGAGCTGGTCGGGGTGCCGCCCAGCGTGTACAAGCAGCAGATGGCGGATGCCCCCGAGGGCATGCCCTCCTGCGTCGAGAAGCAGGTGACCCGACCGATCAGGAATCGAGAAGCCCAGGCAAGCGCCCCGCAACTAGCCTGACCGACATGAATATCACTATTTCAGCGAGCTTCCTCCCGCACAATGACGCCGATGCCGCGCTGGCCTTCTACCGCGACGCGCTCGGCTTCGAACTCCGCAAGGATGTCGGCTACAACGGGCTGCGCTGGCTCACGGTCGGCCCCGCCGATCAGCCCGGGACCTCCATCGTGCTGCACCCGCCGGCCGTGGATCCGGGCATCACCGAGGACGAGCGCAAGCTCATCGTGGAGATGATGGCCAAGGGCACCTACGGCGGCATTCTGCTGGCTTCCGCGGACGTCGACGCCGCCTTCGAGAAGCTGCAGGCCAGCGACGCGGTCGAGATCGTCCAGGAGCCGACCGATCAGCCCTACGGTGTGCGTGATTTCGCCGTGCGGGACCCCGCGGGCAATCTGGTTCGTATCCAGCAGGCTTCCTGACCCGCTCTTCCGCCCCACCGGTACGCCAGCACAGATGGAGACACGCATGGCCCCGAGCAAGTCCCCGCAGCCCGCCCTGCCCGCCGCCGACGCCCACGACCTGATCCGGGTGGTCGGCGCGCGGGTGAACAACCTCAAGGACGTCTCCGTCGATCTGCCCAAGCGCCGGCTCACGGTGTTCACGGGCGTATCCGGTTCGGGCAAGAGCTCGCTGGTCTTCGACACCATCGCCGCCGAATCCCAGCGGCTGATCAACGAGACCTACAGCGCCTTCGTGCAGGGGTTCATGCCGACGCTGGCCCGTCCCGAGGTGGACGTGCTCGAGGGCCTGACCACCGCGATCAGCGTGGATCAGCAA
Source organism: Nocardia sp. NPDC046763 (assembly GCF_040645495.1). Lineage (NCBI taxonomy): Bacteria > Bacillati > Actinomycetota > Actinomycetes > Mycobacteriales > Nocardiaceae > Nocardia > Nocardia sp. NPDC046763. The sequence continues at coordinate 257,261 of NZ_JBEYYI010000009.1, read as the reverse complement.
CGCATGGGCGGGGATCCGCGCTCCACCGTCGGTACCGCCACCGACGCCAATGCCATGCTGCGCATCCTGTTCAGTCGCCTCGGGCAGCCGCATATCGGCTCGCCGCAGGCGTTCTCGTTCAATGTCGCCTCCATCAGCGGTGCGGGCGCGGTGACCGTGGAGAAGGGCGGCAAGCAGGTCAAGGAGCGGCGCAGCTTCTCGGTAACCGGCGGCATGTGCCCGCGTTGTGAGGGTCGCGGCGCGGTCAACGACATCGATCTGACTCAGCTCTACGACGACAGCAAGTCGCTCAACGAGGGCCCGTTCACCATTCCCGGCTACAGCATGGACGGCTGGTACGGGCGGATCTTCATCGGCAGCGGCTACTTCGACCCGGACAAGCCGATCAAGAAGTACAACAAGCGCGAGCTCGCCGACCTGCTCTACCGGGAACCGACCAAGATCAAGGTCGAGGGCATCAACCTGACCTACGAGGGGCTGATCCCCAAGATCCGTAAGTCCATGCTGTCCAAGGACATCGACTCGCTGCAGTCGCACGTGCGCGCGTTCGTCGAGCGCGCGGTCACCTTCCAGATCTGCCCCGACTGCGACGGCACCCGGCTCAGCGAGTTGGCCAGGTCCTCGAAGATCCGCGAGATCAGCATCGCCGACGCCTGCGCCATGCAGATCAGTGATCTGGCCGACTGGGTGCGCGGGCTGGACGAGCCGTCGGTCGCGCCGCTGCTGGAATCGCTGCGGCAGGTGCTGGACTCGTTCGTCGAGATCGGGCTGGGCTATCTGGGCCTGGACCGTGCCTCGGGCACGCTGTCGGGCGGAGAGGCGCAGCGCGTCAAGATGATTCGGCATCTGGGTTCGGCGCTCACCGATGTCACCTATGTCTTCGACGAGCCGACCGTCGGCCTGCACCCGCACGACATCCAGCGCATGAACGATCTGCTGCTGCGATTGCGCGACAAGGGCAATACCGTGCTGGTGGTCGAGCACAAGCCGGAGACCATCACCATCGCCGACCACATCGTGGACATCGGCCCCGCCGCGGGTTCCGGCGGTGGCGAGATCTGCTTCGAGGGCACCGTCGACGGGCTTCGCAGCAGCGGCACCATCACCGGTCGCCACTTCGACGACCGGGCCGCGCTCAAGGACTCGGTCCGGAAGTCGAAGGCGGCGTTGGAGATCCGCGGCGCGACGGCCAACAACCTGCAGAAGGTGGACGTCGACATCCCGCTGGGCGTGCTGGTGGTCATCACCGGTGTCGCGGGCTCGGGCAAGAGTTCGCTGGTGCACGGGTCGATTCCGGCCGGTGACGGTGTGGTGTCCATCGACCAGGGCGCGATCAAGGGTTCGCGGCGCAGCAATCCGGCCACCTACACCGGCCTGCTCGAGCCGATCCGCAAGGCGTTCGCCAAGGCCAATGGCGTGAAACCCGCACTGTTCAGCGCGAATTCGGAGGGCGCGTGCCCGACCTGCAACGGCGCGGGCGTGATCTACACCGACCTGGCCATGATGGCCGGCGTGGCCACCGTCTGTGAGGAGTGCGAGGGCAAGCGTTTCCAGGCGGCGGTGCTCGAATACCAGTTCGGTGGGCGCGATATCAGCGAGGTGCTGGCCATGCCGATCAGCGAGGCCCTCGGGTTCTTCGCGGACGGGGAGGCGAAAATCCCTGCCGCGCACAAGATCCTGCAGCACCTCGACGATGTCGGTCTCGGCTACCTGAGCCTGGGCCAGCCGCTGACCACGCTGTCCGGCGGTGAGCGGCAGCGGCTGAAGCTGGCCACCCACATGGGGGACAAGGGCGGCGTGTACGTGCTCGACGAGCCGACCACCGGTCTGCACCTGGCCGATGTGGAGAACCTGCTCGGATTGCTGGACCGCCTGGTGGATTCCGGCAAATCGGTCATCGTCATCGAGCATCACCAGGCCGTCATGGCACACGCCGACTGGATCGTCGATCTGGGTCCGGGTGCGGGTCACGATGGCGGCCGGATCGTCTTCGAGGGCACCCCCGCCGATCTGGTGGCCGCGCGCGCGACGCTGACCGGTCAGCACCTCGCCGCGTACGTCGGTGCCTGAGAACTGACCCCGAGGGAAAACCCGAACCCCGCCGGGAATATCGGCGGCCGCCGGCGGTTGATCTCGGCTGCCGACGGAAGGGAGCGATTGCGGTGAACGGGTTTTCGGCCGAGGGGCTGAAGAAGGTGAGCGAGGTACTCGACGGGTACGTCGAGCGGGACGAGGTGGCCGGCGCGGTCGCCGCGATCTACCGGCACGGCGAACTGGTGCAGGTGGACACGGCGGGCTGGCGGGATCGGGCGGCCGGGCAGCCGATGCGGCGCGACACCCTCTTCCGCATCGCCTCCATGACCAAGCCGATCACCGCGGTGGCGGCGCTGACCCTGGTGGACGAGGGCCGCATCGCGCTGTCGGATCCGGTGGACGCGTGGCTGCCGGAACTGGCCGGCCGCACCGTCATGCGCGACCCGGACGGCTCGCCCGCGGACGTGGTGCCCGCCGAGCGCCCGATCACGGTGGAGGATCTGCTCACCTATCGGCTGGGCCTGGGCTGGGGCCGCTCCAGCCTCGCACCGCAATTGTTCGCGCTCACCGCCGATCCCATCGCGAGCGCCATCGGCGTCGCGAACGCCGAACGGCTCGCACCGGACGACTGGCTGGCCCGGGTGGGCGAGCTGCCGCTCATCGCGCAGCCCGGTACGGTGTGGCGCTATCACACCGCCTCCGACATCCTCGGCATCCTGATCAGCCGGGTGACCGGGCAACCGCTGGAAGCCGTTCTGCGCGAACGGGTCCTGGTGCCGCTGCGCATGGTGGACACCGGATTCGCGGTGCCCGAATCGAAGCGCGACCGCCTGAGCGTGCTGTACGGCCCCGACCGCACCGAGCTCGACCGGCCTGCCACCACCGCGTGGGGCGAGCCACCGCTGTTCCCCTCCGGCGGCGCGGGCCTGGTGTCCACCGTGGACGATTACGCGCGCTTCGCCCGCATGCTGCTCAATGGCGGTGAGCTGGACGGGGTCCGGATCCTGTCGGCCGAAACGGTTGCCGTGCTGAGCCGGGACCACCTCACCCCCGAACAGCACGCGGCCGCACCCTTCAATCCGCCGCTGGGCCAGGCCATCTGGGCCGATCAAGGATTCGGCTACGGCGTGAAGATGCAGACCGAACCCGGCAGCGGCATACCCAGCGTCGGCACTCTGTCCTGGCCGGGCGGCCTGGGCACCGCCTGGTACGCGGACCCCGAAAAGGATCTGGTGACACTGCTTTTCGTGCAGTCCGCCAATATCATCATCGCCGCCGAGTGGCGCAGCCCGCTCGGCGACGACTTCCTGACCGGGGTCTACGGGGCCCTGGCGGACTAGTACACCGTCCCCATCGCCGAACGCACCTCGTCCAGGGTGCGCTCGGCGATCTCATTGGCGCGCCGATTGCCCTCGCGCACAATGCCGCTCGCGAAATCCGGGTCCGCGGCCAGCTCCATGCGCCGGGCCCGATGACCCGCGAAGAAGTCGTTCACCGCGTCGGTGGCCAGCTTCTTCAGCGCCGCGCCGCCGCCGTCGCCGAGCTTGTCCGCCAGCGTCTGCTCGTCGGTGCCCAGGCACAGTGCGGCCGTGGTGAGCAGCGCCGAGACGCCGGGCCGGGCATCGGGATCGAAAGTGATGCGCCGGTCGGAATCGGTTGCGGTGCGGCGGATGAGCGCGGCGGTCTCATCCGCGGTCATGGACAGCGAGATGGCATTGCCGTAGCTCTTGGACATCTTGCGGCCGTCCAGGCCCGGGATCTCCGGGGTCGAGGTGAGCAGCGCCTGCGGTTCCGGGAACACCCGGCCGTAACGCTCGTTGAACCGCCGCGCGATGACCCGGGTGACCTCCAGGTGCGGTAGCTGGTCCTTGCCCACCGGCACGAGATTTCCCTTGCAGAACAGGATGTCGGCGGCCTGATGCACCGGATAGGTGAGCAGCAGCCCGCTCAGCGCCCGCTCCGAGGCGGCCAGCTCCGCCTTCACCGTCGGATTGCGGTGCAGCTCCGACTCGGTGACCAGACTCAGGAACGGCAGCATGAGCTGATTGAGGGCCGGCACCGAGGAATGGGTGAACACGGTCGCCCGGCTCATGTCGATCCCGGCGGCGGCGTAGTCCAGCACCGCGCTGTAGACGTTCTCGCGGACCTGGCCGAGGCTGTCACGGTCGGTGATGACCTGATAGTCGGCCAGGATCACCCACAGGTCCACGCCGAGTTCCTGCAACCGCACCCGTTCCCGCACGGTGCCGAAGTAATGGCCCAGATGCAGTCTGCCCGTGGGCCGTTCACCGGTGAGGACGCGGAAGCGGCCGGGATGCGCGGCCACCTCGGCGGCCAGTTCGTCGCTGCGCTCGCGGGACGCGGCGAAGGAATCCGAAGGGGTGGTCACCGTACAACTCCTGAAAGTTCATGGGGGCTGCACGAGCTGGGTGTTCCGGTCGGGAATCACGGGCCGCGTACAGCCCGTGGTCATGGTTCATCGGGCTGCTAGTGCAGCCAGCGCCATGCCTGCCGGGTGGGAATCACTTGTCCACCTTAACAAGCCGCGGCCGCTACCGCCGGTCAGGGGTGCGCCGACACCACCCGCGGCATCGGCGCGACCGAGCCGGGGCACGGCGCGGGGCACAGATGCCCGGCCAGCGCGGTGTGCGGACTGCGGTGGCGCAGCGACCCGGCCGCGGCGACCGCCTCCATCGCGATCACGATCAGGCCGTAGCCGTAGGTCGTGGCCGCCAGCCCGAACCGCTGCACGCACAGCCCCGCGATGACCGCCGGCACACTGAGCGACAGGTAGGAGACCACATAGATCGCGGTCACCACCTCTGCCCGCGTCTCGGCGGGTGACAGGCCGGTCAACATGCGCAGCGCGCCCGAGAACGACGGCCCGAAACCGACCCCGGCCACCACACTGGCCGCGAAGAACAGCCACACCGACTCCGTCGCCGCGCCCAGCAGCGCCAGCGAGACCCCGGACATGAGCAGGATCGGCCCGCGCAGCAGGGCCTGATCGATGGTCCAGTCGCGGGCCAGCAGTGCGGTGACCGCCGAGGTGCCCTGCAACGCGACCACCACCAGCCCCCCGGCCAGCGGAGTACCGACGTGAAAGTGCACCTTCATGAGCGCGCCGCCCAGCGCCAGATAGAGCCCGCCCAGCGCCCAGGTGGCCGCGATCGACGGCACCAGGGTCAGGAAGGCCGCCCGGACCTCTTGCGGCACCGACACTTTGGGCTTCAGTGACGCCAGGCCCCGCCCGTCGGGCGCGACCGTCTCCGGAATCAGCAGCACGCCGATGACGATGACGGTGAACGCCACCGCCAGCAGCCAGTACACCAGCCGGGTGGGCGCGGGCGCGTAGGCCACCAGCAGCCCGGAACTGATCGCGCCCACCGCCAGGCCGCCGCCGGCCGCCACATTCGTCATGAGCGCTCCCAGCCGCGATTCCGCGGGCTGTAGATCGATGAGCGTCGCCGTGATCGCACCCGTGGCGAGTCCGGTCGCGATGCCCTGCACGATGCGGGCGGTGAAAAGCCAAGCCACCGACTGCGCTTCGGCGAAGGCCAGTGTCCCGGCCAGCTCCACCAGCACCGCCGCGACGAGCACCGGCCGCCGCCCGACATGGTCGGACAGCGAGCCCGCGAACAGCAGAGTCACCAGCAGCGCAATGGCATTCGCGGCATACACACCCGTCGACACCAGTGACGAGTAGTGCCACATCTGCTGATACACCGGATACATCGGCGACGGGGCCGCCGACGCGAACAGCAGCAGTCCCAGCGCGATCGACAGCAGCCAGAACGCCGCGGAGTTCGATATCCGGTAGCGCGCAGGGGTTTCGACGCGCACGGCGTCGTCGGGAAGGTTCTGCATTGTTCCTCGGGGCGGATCGTGGTGTACGTGCCGTTCGAGTGTGCCCCATCGGGGCACGGGAGTTCGACCCGTCGTGCTGACCGGCCGCGCTGTCGGACCGCCGGCAACCCGATACCAAAGCCCTGCCGGCGAATTCGGCGGTGCGCTCGGCATCGCCGTGCTCGGCAGCATCGGCGGAGAAGTTCCACGACAGCTCCTGTCCGGACCCCACCGAGGGCGAGGGCCTGGTCCTGGCGGTCACCCGGAAGGCCCCACTCGGCTCCACCTTCGGTGACACCGTCACCACCCCGGCCTGGTACCAGGTCTCCAACCCGGACAACGAGCGCCGCATGGCCGAGCGGATGGGCCCGCGCCGGAACGTCGGACTGCCCTCGAGCCACGCCTCGCCGGCCTCGCAGCCGGTCGCCATCGCCGACCTGATCGATGCCGCGGTGACCGAACTGGGCTACCCGGTAGCACGCTGCGGATTCGCGGCGCATCCTGGACTTCGGGGTGCGCTAGGGAGACCTTGACTTTCCCCTCCCGGCCCCTCATGGTGGAAAAGTTAGCAAAGCTAATTGATGGGGAGACAACCTGACGCCCGAACGAGATCTCGTGGCGTCGTGATCGCCGGAGACCAGGGAGGCCATTGATGGTCGAGGACGCCGTTCGGACGGAGCTTACCCAGCGATTCGCGGATCGGCTCGCGCATGCCGAGATCGCGAAGCGGTTCGAGGAACTGATGGTCGACGACCAGGTGCGGGCACTGGTCCCGCTACCCGAGGTCGCGGCCGCGGCGCAGCAGTCCGGGCAGGGGCTGGCCGGTGTGGCGGCGGTGCTCTTCGGCGGATACGCCGACCGGCCCGCCATCGCTGAGCGGGCCACCGAGATCGTGACCGGCGCCGACGGGCGGCGTACCCGGCGGCTGCTGCCCGCGTACCGGACCACGACCTACAGCGAGCTGTGGGTGCGCTCCGGGGACATCGCGGCCGCCTGGCACGCGGACCCGCGAAACCCCCTGCGCGCCGGGGACTTCCTGTGCGTCCTGGGCTTCGCCAGCGGCGACTTCACCGCCGTCGAGCTGGCCGGCATCCGGCTGGGCCTGGTGAGCGTGCCACTGCAATCGAGTTCACCTGCCGCGCAATGGCATTCGATCATCACCGAGACCGGCGCCCGGATGCTGGCGGTGAGCCTGGAGCAGCTCGCGCCCGCGCTCGACTGCGTGCTCGGCGGCACGCCGGTGGAATCGATCGTGGTCTTCGACTTCGAACCCGGCGACGACCACCACGCCGAGACCTACGCCGCCGCACAGCGCCGCATCGCGGAGTCGGGGGCCGCGATCGGACTGGAATCGCTCGCCGCCGTGGCGGAACGGGGCCGGGACCTGCCCGCGGTACCGCTCCACGTGCCCGCCGACGAGGACGAGCTCGCCCTGCTCATCTACACCTCCGGCAGCACCGGGACCCCCAAGGGTGCCATCTACCCGCAGCGCCTGGTGACCGGTATGTGGTTGGGGCCCACGATCATTCCGGCCCCGGTCATCAATTTCTGCTACATGCCCATGAGTCACATCGCCGGGCGGATGGTGCTCAGCGGCACCTTCGCGCGTGGCGGAACCGCGTATTTCGCGGCGGCCAGCGACATGTCGACCCTGTTCGAGGATTTCGGCCTGGCCCGGCCGACCGAGGCGTTCTTCGTCCCACGCGTGTGCGACATGGTGTTCCAGCGCTATCAGAGCGACGTGCAGCGCCGCATCGCCGCGGGTGTATCCGCCGACCAGGCCGACGAGGACGTGAAAGCCGCACTGCGACAGGACTTCCTGGGCGGCCGCCTACTCCGGGTAATGGTCGGCAGCGCGCCGATCTCCGCGGACATGAAGGAGTTCATGAACTCGGTGCTGGGCCAGCCGCTCGTCGACGGCTACGGCTCCACCGAGGCGGGCGGCGGCCTGCTCATCGACAATGAGATCCGCCGGCCGCCGGTCATCGACTACAAGCTGGCCGATGTGCCCGAGCTCGGCTACTTCGCCACCGACAAGCCGTATCCGCGCGGCGAGTTCCTGGTGAAGTCGATGCAGCAGATCCCGGGCTATTTCAAGCGTCCCGAGGTGACCGCCGAGATCTTCGACGAGGACGGCTACTACCGCACCGGCGATATCGTCGCCGAGGTCCGGCCCGACCATCTGGTGTACGTCGACCGCCGCAACAATGTGCTCAAGCTGTCGCAGGGCGAGTTCGTGGCCGTGGCCAAGCTCGAGGCCGTCTTCGCCACCAGCCCGCTCATCGCCCAGATCTTCGTGCACGGGTCCAGCGAGCGCGCGCACCTGCTGGCCGTCATCGTGCCCTCGCCGGCCGCCCTCGCGCTCGAATCCGCCGAGATGACCGCGGCCATCACCGAATCCATGCAGCAGATCGCCAAGGACGCCGAGCTGGAGTCCTACGAGATCCCGCGTGAGTTCCTGATCGAGACCGAGCCCTTCACCCAGGAAAACGGCCTGCTGTCCGGCATCGGAAAGCTGTTGCGGCCCAAGCTCAGGCAGCGCTACGGCGACCGGCTCGAGGAGCTGTATCGCGCGCAGGCGCGGCGGCAGGAGGACGAGCTGCTCGCGCTGCGCCGCGAGGCCGCCGACCGGCCGGTGCTCGAGACGGTGTGCCGGGCCGCCCGCGCCGTCCTCGGCGGCGGCGAGCCGCAGGCGGATGCGCACTTCACCGATCTGGGCGGGGATTCACTGTCGGCGCTGTCGTTCTCGACGCTGCTGCGCGAGATCTTCGATGTCGAGGTGCCGGTCGGCGTGATCGTCAGCCCCGCCAGCGACCTGGCCGGGCTCGCCGCCCGCATCGAGGCCGAACGGTCCGGTGCCGGCGGTCGTCCCACCGCGTCGATCGTGCACGGCGGCAGCGAGATTCGCGCCGCCGACCTCACCCTCGACAAGTTCGTCGACGCGGCGACGCTGGCGGCCGCGCCCGGACTGCCGCTCGCGCCGCAGCCGCCGCGCACGGTGCTGCTCACCGGCGCCAACGGTTACCTCGGCCGGTTCCTGTGCCTGGAATGGCTGCGGCGCCTGGACGACACCGACGGCACCCTCGTCTGCATCATTCGCGGCCGCGACGCCGAATCGGCGCGCCGGCGGCTGGACGAGGTGTTCGACAGCGGCGATCCCGAGCTGTTGCGGCTCTACCGGGAGCTGGCCGGGCGTCGCCTGCGCGTGCTGGCCGGCGACATCGGCGCGCCGAATCTCGGTCTGGATCAAGCAGTTTGGCAGGAGCTCGCCGAGACCGTCGATTTCATCGTGCACCCGGCGGCGCTGGTCAATCACGTGCTGCCCTACGACCAGCTGTTCGGTCCCAACGTGGTCGGCACCGCCGAGGTGATCCGCCTGGCGCTCACCGCGACCCGCAAACCCGTCACCTACCTGTCCACGGTCGGTGTCGCCGATCAGATCGACCCCGCCGTGTTCACCGAGGACGGCGACATCCGCGAGATCAGCGCGGTGCGCACGGTGGGCGACGGGTGCGCCAACGGCTACGGCAACAGCAAGTGGGCCGGTGAGGTGCTGCTGCGCGAGGCGCACGACCTGTGCGGGCTGCCGGTGGCGGTCTTCCGCTCCGACATGATCCTGGCGCACAGCGTGTTCGCCGGGCAGTTCAACCTGCCCGACATGTTCACCCGCCTGCTGCTCAGCGTGCTCGCCACCGGTCTGGCCCCGAAGTCGTTCTACGGCTTGGATTCCGGCGGCGGGCGGCAACGGGCCCACTACGACGGCCTGCCCGCGGACTTCACCGCCGCCGCCATCACCACCCTCGGCGCCCGGGTCACCAGCGGTTTCGAGACCTACGACGTCTTCAACCCCCACGACGACGGCATCTCCCTCGACGAATTCGTGGACTGGCTCATCGAATCCGGTCATCCCATCGACCGCATCGACTCCTACCCCGATTGGGTCGGCCGTTTCGAGACCGCCCTGCGCGCCCTGCCGGAGCACCAGCGCACCCACTCGGTGCTGCCGCTCCTGCACGCCTACCGCCGCCCCGGCCTGCCCATCCCGGGCGCGGCGCTCCCGGCCAAGCGCTTCCAGACGGCCGTGCAGCAGGCGAAGCTCGGTCCGAACGGCGACATCCCGCACCTGACAAGGGAACTCATCGACAAGTACGTGACGGACCTGAGGCTGCGCGGCCTGCTGTAGCCCTCAGTTGCCGCCCGCCGCCGCGGGGATCTCGAGACCGTGCTGTAGCGCGGCGACGGTGCCGTCGAGGATCTCGTAGAGGCGGGTGAGGGACGGATCGGGGCTCGCCACCCACTCGTCGAGCCCCACCCCGAAGGCCGCGAAGCAGGTCGCGGCGGCGAGTTTCGCCCGCAGATCGTCCTCGGCCAGACCGCCGCGGCGGGCGAAACTCCGGGCCAGCGCGTCCCGGCGGCCGAACGTGCCGGTGAAATTCTCCTGGCGCAGTTGTGGATTGGTGATCAGCACCAGCCGCGCCCGCCGGGCGGCGTCGGCCTGGCGGCGGCGCAGCTCGGCCTCGGCATCGTCGAGCAGGAACTCACGCAGCGCGGCCCGCAGCGCGACGAAGACCGCCTCGTGCGGCGGGCGGCGGTCCAGGGCGGCCAGCAGGTAGGACATGACGTCCTCCTCGTGGCTGAAGACCACGGCCGCCTTGGCGGGGAAGTGGCGGTGGAAGGTGCGCCGCGAGACCTGGGCGGCGTCGGCGATCTCCTGCACGGTGGTCTGCTCGAAGCCGCGGCGCTCGAACAGCAGCAGCGCCGCGTCGATCAATTCGTGCCGCACCCTGGCCTTCTCGCGTTCGCGCAACCCGGTCGGTGCCGTCATCCCGCCCTCTCGTGTCGCCGATATCCACCCTGATGTCTCAAAGTGACACTTCACAGGATAGTCTGGCCGAAGTGTCTCACTGTGACACCAAAGCGAGACGATACGAGAGGACTCCTCCGATGACGCGACGCACCGTGATCACCCTGGTCTCGGCGGCCGTGCTGGCCACCGGGCCGCTTGCCGCCACCGCCCAGGCCGACCCGCCCGCCCGGGCCGAGGGCGGGGCCCCGGGCGCCGTCGTCGGCAATGAGGCTCTGGCGCAGAACCTCTGGATCGACGGCGCCGGCTCGGCCCGCAAGCTCACCTACTGGACCCGCGACTCCTCCGATCAGCCCGCCTTGTCCACCGGTGTGGTCTTCACCCCGGCGGGCACACCGCCGGCCGGCGGCTGGCCGGTGCTGTCCTGGGAGCACGGCACCGTCGGCATCGGCGACGACTGCGCGCCCTCGGTGACCGGTCGTTCCGACCGCGACATGGGGTTCCTCGCCACCTGGATGAAGCAGGGCTACGCCATCGTCGCCACCGACTACATCGGCCTGGGCACCCCCGGCGTGCACGCCTACCTCGACGGCCGCGCCGAGGCGCACGCCGCCATCGACATGGTGCGCGCCGCCCGCGCGGTGGACGATTCGCTGGCCCCGAAGTGGGTGGCGATCGGGCAGTCGCAGGGCGGCGGCGCAGCGGTTTTCACCGCCTCGCTCGCGACACGCTATGCGCCCGAACTGGATTACCGCGGCGCGGTGGCGACCGGTCCGGCCTCCAATATCGTCGACGCCGCGACCCTGATCGGGCCGGACACCCCGCCCATCGGGTCCTCGCACATCACCGCCTACGCCACCTACGTGTTCAACGGCCTGAAGGCGGCCCGCCCGGACTTCGACCTCGACAGCTACCTGACCCCGCTGGGCAAACAGCTGGTGACCGACGCCCAGACCCTGTGCTTCACCCCGCTGGCCGATCGCGCCGCCGGTGTGTCGCTGAACCAGCTGGTGTCGCGGCCGCTGGCCGACGGCGATTTCGTGCCCACCGCGCGGTCGGTCATGGACGTGCCGCTGACCGGCTACGACCGGCCGCTGTTCATCGGGCAGGGCACCAATGACACCGATGTCCCCGCACCGCTGACCGCCAAGCTGGTCGCCGACATGGCCGCGGCCGGAACGCATCCCGAGGTGCACGTCTACCCCGGGAAGGACCACAGCGGCGCCATGCTCGCCTCACTGGCCGACAGCGTGCCGTTCGTGGCGCGACTGTTCTCCTGATGCGAAAGGCCGAGTGGCGCAGAGCCACTCGGCCTCGGCGACTGCTGCTCCTGATCAGCCGATGGTGACGGTGGTGTCGATCAGGCCGAAGACCTCGCCCTGCGGACCCGACACGATGCCCATGCGCCCGAAGGGGCTGTCCGAGGGGCCCATCAGTACGGTCGCGCCGAGCTCCTTGGCCTTGTCCAGCGCGCCGTCCGCGCCCGCGACCTGGAACCAGGTCAGCCAGTAGTTGGGGCCGCCGCCGGGCTGGCCGGTGCTGTCGGCCACGCCGCCCATCGGGCGCGCGTCCGCGCCGGCGAAGGTGGAGTACGGCATCTGCTCACTGCCGATCTCGTCGAAGGACCAGCCGAAGACCTGCTTGTAGAACTCCTGCGACGGCGTGTACGCGGTGGTGTGCAGGTCGTTCCAGCAGTACGCGCCGGGCTCGTTGAAGATCCCGGCGCCGGTGTGCGCCTTGGCTTCCCACACGCCGAACGCCGCGCCCCCCGGGTCCGCGCCGACGAACATGCGCCCGACGTCCATCACGTCGAAGGGTGGCATGAACACCATGCCGCCGGCCGCCGTGACCGCGCCCGCGATCGCATCGGCATTCTCGGCGGCGAAGTAGGTGGTCCACACCGAGGGCATGGCGGCCTCACCCATCTTGGGCCCGATACCCGCGGCGGGCTTGCCGTCGAGCATCGCCATCAGATACCCGCCCGCCTCGGGCGGACTGTCGAGCACGTCCCAGCCGAGCAGCTGGGCGTAGAAGTCCCGCGCAGCGGCGGGATCGTCGACCGAACAGTCGACCCAACACGGAGTTCCTTGCGGCCAAACCTTGTCTGTCGTGGGCATACATATCCTCCCGAGAATCGGTCGGTAGCGGCCTGTCGGAGGGCAGGCGCATGGTCAGCTAACCATGCTTCCCGGCATTCCGGTCACGGAATACCGACTGGTCACGAACTCGTGTTGAACATTCCGGGAGCACCCGGGCGTCGACCAGGTCGGCGGCGATTCCGGATCACGGGCGGTACGGGTAGGCGCCGCCGTCGATGACGATGCGCTGGCCGGTGAGATAGCCGGCGGCGGGGGAGACGAGGAAGGCGACGACGTCGGCTACCTCTTCGGGGCGGCAGACATGGCCGAAGGGGGAGGTGGCGTCGAGGTCGGCGGCGTGGCGGTGGATGCCGCCGGACAGGGCTGCGGTGAGGCGGTCGCCCATGTCGGAGGCGACCAGGCCGGGGGCGACGATATTGACGTGGATTCCGTTGGGGGATTCCTCTTTTGCGAGGGTGTGGGCGAGGGCTTCCAGGGCTGCCTTGGCCATGTTGTAGGGGGCGCCGGCCGCACCGAGGGTGTGGGCGGCCACGCTGCTGATCATGATGATGTCGCCGCGTTCGCAGGTGCGCATGCCGGGTAGCACGAGCTTGCTGAGGTGGTGCGGGCCGATGGCCTGAATGCGCAGGAGTCGCTCGACCTCCGCCGGATCGGTGTCCGAGACCGGGCGGCCACGGCTGGCGATGCCGCCATTGTGGACGAGGATGCTGATCGGGCCGAGCTCACTGATCACGCGGTCGACCATGGCGGTCACGGCCACCGGATCGTCGACCGGAGCGTGCACGGCGAGAGCGGTGGCTCCCAGGGAATGCAGTTCGGCCACAGTGTCTTTCGCTGATTGCTCGTGGCGCACCCAGTTGACCGCGACCGCGGCGCCGCGGGCGGCCAGCGCATGACTGATGGCTCGCCCGATACCGCGCCCGCCGCCGGTCACGAGCGCGACGCGTCCCGCCAATTCGCCTGCTGCTGTATTCACCCGGTCAACATATGACACCCGCCACGATTGCGGTCGACAGTGTCGGCCATTACAGTCCGACCGTTGGGTACGCAGCGGTTCCTCAACCACGGGTCGGGATGAAATTCACCAAGATCAGGGGACGAATGCTGGCCACCGACGCGGTCCTGCGGCCTGGACACCGGCTGCGCATCGACGTCTTCGCGTTCGACTTCCCGCGCGGCCTGCCGCTGCGCCCGCTGTTGAACGAGAGCGAGCTGCTGCCCCGGCACATCGACCTCGACCCGAACGCGCCCAGCTGGGTGAACGTCCCTCTCGGCGGAAATATCGGCTGGTAGGGAGAGATCGGCTGGTAGGGAGAGAAAGAGGCCCTGTCGTCAGCGTGGACGACAGGGCCCCTGCTGTCCGGGTTCAGGATTCGAGCGCGCCGACCACGTCGGCCGCGGCCATGACATCGTCGAAAGTGTCGCGGGCCAGCAGATCGGCGTAGAAACCATTGCGCTCCACCAGTTCCCGGTGCGTGCCGCGTTCCACGACGCGGCCCTGATCGAGCACCACGATCTGATCGGCGTCCCGGATCGTGGACAGCCGGTGCGCGATCGTGATGGTGGTGCGATTCGCGGACAGCGCGTCGATCGCCGCCTGCACTTCGCGCTCGGTCCTGGTGTCCAGTGCACTGGTCGCCTCGTCGAGCACCATGATGGGCGGATTGCGCAGGATGGCCCGCGCCACCGCCAGCCGCTGCTTCTCCCCGCCGGAGAACCGATAGCCGCGCTCGCCGACCAGGGTGTCGTACCCGTCGGGCAGGCTCATGATGTGGTCGTGGATCTGCGCGGCCCGGGCCGCGGCATGCAATTCCTCCTCTGTCGCATCGGGTTTCGCGAAACGCAGGTTGGCGGCGACCGAGGAGTGGAACAGGTAGGTCTCCTGCGACACCACGCCCACCGCCGCGGACAGGTCGGCGAAGGACAGCTCTCGCACATCCACGCCGTCGACGGTGATCCGTCCGGATGTCACGTCGTACAGGCGCGCCACCAGATACCCGAGAGTCGTCTTCCCCGAGCCGGTTTCGCCGACGATTGCCAGACTCGACCCGGCGGGGACCTCGATATCGATGTCGCTCAGCACGTTCCGGTCCGCGTCGTAGGCGAAACCCACGCGCTCGAACCGCACCGCGCCCGTCACCTGCTCGGGCAGGGGTGTGGGCTGCTCGGGTTCCTCGATGTCCGGTCGCAGATCCAGGTATTCGAAGATCCGCCCGAACAGCGCCAGCGAGCTCTGGATTTCGACGCCGGTCGACAGCAGCATGACGGTCGGCCGCAGCAGGCCGCTCTGCAGCGTGGTGAATGCGACCAGTGTGCCGATCGACACCAGGGGATGCCCCTGGGCCACGGTCATGCCCGCCGCCCAGTAGATGACCGCCGGCATGGCCGCCATCACGATCGAGATGGTCGACTGCCGCCACCGCCCGGCCATGCTGGAGCGGATCTCCAGATCCACCAGCCCCCGCGATTCCCGGGTGAAATCCTCGACCAGCGCGGGTGAGCGACCCATGGTGCGCGACAACAGGATTCCGCTCACCGACAGCGATTCCTCCACGATCGCCGACATGCCCGCCAGCTTGCGCTGCTTCTCCGCGGTGATGCGCCGGCGCTCGGAGCCGACCCGGCGGCTGATCCACACGAACAGCGGCAGCATGACCAGCGAGACCAGCGTGAGTCGCCAGTCCAGCGCGAACATGGCGATGACCGCCGCGACGACGGAGGTGAAGTTGGAGACCAGCGAGGTGATGGTCGATGTGACCGTGGATTGCATGCCGCCGATGTCATTGGCGATTCGCGACTGCACCTCGCCGGTGCGGGTGGTGGTGAAGAAGGACAGCGGCATGGACTGCAGCCGTGCGTAGACGGCCGACCGCAGATCGTGCATGACGTCCTGGCCGACCGCGGTCGAGATATAGGTCTGGAAGACGCCGAACACGCTGTTCAGCGCGGCGACCGCGATCATGCCCACGGCCAGCAGGGTCAGCAGTCCGGTGCGGCCGTGCGGCAGGGCGTTGTCGATGATGCCGCGCAGCAGGAACGGGGAAGCCAGACCGGCCAGCGAGGCCAAACCCACCAGGGCCGCGACCAGGGCCAAGCGCCCGCGATATGGATGAAAGAGCCGGACGATCCGGCGAAGTTCAGGTTGTGAAGCCATCAGCGCCTCCTTTCGCAGGGAGTCACGCGCTATAACTGAGTTTGGCTCATAATTGTTCCGAGGACAATGAGTTATGCTCTGAATCATGTCGAGCAGCCCTGTAGACGAGCCGCGCGCGACCGGTGAGAGGCATGTCGCCCCCGATGATGACCTCGCCGAACTCTTCCTGCGCACGACCAAACGGCTGCGCCGCACGCAGTCGGCGCGGCTGTCCCCGCTCGGCCTCACCCCGGCCCAGGCCCGCGCGCTGCGCATCATCGGCCGCGCCGACGAGTACGGCGACGAACCGCTGCGCATGTCCGCCCTCGCCGATCTCCTCGGCATCGTGCCCCGCTCGGCCACGACGGTGGTCGACGCGCTGGTCGCCGCCGGACTGGTCGCCCGCGAGCCGGATCCGGCCAACCGCCGTGCCACCCTGGTGACCCCGACCGCTGCGGGCCGCCGGGTACTGGCTCGGATGTCGGACGCTCGCCGCGACGCCGCCGAAGAGATCTTCGCTGCCCTCTCGCCCGGCCAGCGCCGCACCCTGCGCGAGCTCCTCGCCACATTGGCAGCCGACGACTGCACGTCGCCGACCCCGCGAACCGGCCCGGAGTAGCAGAGCCGAAGGTCGGTCGGTCTCGCGGATGGGGGCGGGGCTGTCGTGGGCCTCGAGTACGGTCGGGAGGGCGTTGTGCCGATCCGATCTCCACCCGGTAAGGAGCCGATATGCCACGGGAGCTGGCCGAGCTGCCTTTCGCGCGTTTCCTGGAACCCCAGGAGACGCTGCTCGATGAGGGCGCTTACGACTGTGCCCATTTCGACGGCCTCTCACTCGACGACCCGCAGCTGCGCGGCGTCACCTTCACCGAATGCGCCATCTCGGCCACCACGGTGACCGGTGGTTTCTTCCGGTACTCGAGGTTCAACGATGTCTGGCTGGGCAGCACCCGCTGGATTCGGACCGATTTGTCCGAAACCAATTGGATGGATGTGGAATTCGTGCTCGCGGCCATGTCGGGGGTGGAGGCGTTCGGGTCGGCGCTGCGGCGCGTGAGCTTCCACAACTGCAAGTTCGATTCGGTGAATCTGCGTGGTGCGGTGCTCACCGATGTCTCGTTCGTGGACTGCGTCCTGCGGGACGTGGATATCAGCGAGGCGAAGCTGACCTCGGTGACCTTCCCCGGCTCGGAGATCTCCGGGCTGTCGCTGCGCAATGCCGAGTTGAAGAAGGTCGACCTGCGTGAGGCCCGGTCGATCGGCATCTCCGGTGGGGTCGAATCGCTGTCGGGTGCGCTGGTCACCAATACGCAGCTGCTCGAGCTGGCCCCGGTCTTCGCCCACGCCTTCGGAATCGTGGTCAAGGATCTCTAGATGGAAGCGGCCAAGGATCCGCGAGTTGGTAGCGCTAGTGAACTGACTCGGGTTACGCTCCTCACATGACGGAGTGGCGGCCTACGGCGTGCATCCTGTGCGAGTGCAATTGCGGCATCCAGGTGCTGCTCGGGCCGGACGGCCGGTCCTTCGAGAAGATCCGCGGCGACAAGCTGCATCCGGCGTCGGCGGGCTACACCTGCAACAAGGCCCTGCAGCTGGACCGCTACCAGAACGGGCGCACCGGTCGGCTGACCTCGCCGCTGCGTCGGCGCGCGGACGGCAGCTTCGAGGAAATTGATTGGGAGACCGCGATTTCCGAGGTGTCGGCCAAACTGCTGGAGGTCGGGCACCACTTCGGCGGCGAGTCGATCTTCTATTACGGCGGCGGCGGGCAGGGCAATCACCTGGGCGGCGCGTACGCCCCGGCGACCATGGCCGCGTTCGGCATGAAGTACCGGTCCAGCGCGCTGGCGCAGGAGAAGACCGGTGACTTCTGGGTGGGCGCGCGGATGACCGGCTACCCGATGCGCGCGGATGTCGAGCATGCCGAGGTGGCGTTCTTCATCGGCAAGAATCCGTATCAGTCGCACGGGTTTCCGCGGGCGCGCACGGTGCTGAAGGAGATCGCCAAGGACCCGGCGCGGTCGATGATCGTGCTCGACCCGGTGCGCACCGAAACCGCCGAGCTGGCGGACTTCCACCTGCAGCTGCGGCCGGGCACCGACGTGTACCTGCTGACGGCCATGGCCGCGATCCTGGTGCGCGACAACCTGATCGACGAGGAATGGCTGGCCGAGCACACCAGCGGCCTGCACGCCGTACTCCCGGTGCTGCGGGCGGTGCCGATCGAAAAGTATTGCGCCATCGCCGATGTCGACCCGGACCTGGTGACCGCCGCGACGCACCGGCTGGCCCGCGCGAGCTCGGTCGCCGCGCTCGAGGACCTGGGCGTGCAGATGAACCGGTACTCGACCGTGGTCAGCTATGTCGAGAAGCTGGTCTGGCTGCTCACCGGCAATGTCGGAAAGCCGGGCACCCAATACGCTTTCACCGGCCTGACCAATCTCGGCCACGACCGCGGACATCCGGCGGGGGAGGGCCCCAAGAGCCCGGTGGCCGGCGCGCAGATCGTGAGTGGTCTGGTGCCGTGCAATGTGATCAGCGAGGAGATCCTCACCGATCACCCGGCGCGCTACCGGGCCATGTTCATCGAGAGCGCGAATCCGGCGCACTCCCTGGCGGATTCGGCCCGCATGCGCGAGGCGCTGAAGGCGCTGGAACTGGTGGTCGTCATCGACGTCGCCATGACCGAGACCGCGCGCCTGGCCGACTATGTGCTGCCCGCACCCACCCAGTTCGAGAAGTACGAGGCCACGTTCTTCAATTTCGACTTCCCGCGCAATATCTTCCACCTGCGGCACCCGGTGCTGCCCGCGCCCGAGGGCGTGCTGCCCGAGCCCGAGATCCACGCCCGTCTGGTCGAGGCTGCGGGCATGCTGAGCGAGGCGGACTACGCGCCGCTGCGGGCCGCGCTCGCACAGGGGCGGGAGGCGTTCGCCATGGCGTTCCTGGGGATCCTCGGCGATCCGGCGCGATCGAAACTCGCTCCCGTGCTGCTGTATCGGACGCTGGGGGAGACGCTGCCCGACGGTGCGGCCTCGGCGGCACTGCTGTGGGCGGCGGCCTACAACATGGTGCGCAAGTTCCCGGCCAGCGTCGAACGTGCCGGGTACGGAACGGGTCTGGAGGCGGGAGAGCGGCTGTTCGAGGCGATCCTGACGGGCGAGCACGGCATCGTGATCTCCGAGGACGATTACGCCGAGACCTGGAACCGGGTGCGCGACAAGGTGATCCGGCTGGAGATTCCGGAGCTGCTGGAGGTGATCGCCACCCTGCCCGTGCCGACGGAGAACGACAGCGCGGACTGGCCGTTCATCCTCTCGGCCGGTGAGCGCCGGGCCTTCACGGCCAACACCATCTTCCGCGACCCGGCCTGGCGCAAGCGTGATGCGGCGGGCACCCTGCGAATCAGCACCGGCGATGCCGAGCGGCTCGGGCTCTCCGCGGGCGACCTGGTCCAGGTGACGACCCGCCGCGGCACCGCACAGGTTCCGGTCGAGCCCACCGACCGCATGCGCCCGGGGCACCTGTCGCTGCCCAACGGTTTCGGCCTCTCGGTCGCCGCCCCGGACGGCACCTCGGTCACCACCGGCACCGCCCCGAACGAGCTGACCTCCTTCGACGACCGCGACGAATGGGTCGGCACCCCCTGGCACAAGTACGTCCCCGCCCGCCTGGATACCGTGACCGCATGAAACGAACGAGTTTCGCGGACTGGCCGTGCACCGTCGCCCGCACCGTCGACCTGCTGGGCGACTGGTGGACGCCGCTCATCCTCCGCGAAGCTTTCTACGGCGCCAAGCGTTTCGATGATTTCGAATCCACCCTCGGCCTCAGCCGTAATATCCTCACCCAGCGTTTGAACCGATTGGTGGAAGCGGGACTGCTGACCAAGGTTCCGTATCAGGAGCGGCCGGTTCGCCACGAATACCGGCTGACCGATCAGGGGCGCGATTTCTTTCCTGTCATCGCGGCCATGATGGCCTGGGGGGATCGGTACCTGGCTCCGGAATCCGGGGAACCGGTGGTTCTGCACCACACTGCGTGCGACCACAACACGCACGCCGAGGTGGTGTGCTCGCATTGCCGGGAGCCGTTGCGGCACGAGGATATTTCCGCTCGGCTGGGGCCGGGGTTTCCGGCTCGGCTTCGGAATACGGCCTTGGCGACCGGTCGTTTTGGTGAGGATAGCTGAAAATCCTTGTATCAGAATGGAATTCGCGGCCAACGGGTAATGGGGTCGCGGTAGAATTAGCGCATGGGGATCAAGGAGGAGGCGACAAGAATTCGACTCGCTCGTCTGCTGTGGGTCGAGTCCGGTCGTCGGTTCGTCGTGGGTGGAATCTGAACCGGTTGCCGGCTGGGGTGGGGTGGGCCTTAGGCTGCAGGGACTATGGCCCTGAACGCGACTCTCTACAACGTGAATGTGCATTTGGCTGATGTGGATCGGGGGGTCTACGAGGAGTTGGAGTTGCGGGTTGCGCGGCATCCCTCCGAGACCGGCGAGTACATGTTGACTCGGATCCTGGGCTACTGCTTGGAGTATGAAGAGGGCATCGCGTTCAGTGACGGTGGAGTCTCTTCCACCGACGAGCCACCCGTGCTCATCCG
The DNA here is from genome assembly GCF_040645495.1 of Nocardia sp. NPDC046763. NCBI lineage: Bacteria > Bacillati > Actinomycetota > Actinomycetes > Mycobacteriales > Nocardiaceae > Nocardia > Nocardia sp. NPDC046763. Next base: position 236,737 of record NZ_JBEYYI010000009.1, on the reverse strand, counting down.
CGACCTCACCGGTCGCCTCACCGCCTGGATCGACGTCGGCGCCCCGGACGCCGACCGTATCCACCGCGCCAGCAAGCTGGCCGACCGCGTAGCCATCTACACCCACCGAGACCCCGCCAAGGTCCTCGCCCAACTAACCGGCAAACGCATCCACCAGGCCGACCAAATCCCCCTCTACTCCTTCGCCCGCCCCTTCGTCGACGCCGCCACCGCCCTCCTCGACCGTCGCAACACCCTCACCCTCTCGATCACCGACCGTCACCTCTACCTGGACCTGAATGGCACCTCCCTCTCAACCCCCATCGAAGAACACCCCCTCACCTAACCCCTGCAGACCGACCTCCGAAGAGCCGAGCGACCCGAATTCCACCCGCACCCCCTGAGCGGTGCGGATTCGATCCACTGCAGCCGGACGGTGCGGACTTCCGGCTTCCCTGCGCACGCCGGCAGGGCGCGAGCAACCGGGCTTCAGGTGACCCGAGCACCCCACCTCGGGCAAACTGGCAACCACGATGTCTCGAACCCGCCCCCGCTCAGCGATCGCAGCCCTGGCCGTCATAGCCCTGGCCGCCGTCGGCTGCGCCCAGAAGCACCCGGAGCCGCGGGTGGAACAGCCCACGTACACCGGCCCGGCCAATCAGCTCATCACTGTCACCGCCGATTCCCCCACCGCCACCACAGCCACCCTCACCGCCTGGGATCGCGATGGCACACGATGGGTTCGAGCGATAGGCCCCCTGCGCGCCGACGTAGGCGCGCAAGGCATCGGCGCCACCAGCGAATCGGCCACCCGTTCCCCGGCCGGAATCTGGACGCTGACAGAAGCTTTCGGCATCTCTCCCAGCAACGGCACCAGACTCCCGTATCGCCGAGTGACACCATCGGATTGGTGGGTCTCCGACACCAGGTCACCCTTCTATAACACCCACTACTCCTGCGCTCCCGGCACTTGCCCGTTCGATGAATCCGCCGGTGAGGACCTGGGTACGGCCGGTCCCGCCTACGACCACGCTGTAGTCATCGACTACAACCGCTCCCCGGTCGTCCCCGGCGCGGGTTCGGCTTACTTCCTCCATGTCGGAGACGGCACCCCGACCGCAGGCTGCGTAGCCCTTCCAGGCGCGGATCTGGACCGCGTGATGCGCTGGCTCGACCCCGCCCAGGGCCCGGTTATCGACATCGAGGTCCAGGATCGCCCGGCGAACTCCTGAACCGGCGAAAACTTCTGTGCAGGTTCTCACAATGTCGCAAATGCGACCGAAGTGGCTTTGACGTGCGCAAATGCCGACGCCCGGCGGTGTCATTCGGTATTTACCAGCCTGAACGGTAGCAATCGGAGTGATGTGCATCAGCTATCGGCTCGCATACCTGGGATGGCCGGATGTTTCGTTCAACTAAGGTTCGGGTATTCGACCTTGTCGAACGCGATCACCGCAGCTCGGTGATTGTCCGCTGGACGTGTTCGGGGCGTCCTTCGGACGAAAGGATATGGATGATGGGCGCGAGCCTGATGATCGTGGGGGACGACTACCGGGTCCGCAGCGCCCTGCGGGCGGCGATGGAAGGGGAGGGCTACGAGGTCGCCGAGGCAGGCGCGGCCGAGGTGGCCCTGGAGCGGCTGCGCAATCACGGCGCGCCGGATGTGATGATCGTGGACCTGCTGGTGGGCGAGATGGACGCCTTCACCTGTATTCGCGAGGTGCGGCGCGCGCACGAGGTGCCGATCATGGTGGTCAGTGCCAGCGCGGACACCCATGATGTGGTCGCGGCGCTGGAAGCGGGGGCCGATGACTTCGTGACCAAGCCGTTCGAGCTCAAGGAGATCAGCGCGCGCATGCGGGCGCTGCGGCGGCGGCCGCACCTGGGCGGGCTGCCGGAGGATCCGGCGGCCGAGCCACCGGTGGAGATCGTCCTGGACGCCGATGATGCTGCGCCGCTGGTGCTTTCGCCCGATGGCGGCGTGGTGCGCCGGGGTGAGGAGCAAATTCCGTTGACCATCACCGAGTTTCGCCTGCTGTGCGAACTCGCCGCCAATCCCGGCCGGGTGCTCAGTCGCACCCTGCTGCTCGAACGAGCCTGGGACGAAGGCTTCTTCGGTGACGAGCGGCTGGTCGACGTCCATGTCCGCCGGCTGCGCACGAAGATCGAGACGGACCCGTCGGAGCCGCGCATCGTGGTGACCGTGCGCGGCCTCGGCTATCGCCTCGATATGCCGCGATGAGCGTATTCGCGGGTGCGCGAGGCTCGCGGAGTCATGGGATCGTCATGAGATCGCAATGAGTTCGCATGGAAGACCTCAAAACTTCGCCGTCAGGCTGAAGTGGTCATGCAAATTCCAATCAGCAAATTTGACGCGATATCCCAGCAAACCATCCAGCTCCGGGAGCCCGTGCTCGGCGACGGCGCACAAATGTGGCGTATTGCGGAGGACTCCCGGGTCCTCGACACCAACTCCAGCTATGCCTATCTACTGTGGTGCCGGGATTTCCCGGATACCTCGATCGTCGCTGAAATAGACGGCGAGATAGCCGGATTCGTCATCGGCTACACCAGGCCCGCGTGGCCGCGCATCCTGTTCGTCTGGCAGGTGGCGGTCGATCAGCCTCACCGTGGGCACGGCCTGGGCGTGGACATGCTCGACGCGCTGCTGGAAAGTGCCGCGGCGCGCGGAGTCACGCAGCTCGAGACCACCATCGCCCCCGACAATCCGGCCTCGGTCGCCATGTTCGCCTCGCTGGCCCGCCGCCGTGGCGCGGCCCTGACCCGCACCACGTTGTTCACGGCGGATCAGTTTCCCGGCGGGCATCAGCCCGAGGACCTCTACCGCATCACACCGGTCACCACTCAGGAGGAATGGCGATGACTAGCCCCGATATGACGGTTTTCGCGGATCTCGAGTCGAATGTGCGCGGCTACTGCCGCTCCTGGCCGACGGTCTTCGACACCGCGTCAGGCGCCTGGCTCCGCGACGAGTCCGGCCGGGAGTATCTGGATTTCTTCGCCGGAGCGGGCGCACTCAATTACGGCCACAACAACCCCGTGCTGAAGCAGTCGCTGCTCGAGTACATCGCGGGTGACGGTCTCACCCACGGGCTCGACATGTCCACCGTCGCCAAGCGTGATCTGCTGCAGTCGCTGCGCGACCGGATCCTGAAGCCGCGCGGCCTGGACTACAAGGTGCAGTTCCCCGGACCCACCGGCGCGAACGCGGTGGAGGCCGCGCTCAAGCTGGCCCGCAAGGCGACCGGCCGTACGGAGATTCTCAACTTCACCAACGCTTTTCACGGTATGACGCTGGGCGCGCTGTCGGTCACCGGCAATGCCGCCAAGCGGGCGGGTGCGGGTGTGCCGCTGCAGCACGCCACCTCGATGCCCTTCGACGGGTATCTGTCCGGCGGGGAGGATGATTCGTTCGAATGGATGGAGCGCGTCCTCGACGATGCCTCCTCCGGTCTGGACAGCCCGGCCGCCGTGATCGTCGAAACCGTCCAGGGTGAGGGCGGAGTCAATCTCGCGAGTGTGCAGTGGCTGCGCAAGCTGGCCGGATTGTGTTCCGCCCGTGAGATTCTGCTGATCGTCGACGACGTGCAGATGGGCTGCGGCCGCACCGGACCGTTCTTCTCCTTCGAAATGGCCGGTATCACACCGGATATCGTCACGCTGTCCAAGTCCATCGGCGGCTACGGCCTGCCGATGGCGCTGGTGCTGTTCAAGCCGGAACTGGACCTGTGGAAGCCGGGCGAGCACAACGGCACCTTCCGTGGAAACAACCCGGCCTTCGTCACCGCCCGTGCGGCGCTGGAGCATTACTGGGCCGACGATGTCCTGGAGACCGCCACCCGGGCCAAGGGCGAGCGCATCGACCGTGCCCTGACGGGCATGTCCGCGGCCTTCGACGGTGTCGGTGCGCGCGGGCGTGGTCTGGTGCACGGCCTGGTCTTCGACGACGCCTCGCAGGCGGAGAAGGTGTGTGCCGTCGCCTTCCAGCGCGGGCTGCTGGTGGAGACCTCCGGTCCCGAGGACGAAGTGGTGAAACTGCTTCCGCCGCTGACCATTACCGATTGCGAGCTCGATCACGGCCTGGAGCTGCTGGCAGCCTCACTGGATACCGTCTGCGGCGGGCGGGGGCGCTGACATGATCGTGCGCACCACGGCCGAGATCACCGGCACCGATCGGGATGTCGCGGGCCCGGGCTGGCGCAGCAAGCGCATCGTGCTCGGCGGCGACCGGGTCGGGTTCTCGTTCCACGAGACCACCATCGACGCCGAGACCGTCCACGAGTTCCACTACCGGCACCACATCGAGGCCGTCTGGCTGGTCGAGGGCGAGGGCACCCTGGTCGATCTCGATCACGGCACCACCTACGAGCTGGGCCCCGGCTCGATGTACCTGCTGAACGGCCACGAACGGCACCGCCTCTTCGCCCGCACCCGGATGCGCATGCTCTGCGTGTTCAATCCGCCGGTGACCGGGCAGGAGGTGCACGACGAGAACGGTGTGTACCCGCTCGTCGCCGTCGACTAGGAGCTTCGAATGACTGTGTCCGACAACGGAAGAATCGATCGCTATCGCACCCGCACGGTGGTGGGCACCCCGCCGATCGAGCGTGACGACCCGACGGTGTGGGGCGAGATCGGCAGCCCCGCCCTCGCCGATTTCGACGACAACGGCTACGCCGTCGTCGACAGCCTGCTCGATCCGTACGAGGTCGGTGAGGTGTCGGCCGAAATCCAGCGGCTGACCGGCGATCCCGACCTCGTGCTGGACGAGCGCGTGATCATCGAGCGCGCGTCGCACCGGGTGCGCTCCCTGTTCGAGGTGCACCGGCTCAGCGCCATGATCGCGGATCTGGTGCGCGAGGACCGGATTGCCGGTCTGGCGCGCGAGATTCTCGGCTCCGAGGTCTATCTGCACCAGACCCGGGTGAACTACATGCCCGGCTTCACCGGCGCCGGCTTCTACTGGCACTCCGACTTCGAGACCTGGCACGCCGAGGACGGTATGCCGACGCCGCGCGCGGTGAGCCTGTCCATCGCGCTGTCCGACAACTACCCGTTCAACGGCAGCCTCATGGTCATGCCGGGCTCGCATCGCACCTTCGTCCCCTGTCAGGGTGAGACGCCTGCCGACCATCATCGGGTTTCCCTGCGCGGTCAGGAGATCGGCGTCCCGTCACAGGCGGTCATCACGGATCTGGCTGGGAAGCACGGCATTACGCAGTTCACCGGGCGGGCGGGATCGGCGCTGCTGTTCGACTCCAATCTCATGCACGGGTCGGCGGGCAATATCACTCCGTTCCCGCGCTCGAATCTGTTCCTGGTGTTCAACAGTGTCGAGAACACGCTGCTCGATCCCTATGCCGCGCCGCACCCGCGGCCGGAGTACCTCGCGAGCCGGGACTTCACACCCCTGGTGTGATCGGGGGTTCGGTTCGTATGCCGATGTCGTTCCATATGGTTGCGATCACATAATTCGCGGATATTCTGCCTGAGCTGGCGATATGTGCGAGCTGACCACGCTCGATGGAACGACAATGGTTCATCGTGATTGTGGAATGTTGCATAGTACCTCTATGGTTTGACGTGAGTCGAACATCGCGCACGTGCCGGGCGACCGGCGCGTGCCCGGTCGATTCGGCTGCGTCCGAGGGATTTCCGCGCTCGTCGAATCCCGTGACCACTGAGGAACCCTTGCTGCTGGACAAGATTCGCTGGACCGTAATCGTTCCCCTGCTCGCAGTGGTGATGCTCGCCGCGGTGTGGGGCCGGGAATTGTCGCTGCTGGCCGACATCCCGATATTCGCTCTCCTGCTGGCGGCGGTACTGGCCGCGGTGCATCACGCCGAGGTTGTCGCGCATCGCGTCGGCGAGCCGTTCGGCGCGCTGGTGCTGGCCATCGCGGTGACCGTCATCGAGGTCGGACTCATTCTGACGCTGATGGTTTCGGCCGGGGACAAGGCCGCGCCGCTGGCCCGCGACACCGTGTTCGCAGCGGTCATGATCACCTGCAATGGCATCTTCGGGATGGCGTTGCTGGTGGGGGCGCTGCGGCGGCGGGTCGCGGTCTTCAATGCGGAGGGCACGGGTGCGGCACTGGCCACGGTGGCGACCCTGGCCACGCTGAGCCTGGTGCTGCCGACCTTCACGACCAGTGAACCCGGGCCGCACTTCTCGCCCGCCCAGCTGGCCTTCGCTGCCGTCGCCTCACTGGTGCTCTACGGCTGCTTCATCGCCGTGCAGACCGTGCGGCACAAAGAGGATTTCCTCCCGGTGGAACCGGGGACCGGCGACGAGGACGAGCACGCGGAGCGGCCGAGTGCGCGGCGCGCGTGGACCAGCGGCGGGCTGCTGATCGCAGCCCTGGTCGGCGTGGTCGGTCTGGCGAAGGCGGTGTCTCCGGCCATCGAATCCGGTGTCGACGCAGCGGGTCTGCCGCGTTCCGCGGTCGGCGTGGTGATCGCGCTGCTGGTCCTGTTGCCCGAGGCACTGGCCGCGCTGCGTGCCGCGCGAGGCGGACGGGTGCAGGTAAGTCTGAACCTGGCGCTGGGCTCGGCCATGGCCAGCATCGGCCTCACGATCCCGGCCATCGCGGTCGCCTCGATCTGGCTGGACACCCCGCTGCTGCTCGGCCTGGGCGCGACCGAAATGGTGCTGCTGGCAATAACAGTGGTCGTCGGCATGCTCACCGTGGTGCCCGGTCGTGCCACCCTGTTGCAGGGCACGGTCCACCTCTCGCTCTTCGCGGCGTTCGGCTTTCTCGCGGTCGCGCCGTAGGAACGCCTACTCCGCCGGCCCCTCGCCGACCTTGCGCCGGAACCGCCGGCTGCGGCGCTCCTCGCTGTCCGCCGCCTGCTCACCCTCGGGCGCTCGCCGCCGCACGGCCCGCCGCTCCCGCTCCACGGCCTCCTCCAGCAACTGCAACATGGGCACCTCGGCAAGGGCGTCCTTCGTTGCAGCATGATCGACATCGCTGCGCGTGATCAGCCCGGCCGCGATCAACCCTTCCACCGGATTCACCCCGTAGGCGCGCGCGAGTTCGATCACCGTATCCGCCACCGGCGGATCCGACTCCTCCAAATGCCGCTTGATTCTGGGCCCATTGCTGTCCAGCTTCTCCGCAATGGCCCGGGTACTGGCCCCCCGGGTCACCGCCCGCTTCCAAGCATCGAACGCTTGCCTCATCGCATCACCCTCGGCTCGATCGGCCCGCATGCCAAACCCCGAGCCTATCGAACTCGGTCGATTACGTTCAATCGCGCAACACTAGCGTTTCACCCAAGATCATGACCGCCGACTGTCCGATAGTCCTGTCGGGGGGAGTGGCGGGTGGCACGGTGGGGTGACGCGGGTGGGTGTCCGGGGTTTCTACCTTCGGCGGCCGCGAATCGAGCCTCCCTGCACAGCGGCGCGCTGCGCTTGCGGCAGGCGTTCGGTGACCGCGCCTGGATGGTGGCGGTCGACGGCGGCGGGCACGGCGTGTAAGGGAGTGACGATGGCGAAGTCCGGATCCGAACCCGCGGCGCAACATTGACGCGATCAATACGGCGACTCGCCGATGTGCGCGTGTGGAACTCGGGCAGGCGGGCCTAGTATGCCCGCATGACGGTCGGCACTGACCTGCCCAAACCCGATGCCCTCTTCGATCTCGACGTCTGGCTACATCGTTGGCCGGCCAGTGTGTACGCCACCGAATTGCATTACGGCGTACTGGTTTTCACCGGCTGCGACCAGTTCGATGAACGTGACGTGGAGATCGCTCGGCGGACATATCCGGGGCGGCGCATCCTCATCGACGACACCGGCAGGCTCCAGGTGCATCCGGCGGGGGAGGGCCCGCCGATCTCGATCTTCGATCCCGCTCACCCGTTGCGGGCGGCGCTGTAGTCATCCGCTGCGGCCGGCGTTCGGGTCGTTACGCCGACCGGACTTGCCGAGGGCTGCCACGCGGCCCTCTCCCGTCCGGAACGTGACCCTTGCCACAGTCGGTACAGGCGCGTACCGTGCTGATGGTACGCAGATGTACCAGGCTGGGAGATGGCGCATGACCACAGTGACACTGCCCGACGGACCAACCACGCCGGCCTTCGTGCAGGGCATCGAGATCCTGGCCGGGCGCACCCGGGCCTGGCGTCGCCTGCATCAGCGCTATGGATCGGCGTTCATGGTCGCGATGCCCCGCTTCGGGCCCACGCTGGTGCTGTCGGAACCAACCGAGGTCAAGGCGCTGTTCACCACGCACACCGATCTTGTGGACAATATCGACGCCAACCTCGGCCAATTCCTCGGCCCCGGTTCGCTTTTCGCGCTGCGCGGGGAGGAGCACCGCAAGGAGCGCAAGCTGCTCACCCCGCCGTTCCACGGGCGGCGGCTGGCGGTCTACGAATCGCTCATCGAGGAGGAGGCCGTCCGGGAGATGGCCGGCTGGCCTTCGGGGCGCGAGTTCGCGACCATGGACTCGATGATGCGGATCACCCTGAACGTGATCCTGCGCGCCGTCTTCGGCGCGGAAGGCGCGGAATTCGACCAGCTGCGGACGTTGCTCCCGAAACTGGTGCTGGTCGGGTCGGCGCTGGCGGCACTTCCGGTGCCGCGCAGGCTGTTCGGGCGCTTCGGGCCGTGGGCGCGGTTCGCCGCCTACCGCGCGCAGTACGACGAGATCGTCGGACGGCTCATCCGGCGCGCGGCCGCCGATCCGGAGCTGAGCGAGCGTGACGATGTGCTGGCCATGCTGCTGCAGGCCCGCTACGACGACGGTTCGGCCATGACACACAGCGAGATCGCCGACGAACTGCTCACCCTGCTCACCGCCGGGCACGAGACCACCGCCACCTCGCTGGCCTGGACCGTCGAGCGGCTGCGGCGGCATCCGGACATCCTGCGCCGCCTGGTCGAGGAGAACGACGCGGGCGGGTCCGCGCTGCGCGAGGCGACACTGCTGGAGACCCAGCGGGTACGGCCGGTCATCGACGCCACCGCGCGCAAGGTGCGGACGGACTCACTGCAACTGGGCCGGTGGACGCTGGCGCGCGGGCAGCACGTGATGGTGAGCATCCGGCTCATGCACGACAATCCGGAATTGTTCACCAACCCACGGGATTTCGATCCGGATCGGTTCGTCGGTGCACGGCCGGGGACCTTCAGCTGGATTCCGTTCGGCGGCGGCGCGCGCCGGTGTATCGGGGCGGCCTTCGCCACCATGGAAATGAACGTGGTGCTGCGGGTGCTGTTGCGGGACTTCACACTGGAGACCACCGACGCGCCCGACGAGCGCGCGCACTTCCGCGGTGTCGCACTGGTTCCGGCGAAGAAGGGGCAGGCCGTCGTGTATCGGCGGGCGCCACGGCCGCCGGTGGCCGAGGCCGCCGAAACCGGTGCGGAGCGTGGCGCTGAGGTGACCGCGTGAGCGAGCGGGTGGCCGAGGTCGGGCGGGGGATCGCCCTCACCTACGAGCGGGAGGGATCGGGCGTGCCGCTGCTGCTGATCGCCGGGCTCGGGCAGCAGAAACACGAATGGCACGATGGGCTGATCGCGCAGCTGGTGGTGCGCGGATACGACGTGGTGCGGTTCGACAATCGTGATGTGGGGACCTCCACGCATGCCGGGTTCCGGCCGCCGGGCGGGCTCGCGATGGCCCGCAAGCGCTGGGACCCACAGCAATACGATCTCGGGGACATGGCCGTCGACACGGTCGGGCTGCTCGACACCCTCGGCTGGCGGTCCGCGCACCTGGTCGGCATGTCGATGGGCGGGATGATCGCGCAGACCGTCGCGGCCCGCTATCCGGATCGGGCGTCCTCGCTGACGTCGATCTTCTCGACCACCGGTGCGGCGCGCGTGGGGCGGCCCACACTGTCCACCTGGGCGCGCATGTTCCGCAAGCCCGCCGGTACCCGCGAGGAGCACCTGGTCCGCGCGGTCGGCATGTACCGGCACATCGGCTCGGCGGGATATCCGTTCGACGAGGCCAGGATTCGCGCCATCGCCGGGACCACCTGGGACCGCGATCCGCGCCCGGCGGCGGGCGTGGGACGCCAGTTCGCCGGAATCATGAAGTCGGGCGACCGGACCGCCGAGGTGCGGACGATCACCGCGCCGACCCTCGTCCTGCACGGCGACCGCGACCGCATGGTGAATCCGACCGGAGGCAAGGTCACCGCCGCGGCGATTCCGGGCGCGCGCCTGCACACCCTCCCCGGCATGGGCCACGATCTGCCCGCCGCCCTCTGGCCGACTTTCGCCGACCTCATCGACTCGCACATCCGCACCGCCGAATCCAGGAGCTCCGATGCCCCGAACCTCTAGGCCGCTGTCCAGCCACCCGGTCATGATCACCGGTGCGGCCTCCGGAATCGGGCGGGGACTGGCCCAATTGCTGTCTCGCCGTGGGTCGCCGGTGGCCATCGCCGATATCGACATCGAGGGACTGAAGCAGACGGCGGCATCCCTCAGTGGGCCGGTGCTGACCCGCGTGCTGGATGTGCGCGACGCGGCCGATCAGCTGGCCTTCGCCGACGAGGTGCGCGAGTGGCTGCCCGCGCCCTTGGCTGCGGTGTTCAACAATGCCGGGGTGGCGGTGTCCTCCTCGGTGCTCGACAGCGTGCCCGCGGACGACGAATGGTTGCGGCAGATCAACTTCGACGGGGTGGTGAACGGGACGCGCGCGTTCCTGCCCATCCTGGTCGAGCAGGGCAGCGGCGCCATCGTCAATACCTCCAGCGTGTACGGGCTGGCGGGGATGCCCTATCAGAGTGCTTACTGCGCAGCGAAATTCGCGGTGCGCGGGTTCACCGACGCACTGCGGCAGGAACTTCGGGGCACGGGCGTCTCGGCGGTGACCGTGCATCCCGGCGGCATCCGGACCAATATCGCCCGCAACGGCCGGGTGCGCAAGGATCCCGAGGGCAGGGGCCGTACTCACGAGCAGATGGCCGCCGAATTCGAGGCCATGACCATGACCACGCCGGAGCAGGCGGCCGAAATCATCTGCCGCGGAGTCGAACGCGGCAAGGCGCGCATTCTCGTCGGACCCGACGCCTACCTGTTCGACACGCTGGCACGGGTGACCCCGACGCACTATTTCGACGTGCTGTCGGTCGTGATGGGCCTGGTGCGCGCCCGGGCCGCGAAGGGAGCGAAGCAATGACCGAACACGTGGACGTGCTGATCGTCGGGGCCGGACTGTCGGGCATCGGGGCGGCACATCATCTCCAGGACGCGTTCCCGGGACGCAGCTACGCCATTCTCGAGGCGCGCGAGGCCATGGGCGGGACCTGGGATCTGTTCCGGTATCCCGGGGTGCGGTCGGACTCGGATATGCACACCCTGGGGTATCGGTTCCGGCCGTGGGTGGCGGCGGAGGCCATCGCGGACGGGCCCGCCATTCTCGGCTACATTCGCCAGACGGCCGCCGACGCGGGGATCGATCGGCGAATTCGCTACGGGCACCGGGTGACCGGGGCCTCGTGGTCGACGGAGGAGGCGCGCTGGACCGTCGGGTTCGAACACGACGGGATGACCTCGACCATCACCTGCGACTTCCTCTACCTGTGCAGTGGCTACTACCGCTACGACGAGGGCTACACCCCCGAGTTCGCCGGAATCGACGACTTCCGCGGGCAGATCGTGCACCCGCAGCACTGGCCCGCCGAACTCGATTACGCCGGAAAGCGTGTCGTGGTGATCGGCAGCGGGGCGACCGCGGTCACGCTGGTGCCGGCCATGGCCGAGAACGCGGGGCACGTGACCATGCTGCAGCGGTCGCCGACCTACATCATGTCCGCGCCCAGCGTGGACGCCATCGCCACCAAGCTGCGCGGATGGTTCGGGACGCGGCGGGCCTACGCCATCACCCGGTGGAAGAACGTCGCCATCGGCACGCTGATCTATCAGCTCAGCCAGCGGCGGCCGCAGATGATGCGCAAGTTCTTCCGGGACCTGACCATCAAGCAGCTGCCCGAGGGCTACGACGTCGACACGCATTTCAACCCGGCCTACAACCCGTGGGATCAGCGGCTGTGCCTGGTCCCGGACGGGGACCTGTTCCGCGCCATCCGCGACGGGCGGGCCTCGGTGGTGACCGATCGCATCGAGCGTTTCACCGCGGACGGGGTGAAGCTGGAATCCGGGGAGGAGCTGTCTGCCGACATCGTGGTGACCGCCACCGGGCTGGACCTGCTGGCCCTCGGCGGCATCGGGCTCACCGTCGACGGGCGCGAGATCCAGCCGCCGGACACCATGGCCTACAAGGGCATGATGCTCAGCGGCGTGCCCAACTTCGCCTTCACCATCGGCTACACCAACGCGTCCTGGACGCTCAAGGCCGACCTGGTCGCGGAGTTCGTGTGCCGGTTGTTGCGGCACATGGACATTCACGGGTACGCCCAGGCCACGCCGTGGCCGGATCCGGCGGTGACCACCGCGCCGCTGATGGACTTCCAGGCCGGGTACGTGCTGCGGTCCATGGACCGCTTCCCCAAGGCCGGATCTCGGGCGCCGTGGCGGCTGGGCATGAACTACGCCCAGGATGTGATCACCCTGCGGCACGGGCGAATCGAGGACGGCACCATCCGCTTCGGCCGCCGCCCGGCTCACACCTCCGCCGCGGCCGAACGCGGTCCCGAACAGGTCACCGCCTGACTGGGTGTCAGTGACACCGCCGCCTGACCGGGCGCGAGCGATACCGCCGCGAACACACCGACACGCCGTGATGCTCGCCGAGATCGGAGAAACTACGCTGATGCTCGTGACACGCGTCGACACCGCCGACAGCGCCGAACCCGCCACCGACTCCGGGTTCCGGCGGCGACTGCTGGATGCCATGGCCGACGCGGTCCGCGAGCGCGGCTACCGGGATACCACCGTGGCCGATGTGGTCCGCCTCGCGCGGACCTCCCGGCGGACCTTCTACGAGCACTTCGCCGACAAGCAGGACTGCTTCGTGGCCATGCTCGCCGAACGCAACAACGACACCGTCCAGCAGATCTACGCGGCCGTGGACCCGACCGCGCCTTGGGATACCCAGATCCATCAGGCGATCGAGGCGTGGATCGGAGCCTCGCGCGACGACACCTGCATCACCCTGGCCTGGATCCGCGACACCCCGGCGCTCGGGGAGCGGGCGCGGCAACTGCACCGGGACGCCGCGGAATCGTTCATCACGCTGATCCAGGACCTCACCGCCACAGCGGGATTCCAGGCGGCCGGACTGCATCCGTCGACGCGGCAGATGGCGACGATTCTCTACGGCGGGTTCCGGGAGCTCATCGCCTCCACCGTGGAGGACGGGCGCGACATCACCGAAATCATCGATGTGGCAGTCGAAACCGCGCTCGCGCTGGTCGGGCCGCGGTATCAGGGATAGCCGTCGGTCTCTCCTGGGGCGGGCCCGTCAGTCTCCCTTGGGGCGGGCACGGAAGTGGGCCCGCTCGCCCTGTTTGCCGAAGAGACTGAGGAATTCGACCGGTTCGTCGTCGGCCGCGCCGAACCAGTGCGGCTCCCGGGTATCGAATTCGGCGGCCTCGCCCGGGTGCAGGATCAGGTCGTGCGCGCCAAGGATCATCCGGAGCCGGCCGTTGAGGACGTAGAGCCACTCGTAGCCCTCGTGGGTCTGCGGATTGGGTTCGGTGCGACCGGATTTCGGGCCCAGCACGATCTTGAAGGCCTGGATGCCGCCGACGCGGCGGGTCAGCGGCAGCATCTGCATGCCGCCACGGTTGATCGGGCGCATGTGCACGCGCGGGTCGCCGGTGAGCGGGGCGTTCACCAGTTCGTCGAGGGTGACGTTGTGGGCGCGGGCCAGGGGGAGCAGTTGCTCCAGGGTGGGGCGTCGCGCGCCGGACTCCAACCGGGACAGCGTGCTCACCGAGATGCCCGTCTCGTCGGACAGCTCGGCCAGTGTGGTCTCGCGCTGTTTGCGCAGCTCACGCAGCCTCGGTCCCACCCCTTCCAGAGCTCTGTCGATATCCTCGGTCATGACTTCAGTTTGCCATATCGGCAAACAAGGTTGCCAGGATTGCGATATGGCCAGCATGGTCGTAGGCAGGAGGTGGTCATCAATGACCGATCAGCTGAACAGCAGCTATGACGTGGTGGTGGTCGGCGGCGGCGCGGCCGGACTGAACGGGGCGCTCATGCTCGCCCGAGCGCGGCGCGCGGTGGTCGTGATCGACGCGGGCAGCCCGCGCAATGCGCCTGCGGACGGGGTGCACGGATTGTTCGCCCGCGAAGGCGTGCCGCCGGCAGAACTGCTGGCGCGGGGGCGCGAAGAGGTGCGCGGCTATGGCGGACAGGTGATTCCGGGTGAGGTGACCGGAATCGTCAGGGACGGTGAGGAATTCGTCGTCACCCTGGCCAACGGGCAGTCTGTGCGTGCCCGCCGGCTGCTGGTGACCTCCGGCCTGGTCGACGAACTCCCCGATATCCCGGGCCTGCGCGAGCGCTGGGGCCACGATGTCATCCACTGCCCGTACTGCCACGGCTGGGAGGTCCGGGACCGCCCGATCGGCGTCCTCGGCCTGGGCCCCATGGGAATTCACCTCGCCCTCCTCTTCCGCCAGTGGAGCGGCGACGTCGTCTACTTCGCCCACACCAACACCCCTCCCACCGAGGAGGAGTCGGAACAGCTGGCGGCCAGAGGAATTCGCGTCGTCACCGGTGAGGTCACCGCCGTGGAGATCGCGGCCGACCGAATCTCCGGCGTCCGCCTGGCCGACGGCGCCATCGTCCCCCGTGAGGTCCTGGCCGCCCCCACCCGCATGGTCGCCCGCACCGCCTTCCTTGCCGATCTCGGCCTGACACCCACCTCGCACCCCAGCGGCGCAGGCGAATACATCCCCGCCGACCCCACCGGCCGCACCGAAATCCCCGGCGTCTGGGCCGCGGGCAACGTCACCGACATCTCCGCCCAGGTAGGGAACTCCGCTGCCGCCGGTGCCATGGCCGGTGCCCACATCAACGCCGACCTGGTAACCGAAGAAACCCGTCTGGCAGTGGAAGCTCACCGCGCCCTGGCCACCGCCTGACCATCCGGCCGGACCGGCCCACGCCGGTCCGGCGCCAGCCCACACCCACCCGCACTCATGCCCAACCCCACCTCCATCATTGCCCGACTGAAATCCGAACAGGCGCGACTCCTCGGCGAACAATCTGCATGGACAGTGCAATTTGTTAGGGTGAAGGCGAACCGACGGCTGTCGGCCACAGGAGGGTAGAGATGGCGGATCTGACCCCACGCGTCGCGGCCTGGCAGCGATCGGGCACCTTCGAACAGGTCGGACGCCACCGGATCTTCGTCCGTGAACGAGAAGGCTCCCCGGACCTGCCGCCGTTGGTGCTCCTGCACGGCTACCCGTCCAGCTCCTACGACTGGCGGGACGCCTTCGACTCGATCGACGGCCACCGCCTGCTCACCTTCGACTTCCTCGGCTTCGGACTGTCCGACAAGCCACGAGATATGCAGTACTCGTTGCGAATTCAAGCCGATATCGCAGAGGAACTCGCGCAGCGGTACGTGGGTGAACCCGTCGTCATGGTGTCCCACGACATGGGCAGCTCGGTCGCCACCGAACTCCTCGCCCGCGACATCGATGGAACATTGTCGTTCACGCTGAAATCGGCTCTGCTGTTCAATGCGAGCCTGGTCCGCGAACAGGCCAGCCTGCTGCTCGGACAGAAACTCCTGCTGAGCCGGCTCGGCCCGCTCGTCACCCGAGCGACGAGCGAATTCTACTTCCGTCGCTCGTTCGGCAGTATCTTCTCCGCGGCGCATCCCCTCACCGCTGAGGAGGCAGCCGACCAGTGGTCTTTGCTGTCCCACAACGACGGTCATCGCATGCTCGACAAACTCATCTACTACAACCACGAACGCGTCACACCCCCGACTTCCACGCGCTGGCACAACGCAATACGCACCTGGCTGGGCGCGCTGGAACTCGGCTGGGCGGATCTGGATCCCATCTGCACCGAGGCGGTACTGCAAGCAGTTCTGAACCTCAGGCCGAACACGCCGGTAACTCGACTGCCGGGTCTGGGCCACTACCCCCAAATAGAAGACCCCAAGCCCGTATACGAACTCATCCAGCGACACGCGTCGCAAAGCTGAGCGAGCTTCTCGGACCGGTCGGTGGGAGCCCACTTCAGCGTGATGCGCTCGGCTGCCACAAATTACGGGTGAGTGCGTGAACCAGCCGGTCGAGCCATATCTGGCTCAACCGTTCTGATCACGCACTGCGCCTTCGGATTTGGCAAGAAAATGCTGCCCGGCGGCCGAAGGTGCGAGATGCGACCGGTTTCTGGCGTTCGGCACTACGGCGCGGGGCGGGGTTCGTTCGGCTGTCCCGACAGGGTGATCAGCGGCTGAACGAGATATTTGCAGGCCACTAACGGGTCTGGACGGTCTGCAGGGTCTAACGTTGATCGTTATGTCGAGCAGGGACATTGTGGTGACGGTGGGTGAGGATGATTGGCTCACGTTGCGCAATGCGGCGGATTGCGCGGGGATGAGCGTGGAGGCTTACGTGTCGTGGGGCGTGCGGGTTCTGGCATTGCAGGCCCGGCCCGGCGGCGTGAAACAGGGTGGGCGCACGGGTAGTCCGCGGGCGGGCAGACGCGCCGCCGAGCTCCCGGACGAATCGGAATCGGCCGTGTGGACGGAAACCTTCACCCAGCGCTTGTCGCATCGTGTCGAGCGCCAAAAGGACTGATTCGCGCCGGCCGCCGAGCTCGGCGAAGCTCAACGCCGACACCGCGTCCGCCAACGCACGCAACGGCGAATCCGCCGGACAGGATGTGACCGCGTCCCCGGGGGTTCGCGCACTCGAGGTGCGGGTGGGCCACCGAAAATGAAACCGCCTCGGATCATTTCGGTCCGAGGCGGCCATCGTCGTGTCCAGGGTCAGCCGGGGATCTGCGCGCCGATTGCCGAGCCCACGCCCGCGCCGACACTTGCGCCGATGACGCCACCAGCGACTCCGCCGATGCCCGCGCCGATGACCGTGGTGACGGGGCACACTGGCACGACCACTGCACAGCCGATCGCGCCGCCCGCGACCACGCCGATCGCGGCACCGGCGACGGCGCCGACGACAGCACCGACCTGCCCTCCGGGAATCGCCTGGGTTTGTCCTGCGGCGACAGGCTCGACGGGAGCGATGATGGGCTGTGGCGCTGGATCAGGGGTGGTTGCGGCCGAGGCGATTCCGGCACCGGCGCCGGTGAGGGCCGCGGCGATGACGGTGGTGGCGGCGATCTTTCGGAACATGATGGTTTCTCCTGGGGTGTGCAGGCGACGCAATTCAGAACGCCAGCTGCAGTTTCGTTCCCGGTTGGGATGTGTCGCTGCTGAACCAGAGGCTGATCAGCTGAGCGGTCCCATATTGGCCGGTGACGTTACGGTTGGCGAAGGCATCGATCCAGATCGTCTGCTGCTGGCCCGGATTCAGTACATCGGTGTGGCCGGTGTTCGTACCGACCACTTCGCTGCCTACCGAGTATTGCACTTCCCGTTGAGCGATACCGGTAAAGTCGTCCGACGTGTTCTCAACCAGCACTTGACTTCCCGTGACATCACGTGGCTCGGGCGCGATCTCCTGGAGGAGCGCGATCGTGAACGGCAGGCGACCTACTTTGTTCTTATGAGTATCGGGGACCGGCTGAATCGGTGTCGCCGTCGTCCTCGTCGTGGCTGGAACGTGCGCTGCGGAGGATGCTGCTGCTGGTTTCGAGTCGCTGCTGCTGCAGCCGATCGCCATGACCACTGCGGCGGTGGCCGCGATCAAGACAGCTCGGGGAAGGTGCAGGACGGTGGTGCCGCCAGTGGCGGTTGCGGCGATCCTGAGCAAACGCATATGCGCGATACCTATATGGAGTGAACGGAATTCAGCGAGTTGAGGGATCGATCATCGAGCAGCTTGACAGCAAAATGCCTCGACCGGCCACCGGCCGAGGCACTTTCGGCGTTTCAGGCCGTACCTCGAGCCGGATCCACGGCTTTCCAGTAGCCGGAGGGGTTGCCCGGTGTGCGGAGTGACGTTTCAGTGGGCATTCGCGCGGGTGAATCTCTTCGCCGCCGATTAGCACTTGCTCTTGTAGAAGTGCTGGTCGTTGGTGGACATGGTGTCGGCGGTAATGGCGATCATGTCGGTTTGGATTTTGCGGGTGACCGGCTTGCCCTGGAGGGCGGCGTCGGCTTGGTCTACGCCCTGTTTGCCTATGTCGGAGGGGTTTTGGGCGATCAGGGCTTGGACGGTGCCGTCCTTCAGGTCTTGGACCTGTTTGGGGCTGGCGTCGAAGCCTACGACTTTGACCTGGCCGAGTTTGCCGGCGTTGCGGAGGCCGGTGGCTGCGCCTTCGGCGGAACTGAGGTTGGTGGCGAAGATGCCGGCCAGGTCGGGGTGGGCGGCGAGGGTGGCGGTGACGATGGAGGCGGCCTGGGCGGCTTCGTTGTTGTTGTACTGCACGCCCAGTGACGACATGCCCGGGTGGTTCTGTTCGAGTTCGTCCTCGAAGCCCTGAGCGCGCTGGTCGGTGGTGGAGGTGCCGGCCTTGGTGTTGATCACGAGCACGGATCCCTTGTCGCCCACCAGTTTCGCGAGGGTGACCGCGGCCAGTCGCCCGCCCTTCACATTGTCGGAGGAGATGGAGGACAGGGCGATGGAGGTGTCCTCGAGCGCGGTGTCCACCTCGATGACCTTGATACCCGCGTCCTTGGCCTGCTTGATCGGGCTGGCCATGGCCTGGGCGTGCGTGGGTGCGATGAGGATCGCGCCGGGTTTGTTGGCGATGACGCCGGTGACGATCGGCGTCTGCAGCGAGGCATCGAATTGGGTGGGGGCCTGGGTGTCCAGGGAGTACCCGAGTTTCTTCGCCTCGTCCTGGGCGCCGCACTGCATCGAGATGTAGAAGGGCTCGTTCGCGACGCCGGGAATGAGCACCAGCTTCTTCGCGTCGGCCTTGCCCGAATTGCTCACCGAGCCACCGCATCCCGCCAGTAGTCCGGCCACCGCCACCACTACGCCGGCCATTACGGCCGCCCGTCCACCGGTCCTCATCATCAGGCCCTCACCTTCGAACTGCGTTGTGTTATTTCCGGTCCCGGGACCGCCTGCGGATCTGGTCGAACCACACGGCCGCCACGAGCACGACGCTCACCGCAATGGGCTGCCAGAACACCGGCACCCCCGCGATGACGAAGCCCTTGCGCAAAACCGACGGGATGAACACCCCGATCACGGTGCCCAGCACCGACCCCACCCCGCCGAACAGACTGGTCCCGCCGATGACCACCCCCGCGATGGCATCGAGATTGTCGGTGCCATGGCCTGCGATCGTGGTGGTCCCGAAATACGCGAGATTCATGAAACCGGCCAGGCCCGAGAGCATTCCGGCCATGAGATATACCAGGATCAGATGCCGCGTGACCCCGATCCCGGCCCGCCGCGCGGCCTCCGCGCTGGACCCGATCGCAAAGGTGTACCGGCCGAACCGAGTGGTGTGCAACAGCCAGGCGCCGACCGTCGTCACCGCGACCGCCACCAGTACCAGATCCGGAATCCCGCCCAGCATGGTGCCGAAACCCAGTGAGTCACGCAGCTTCCCGGGAACCGTGCGGGTATCGACCCCGCCGGTGATCAACTGTGCCGCACCCAGCGCTGCCCCGAACGACCCCAGCGTCACGATCAATGGCGGAATCTTGGCCTTGGCCACCAGAATTCCGTTCACCAGTCCCCAGAGCGCCCCGCCCGCCAGCGATATCACCAGCCCGAGCAGAATGATGCCCCAGCCCGCGTGTGTCGCGTCCTCGCCGGGGCTGAGCCACTCCATGGTCTTGGCCGCCAGCACACCGGAGAAGATCAGCACCATCCCCACCGACAGATCGATGCCCGCGGTGACGATCACGAATGTCATTCCGATCGACAGCACCAGCAGTACCGACGTCTCGATCAGCAAGGTCTGCAGCGTGAATCGCGTCGGAAAGGCGTCCGGCCGCACGATGCTGAACGCGGCGTACAGCACGACCAGCACACACCCGATCCAGAACGTGCCGGTCCCGGCCAGCCGCCTCATGACTCGTCCTCCGTCGTCAGCGCGCCGGTCATGGCTCCCACCAACTGCTCCAGCGTGGCATCGGCGGCCGTGAAGCGGGCGACCCGCTTCCCCAGCCGCAACACCTCGATACGGTCGGCGACAGCCAGCACCTCGGGCATATTGTGGCTGATCAGCACCACCCCAATGCCTTGATCGCGCACGCGGCGAATGACATCCAGCACCCGCTCCCGCTGTACCACGCCCAGCGCCGCGGTCGGCTCGTCCATGAAGACGACCCGGCTGGCCCACATCACCGCCCGCGCCACCGCGACCGTCTGCCGCTGCCCGCCCGACAGCGACCCGATCGGCACATCCGCACTGGGCAGCACGACACCGAGTCGTTGAAAGTGCTCGGCCGCTTGCGTTCTCATCGCCTTGCGATCGAGCATCCCGAGCCGCCCGGGCAGCCCTTTGCGGAGCAACTCACGCCCGAGGAAGAGATTGGCGGAGGGATCGAGATCGGGGGCCACGGCCAGATCCTGGTAGACCGTCTCCACCCCGAGCCGTCGCGCCGCGGTCGGCGACGCCATCCGAACGGGCTTGCCGTCCAGCAAGATCCGCCCGCTGTCGGGCTGTTCGGCCCCCGAAAGGCATTTCACCAGTGTGGATTTCCCAGCGCCATTGTCGCCGATCAGTGCCACTACTTCGCCCGCACCGACCTGAAAACCGGCCCCGCGCAATGCCTCCACGCCGCCATACCGCTTCTGAAGCCCTTCGGCTTCCAATACCACGGCTGGCATCGGCGATCACCCCGGCGACATCGACTGAGCGGACGTCCGGTCCGCTCACCGAGCGTACTGATGATCTCGTCGCGTCGGGGCGGATATGGAAAACACCGCTATCGTGGGATCGGTGACCCGCCTTGGATTCCGCGCATTGAAGGTGCTCCCCGCTGCGGTGCTGTGCGCGCTGGCCGTCGGCTGTGCCCAGACTCCGCACACCGCGCACTCCTCCGAGAAGGCACGCCCTGTGCCGACCGGTTCACTCGACACGCTGGGCACGACTTCGGAGGCGGCCACTACCACCCCCGCGCCGGTGACCACCACGGCGCCGCCGCAATCAGCCCCCGCCCAGCCCGCTTTCACCGAGGGCGACGCCCGCTACACGGTCCGCCGCTATCTGGCCCGCTGGATCGGGCAGCCGCTCCAGTCCGATGACACCGAGGGCAGGTACCCCCTCGTCTGCGCGGGCTCGACCCTGGCCAACAACCCCGGAAGGCTCACCGGCACAACAGCCTTCGACGCCGACCGGATGACCGCCCGAACCGGCGACGCGGGCGCGGCCGTGACCGTCCCGGTGACGAATTCCTCCGCCGTCACTACCGTGCTCACCTTCACCCTGCACGCCGCGGCCCAGGGCTACTGCATCGTGGACATCGCGAGCTGACCCATCGGCCGCCCCGAACGCTTCAGGAACTCCCGCGCCAACTCTCGATATTGTTCCGCACCACGGGATTTCGGTGCCCACGTGGTGAGTGGCTCACCCGCGATGGTGGAGTCCGGGAACCGGACCGTCCGCGAGATCGCCGTGTCGTACAGCTCCGCCCCGAACGTCTCCGCCACCCGGTCCCGCACCTGCCGGCAGTGCAGCAGCCGCGGATCGAACATGGTGACCACGATGCCCGACAGCTCGAGCCGCGGATTGAGCCGTTCGCGCACCTTCTCCATGGTGTCGTTGAGCAGCGCCAGCCCGCGCAGCGAGAAGTACTCGCACTCCATGGGAATGATGACCCCGTCCGCGCAGGCGAGCGCGTTCACGGTGAGCAGGCTCAGCGATGGCTGGCAGTCGATGAGGATGTAGTCGTAGCGATCCCGGATCGGATCGAGCACCCGGCGCATCGAATGCTCTCGGCCCACCTCGTTGACGAGCTGGATCTCCGCCGCCGACAGATCGATATTGCTGGGCAGCAGATGGAGGTTGGTGACGCGGGTTTTGATCAGCACATCGTCGATCGGCGGCGCCGACCGCCCCAGCAGGTCGTAGACGGTGAGTTCGAGATCGTGGTGCGCGACGCCCAGGGCGGCCGACAGCGCCCCCTGCGGATCGAGATCCACCAGCAGCACGCGCAGCCCGCACTCGGCAAGCGCGGCACCCAGATTGACCGTCGAGGTGGTCTTCCCGACGCCGCCCTTCTGATTGCACAGCGCGATCACCTGGGCTTCGCCTCCGGTCGCCCCGGCCTCCTCAACAGCAGTGTTTGCCGACATTTCGCCAGCCTAGCCTGTCACGTGGCGGATCGGTCGGACCCGCTCCGGAGTCCTTTCGCAGGTCGGCAAGTGCGACGATCTACCAGTGATTTTCACCGTTCGGGCGATGAACCAGCATGTCGGACAACGGTGGAGCCCGACACATGCTGGTCATTAGCCCAATAGTGATGTGGCGGGCCGCCGGGGTATAGCCACGCCACCCGCCACACCGAACCCGGATGAACCGGGCATATCACCTTCAGTGATCCGGTAGCACCAGGATCTTCACGTGCTCTTCCGGATTCCGCAGCGCCGTGAAGGCATCCGCCACCCCGTCCAGCCCGACCCGCCCGGTGATCAGCGCCTCTGCGTCGATCGCCCCGGACGCCAGCCGTTCCAGCGTGATGTCGTAGGCGTTCTCGTACGGCCCGTGCCCGAAATTGACTGCGATCCGCCGGAACTGCCCGACCACCGGAATGATCGTCTCGTCCGCGAACGGCGCCGCCAGCACCTGGATCCGCGAGTTGAACGGCATGGTCCGCATGAGCGTGCCGATAATCCCTGCGCGCCCGCTGCATTCATAGGCGATGAGAATGCCGGTACCAGACTGGCCCACCACGCTGTCGCCCTGCGCGACCGCCGTCATCCACGCCTCGATCGGATCCTGCTCGTTCGGATCCACCACGATGTCCGCGCCGACGGCCCGCGCGAGCTCCCGCCGCTTGGGTGAGGGTTCCGAGGCCACCACCAGCCGCGCCCCGTGCGCCTTGGCCGCGATGATCGCGCCCAGCCCGATGGTGCCGCACCCGATGACCAGCGCCGAATCCTCGGCGGTGAGACCGGATTGCTGCACGTGCATCTCACCGACGTGCAGCGGCTCGGCCAGCGTCGCGTGTTCGAGCGACAGCCCCTCGGGCACGTGCCGCACCCAGAACGCGTCCACCACGATGCTTTCGCCGAACGCCCCGTGATAGTCGTTCGAGTACCCGATGATCGTCGGAATGCCGGTCGCCGCCTCGGTCGCGAGCCCGATCCCCGCGACGCGGTCGCCGACCGCGAAATCCGTGACCCCGGAACCGATTTCGGTGACGGTCCCGGCGTACTCGTGCCCGAGCACGACCGGTCGCTCGGTGTCGAAGGTGGCCAGCGGATACCCGCTGTCCGCCGCCACCTGCACGAACCGGCACGGATCCTTCGACATGGACAGGTCGCTGCCGCAGATGCCGCACGCGGCCACAGCGATCCGCAATTGCCCCGGACCCAGCGCGGGCGGCTCGGCCACCTCGGCGGGGGAGAACTGCCCGTTCAGAAACTGTGTGGCGCGCATGGGATCACGCTCCCGTCGCGGCGGTCTCGCCGTAGTAGTCGGTGTGTGCCTTGGTGATCGCGGTGACCAGCTGCCCGATCAGCAGCTCCCGGTTGTCCTGCGCGTACTGCAGGCTGTCCTCGCGGCGGCGGTTGCGATTCTTGAAGTGCGGGATCACCTCCGAGGCGAACAGCTCGTAGCTGCGCTTGGTGTCCTCCCAGCTCGCCATGTCCACGTGCAGGACCAGCATGGTGCCGAACCCGCCGGTCTTCTCGATGAGCTTCTCGATGCGGGCGATCGCCTCGTCCGGCGTGCCGATGATGGCCTGCCCGAATTCGCCGAGGTTGTCATTGCGCCACTGATCGATGATGCCCTTGGGAGTGTCCGCCCACGCGGGCTGCTCGCCGGTCTGCCGGTTCACGTACGCGGCCATCGAGCCGATGCGGCGGCTTACCGCGCGCTCGGCGTCGGCGCGGGTCTCGGCCAGGAAGATCGGATTGACCAGCCGCCACCGCGACCGGTCCGCGGTGTGCCCGTGCTCGGCGCACACCTTCTCGTAAACACCCCAATTGCGGTCCAGCACTTCGAAACCCATGGGGGAGCTGGCCGCCAGCGACAGCAGCGACAACCCGTGCGTGCCGGCGAGCACCGAGCCGTTGGGAGATATGGTCGAGGCGGTGGCGACCTCGATGCCGGCCGGATCGTAGGTCGGCAGCTGGGCGCGGGCGTCGCGCAGGGTGAACCAGTCGGTGGTCATGTTCACCACCTCGCCGCGCAGCAGTGCGAGGATGGCCTCGAGCGCCTTGCCCTGGCGGCGACGCTGATCCGACGGGTTGATGCCCATCATGTGGGCGTCGAGCGGAATCTTGCCGGGGCCGGTGCCGAAGATCAGGCGGCCGCGGGTCTGCAGGTCCAGCTGGGTGATGCGGTCGACGGTGACCAGCGGATGGTGATACGGCAGCGACACCACGCCGGTGCCGAAGCGCAGCCGCTCGGTGCGTTCGGCGGCGGCGGCGATGAAAACGTCGGGCGCGGGCACGATTTCGGCGCCGGTCGAGTGGTGCTCGCCCATCCACGCCTCGTCGAAGCCGAGGTGGTCGAGGTGTTCCATGAGATCGATGTCGCGACGCAGCTGCAGGGCCGGGTCGGCGTCGAGGGGGTGATACGGGGCCAGGAATGCCCCGAATTTCATCGATTCAGCGGTCCACACGGATGGATCTCCTTCACCCAGTGCCCCGGGCTTCGTCGCCCGGTGCGGTTCCCCGAGTAAACATGGATCAAATGATCCATAAGTTGTGCTGTCCCGGTGAGCGGGCATGATTCGAAAACGCAGGTAGCTAAGCTGATTCAACGTCGATAATGCGCGCTGTGCTGTGCCGAAATCGGACTTTCGAACCAGTTCCGCGCCCCGCGATACCGACCCTGCCCCTCCGATGTGCCAAGCTCATGCCGTGACCGTCCCGATGCAGAACCGCCAGGGCAATGCGACCCGTACCCGGCTGGTGAAAACCGCCGAGCGCCTGTTCGCCGCCCACGGTGTGGACGCGGTCTCGGTGCGCGCGGTGAACGCCGCCGCCGGCCTCGGCCCCTCCTCGGTCAACTACCACTTCGGCACGAAGGACGACCTGATCGCCGCCGTGCTGCTTGATCTCGGCGCGACCGTCCGCGACCGCATTCGCGCCAATGCCGATGTGCTCGCCGCCCGCGCCGAGCCGCCCACCGCCGAGACCCTGGTCCGCGCGGTCACCGAGCCCTATCGAGACCTGCTGCTACAGCACCGGACCC
Organism: Nocardia sp. NPDC046763; assembly: GCF_040645495.1. Taxonomy (NCBI): domain Bacteria; kingdom Bacillati; phylum Actinomycetota; class Actinomycetes; order Mycobacteriales; family Nocardiaceae; genus Nocardia; species Nocardia sp. NPDC046763. The sequence goes on along the minus strand of NZ_JBEYYI010000009.1, from coordinate 211,378 downwards.
GCGGCATGCGCTGGATCAAGATCGTCACTCAGCTCTCCCTGCACTCCCATCCCGCCCTCACCGCCGCCGAGCAGGACCTCCCCGATCAGCTGCACGTCCAGCTCCGCCGCGCCTTCCCGCAATCGGATCCCAGCCGCCTGGAGGCCCGCTGGGCGATCTCGCTCATGGGTTTCCTGCAAGCCCTGAGTCGCGCGGACGAATGGCATCCCGGCGCCACCCCACCGCCCGCTGAGGAGCTGGCCGCCCTCTACGAGGACCAGGTCGTCTTCCTCATCGGCGGCCTCGACCGTTTGCTGGGCGGAACCGGCCGCTGAATCGCCGGTGACGCACAGGTGGACGAAACATGACATACTTCGCCCACTCCAGCTCGAAGGCGGTTGCCGATGCCCGAAGATCCCGAACTCGCCCAGGCCCGTGTCCTGGCCCGAGAGCTCCAGAGCCACGCCGACATGCTGACCCGCGAGCTGCAATACGTCTCGCGCCCCGAAGCCCAGACCCGCGCCCAGGCCGACCTGACCGCAGTCCACCGACAGCTCGACGGCCTGCGTCGCCGCTTCCCGGAAGTCGCCGACGCACCGGACACCCTCGCCAGCTGAGCTCCGATTCGGCGGTTCCGCAACCCGATCGGGTGCGTGAGGGGCGGGAGCCGGGGCCCACTCGTTGCAGTAGTGCCTGCAGCGCATTGCGCTCCGCGGTCGAGAGTTCCGCGAAGGATTCCGCCGGGACACTGTCGGCGATCGCGTTTCCGGCTGCGAGTGTTCGTCGTCCCTCGGCGGTCGAACGGTGCTCGATGAGGCGGCCGCGGCCTGGGGTGCGTTCGATGAGCCCGCGTGCAGATCCGGGGGTGAGTCGACGCCGGGCGCGCTGGCGGCCGAACTGGGTTTGACCAGTGGCGGCGTCATGACGATGCGGGATCGGCTCGCCCAGTTCGGTCATGTCAGCCGGGAGCCGGGACCGGGCGACCGGCGCAAGGTGCTGGTCCGCATCACGTCGGCGACCATGGCCCGGGCCTGGGAGATATACGGGCCCATCGCCGAGGAGGGTGTGGCCGAGATGCCGGGCTCGTCGGCCACGGAGCTGCGCACTGTCCTCGACTTCCGCGCCTGCAACCGCGAACTCCAGCAACGCCACCGCGAGGCGAATCTCGGCCCTGCCCAAGGCGGTTCGGGGTCAGAACTGACAGTTCGTGCCGGAATTGTCCGAATAGCTGGACGCTCAGGTTAGTTAGCTATAGCGTCACTGCACGATTCGCGAAAGGCTTGCTGAAGCATGCTCTTCCGGTTCACAGGCTCGGCTGTGCCGAATGCCAATCCATTGCTTTATTGGTCGATCGTTCTTTCGCGCGCGGTCGGGAGCGAGATGAGAACGGCTGAAGTGTGAGGGACGTCGTTGTTCGCAGTGTCCGTCAGGGCTGTGGTCCTGGCTCTGAGCATCCTGACCGCGGGGGCGGTAGGCGCCGCCCCCGTGTCGGCTCAACCCCTGTATCCCACGCAGGATCCCGATCCGTTCTACGGTCCGCCGGCCGATCTGGGTGCGCTCGCGCCCGGCGACGTGGTCCGGACGCGGAAGATCGATACCGGGCTGTACGTGGGCACCGAGGGCTGGCAGGTGGCCTTCCGCAGCACCAACTCCCAGGGGCAGCCGATCCTCGGCATGACCACTGTGCTGCTCCCGGCGGGGGTGTCGAACCCGCCGCTGGTGTCGTATCAGGCGCTCATCAATTCCCTGGGCGCGCAATGTAATCCGTCGCGCTCGCTGTTCAACGGCGAGCTCCAGGACGGCGTGGGCGCCATGCTGCCGATCGGGCGCGGCTGGGCCATTTCGCTGCCCGACTATCTGGGGCCGAATGTCGCCTACGGCGCGGCCAAGCTCAGCGGCATGGTGACCCTGGACAGCGTGAAGGCGGTCCGCAAGGCCACCGAACTGGGACTCGGGAAGTCGCCCGTCGCGCTGGCCGGGTATTCCGGCGGCGGTATGGCGACCGCCTGGGCCGCTGCCCTGCAACCGGAGTACGCGCCGGACCTGAAGCTCGATGCCGTTGTGGCCGGAGGCATTCCGGCCGATCTGGAGCAGATGGCGCTCTCGCTGGGCTTCGAGCCGCATCCGGGCTTCGGCCTGGCCTTCGCGGCGGCCATGGGTCTGGAGCGCGAATACCCGAACCGCCTGCCGATCTCGGATCAGCTCAATGAGAACGGTCTCTGGTTCCGCGAATTCACCCACGACGCCTGCCGTCGCTTCCTGCTGTTCCACGGCGCCTTCCGCAACGCCGACCAGATGGCTGCGTCCAAGAGCCTGATGGACAGTCCGGAGGCGCACGCGGTGCTGCGGGAGAACAGCCTGCGCTACTTCCCGGGCACGCCGGCGGTCCCGACCTACTTCTGGCAGGGGCGGTTCGACACGCTCACCTTCTTCGATCCGGTCGCCGAGGTCGCCGACCGGTACTGCAAGGCCGGTGTGCCGCTGGTGTTCCGGCCCTTCGATATCGCCGAGCACATGACCACGGCCGTCGCCGGATTCGCCGACGCGTGGAACTATGTGGAATCACGGTTCCGCGGGGATCCGGTCCCGGTGAGCTGCTGATAGCTGCGTGATCGCGCAGCGGATGAGCGGCGTACCGACTTTCGAACTGTCGCGGTGCCGGTGCTCGATCCGCCCAGTCGGCCCTGGCGCCGAGCGCGGCCGGGCGGCGCTGAATCCGCAAGCGGGAAGCTCGCGAAAAGGCCGATGAGGCCGCGCGGACGGGGGCGCGGCCTCATCGAAGTGCGAACGGCTGCGAGGGGATTCAGCGTTCGCACGATCGGGGGTCAGAGACTCTGGGCGAGGTTGGTCAGCAGGATCACGCCGCCGATCAGCGTCAATCCGGTCAGCAGGACCAGGACGCCATGGGGCAGGCGGGGAATCCGGAAGGTCGAGAGTTGCTGGGGCCTGGTCATTTCGCCTCCACGGGAGCGGTCTCGGTGACGTGGTGGGCGGTCGCGCCCCAGCCGACGTGGGCCTCGGCCCGCATGCGGTCGACCATGTGCGGGTAGTGGAGTTCGAACGCGGGGCGTTCGGAGCGGATGCGCGGCAGCTCGTAGAAGTTGTGCCGTGGCGGCGGGCAGGAGGTCGCCCATTCCAGCGAGTTGCCGTAGCCCCACGGGTCGTCCACGGTGACCACCTCGCCGTAGCGGTAGGACTTGAAGACGTTCCAGATGAACGGCAGCATCGACGCGCCCAGGATGAACGATCCGATGGTGGAAACGGTGTTCAGCGCGGTGAAGCCGTCGCTGGGCAGGTAGTCGGCGTAGCGCCGCGGCATGCCCATGTTGCCGAGCCAGTGCTGGGCCAGGAAGGTCAGGTGGAAGCCGAAGAACGTGGTCCAGAAGTGCCACTTTGCGAGGCGTTCGTCGAGCATGCGGCCGGTGATCTTGGGGAACCAGAAGTAGATGCCCGCGAAGGTGGCGAACACGACCGTGCCGAAGAGCGTGTAGTGGAAGTGGGCGACGACGAAATAGGTGTCGCTGATGTGGAAGTCGAGTGGTGGCGAGGCGAGCAGCACACCGGTGAGCCCGCCGAAGAGGAATGTCACCAGGAAGCCCAGCGAGAACAGCATCGGGCTCTCGAAGGTCAGCTGCCCCTTCCACAGGGTGCCGATCCAGTTGAAGAACTTCACGCCGGTCGGGACCGCGATGAGGAAGGTCATGAACGAGAAGTACGGCAGCAGAACGGCTCCCGTGGCGTACATGTGGTGCGCCCACACCGCGATGGACAGCGCCGCGATGCCCAGGGTCGCGTACACCATGCCGGTGTAGCCGAAGATCGGCTTGCGGCTGAACACCGGGAAGATCTCGGACACGATGCCGAAGAACGGCAGCGCGATCACGTACACCTCGGGGTGTCCGAAGTACCAGAACAGGTGCTGGAACAGCATGGTTCCGCCGCTGGCCGGATCGTAGATGTGCCCGCCCAGGTGCCGGTCGTAGTACAGGGCCAGGGCGGCTGCGGTCAGTAGCGGGAACACCAGCAGGATGAGGAAACTCGCGACGACGACGTTCCAGGTGAAGATGGGAAGCCGGAACATGGTCATGCCCGGGCAGCGCAGGCAGACGACGGTGGTGAGCATATTGACCGCGCCCAGGATGGTGCCCAGGCCCGAAACACCCACGCCGATGATCCACATATCCGCGCCGACGCCGGGGGAATGGATGATGTCCGACAGCGGGGTGTAAGCGGTCCAGCCGAAATCGGCCGCGCCGCCGGGGGTGACGAAGCCGGCGGTCGCCAGCGTCGCACCGAACACGTAGAACCAGTAGCTGAGGGCATTCAACCGCGGAAACGCGACATCGGGCGCGCCGATCTGCAAGGGCAGCAGGATATTCGCGAATCCGAAGATGATGGCGGTCGCGTAGAACAGCAGCATGATCGTGCCGTGCATGGTGAACAGCTGGTTGAACTGTTCCGGCGACAGGAACTGCATGCCCGGCTGCGCCAGTTCCGCGCGCATGATCAACGCCATCAGCCCGGCGATCATGAAGAACGCCATCGAGGTCACCAGATACATCTGCCCCAGTACCTTGGGGTCGGTCGTGGTGACCATCTTGTAGAGGAACGACCCCTTTGGTGCGTGCCGCACGGGATGGGGTCGCGTGATCTCGGGTACCGGCGGGGTTTTCGGGGAAAGGGCGGTCACCCTGCGGACGGTAGTGAGCCGCGGGGTTGCCAGTGAATCCCTGCGGGCCGGGCCGATGACCTTCGCCGAGCGATCGAGGACCTTGGGCCGTGCCGCCGGTGACCTTCGAACCAAGATCGTCCTCGATCTGGGCTAGGGCGCCGTGGCCGTGGTCACACCGCGCCGGCGCAGGTTCTCGGCGACCTCGAGCTCCCAGACCTCGTTGGCCCGCGAGGTGTCGACTTCGAATTCGAAGCGCCGCACCGATTTCGGGTCGACGTCGGCGACGTCGACGTAGAACTGCTCGTACCAGCGGCGTAGCTGGTAGACCGGGCCGTCCTCGTCGCAGAGCAGTGGGTTCTCGATCTTGGACTTGTGCTTCCAGATCTCCACGTCCTGCAGGAAGCCCTCGCCGATGCCCTCGGTCATCCTGTCCGCCAGGCGGTTCGCGGTGTCCGCCGGTACGCCCGTGGGTCTCTCCAGCGTGATGCCGTACTGCAGGACGAAGGAGTCCTGGGTGACCGGGTAATGACAGTTGACCAGGACGCTGCGGACCTCGAAACCGCCGTAGACATTGAGCAGTGGATTGATCATGTAGGCGGGTCCGAAGTACGAGGCCTCCGATTTCAGCAGCGTGTCTCCGCGATACTTGGTCGCCATGCCGACGTCCGGGCGGCCCTTGGTCTCGAGGTACTGGGTCGCGACATGGCCCTCGAAGACGTTCTTGAAAAAGGTTGGGAACGCGTAGTGGATGTAGAAGAAGTGGGCCATGTCCACGATGTTGTCGATGATCTCGCGGCAGTTGGAGCCCTCGATGAGGATCGAGCGCCAGGTCCACGGGGTCCAGTCGGCGGAAAGTGTTGCCGCGGGGTTGCCTTCGGCGTCGGTGTAGGGTCCCCGGATGGTCGGGATGGTGACCTCGCCCGGCGGCGGGTTGCCCTCGTGGTCGTGCCAGACGAACAGCTGGCCGTTGCGCTCGAGCGTGGTCCACGCGCGGGTGCGGGCCAGCGGGGGCACGCGCCGTGCGTAGGGAATGCCGGTGCACTTGCCGTCGCCGTCCCAGCGCCAGTCGTGGAACGGGCAGGCGATCCGGCCGTCCTTGACGGTGCCCGTCGACAGGTCGCCGCCGAGGTGGCGGCAGTAGGCGTCCAGCACTCGCAGTTCGCCGGTATCGTCGGCCCAGACGGCCAGCTTGGTGCCGAAGGCATTGACCGAGTGGGGTTTCCCGTCCCGGAACGCGTCCGCCAGGCCCAGGCAGTGCCAGCCGCGGGCATAGCGGGTGGGCATCGTGCCCACGTCGATGTCCCGGATCTTTCTGCCGAACCCGCGTGACGTCGTCGCCATCACACCCTCCTAGGTCTAGAACCAGTTTCAGAACTGTGTCAGCTTCCGATTGATGAGGGCCTCCCGAAAATGGTCGAAAGACTCTTCTTTTAGGGATTTCCGTCCGCTTGTCGCGGACCCCGGACTGCTCGATAGTGACTGGAACGTGTTCTAGATTTGTGGCGGACGGTATGAGATCGCCACCCGACCGGTCAGGAGAACCCGGCGAGATGACCCGTGAAATCACCGAGCGTGTGGAGGCTTTGCTGCCGACCCTGCGCGAGCGCGCCCAGTGGACCGAGACGCTGCGGCGCATTCCCGACGAGTCCATCGAGGACCTGCGGGAGGCGGGATTCTTCACCCTGATGCAGCCGCGGCAATGGGGCGGATGCGCCGCCGATCCGGTGCTCTTCTATGACACCGTGCGCACCCTGGCGAGCGCCTGCGGATCCACCGGCTGGGTGGCGGGGATCCTGGGGATTCACAACTGGCATCTCGCGCTGTTCGATCAGCGTGCGCAGGAAGATGTCTGGGGCCACGACATCGACGCGCGGATCGCCTCGTCGTACGCGCCGATGGGCGCGGGCGCCGTGGTGGACGGCGGCTATCTGGTGAGTGGTTCGTGGGCGTGGTCCTCCGGTGTGGACCATGCCGACTGGGTCTTCGTCGGCGGGCCGGTGCTGGCGAACGGCAAGCCGGTCGATTTCGGCTCCTTCCTCATCCCGCGCAGCGACTACTCCGTCGACGATGTGTGGAACGTGGTCGGTCTGCGTGGCACCGGATCCAATACGGTTGTCGTCGAGAACGTCTTCGTCCCTCGGCACCGCTTCCTGAGTTTCGGCGTCATGAACTCGCTGACATCGCCCGGGCTGCAGCGGAATTCGGAGCCGGTCTACAAAATGCCCTGGGGGACGATCCATCCCACCACCATCGCCACGCCGATCGTCGGCATCGCCTATGGCGCCTACGCGGCCCATGTGGAGCATCAGGGCCGGCGGATCCGGGCCGCGTATGCCGGCGAGCGCGCCAAGGACGACCCCTTCGGCAAGATCCGCATCGCCGAATCCGCCAGCGATATCGATGCCGCGTGGCGGCAGTTGTCCGGCAATGTCGCCGACGAATACGCTCGGCTCCGGGACGGCGGGGAGGTCCCGTTCGCCCTGCGCGCCCGCGCCCGCCGCGACCAGGTCCGCGCCACCGCTCGCGCCGTCGCCGCCATCGACCGGCTCTTCGAGGCCGCCGGGGCCGGCGCCCTCGCCGACGACACGCCGCTGCAACGCTGCTGGCGCGATGCCCATGCCGGACGCGTCCACGCGGCCAACGACCCGGAACGTGCCTACGTCATGTACGGGAACCACGCCTTCGGTCTCCCGGTGGGGGACACCATGGTGTAGTCGGATCGGGTCGGCGGCGGGTTCCGGATCAGGCCCCGCCCGCCAGGCGAAGGACCACAGCGCCCGCGATGATCGAGGCGAAGGCTGCGACCTTGGGAGCAGTGATCTTCTCCTGGTAGATGAGCGCACCGAGCACGACGGTGCCGATGGAGCCGATACCGGTCCAGATGGTGTAGCCGACACCGACATCCAGCGTGCGCAACGCCAGGCTGAGTGTGTAGATGCCGCCCGCGGCGGCGGCCAGGGCGAAGACCGACGGCCACAGGCGGGTGAAGCCCTTGGTGGCATTGGTGCCGAGTGCGAAGGCGACCTCGAAGACGGCGGCGATGAGCAGATAGACCCACGGCATGACGGGAACTCCTCGAAAACTGGTGAGCTGGAACGTGAGACGGGCGGTCAGGCGGCCGTGCCGACGTGGTCCGCGGATTGCTCGCCGGACTTCGCGGTGAGCTTGTCGGCGATCTTCAAGCCGAGCACGCCGCCGATGATCAGCACGAACGCGACCACCTTCGCCGGGGTGAACGCCTCGCCGAATACCACGGAACCGAAGATGACGGTGCCGACCGAACCGATTCCGGTCCACACCGTGTAGCCGACCCCCACATCGAGGGTTTTCAGCGCCAGGCTGAGAAAGAAGATGCCGCCCCCGGCCGCGGCGGCGGTCAGCAGCGACGGGCCCAGCACGGTGAATCCGTGCGTGGCATTGGTCGCCAGCGCGAAGACGATCTCGAACACCGACGCGACGAGCAGATAGACCCAGGCCATGGGAATCGCACTCCTTGATTCTGTTGTTGCATGTATATGCAAGTATCTTCAGCGAGAAGAGCATGCATGTACAAGTAAGCTGGTGTCAACCCGGTACCGGCCGGCCAACTGTCAGTGCGAGGAGTTGATCGATGTCATCGCAGGCCGAAGCCGCGAAAATCAGTGCGGACGCGCGGCTTTGGAATCGCATGCTGATCCTGCACGGCCAGGTCGAGAACCGGCTCGCGACCGCCTTGCAGCGCCGCCACGGACTGGGTCTCTCGGAATACCGTGCACTGAGCTTTCTGGATCAGGCCCCCGACAGTGAACTGCGCATGCAGGAACTGGCCGACAAGCTCGGCCTGAACCAGAGTTCCGTCACCCGCCTGGTCGGCCGCCTCAACGCCGCCGACTTCACCTACCGCGATCTGTGCCCCGACGACAAGCGCGGCGTCTACACCGTTCTCGCCGACCCGGGACGCACCCGCTACCGCGAAGCCCGCGCCACCTACGAGCAGACCCTCGGCGCGGCCCTCGACGAGATCGCCGCCGCCGACCCCGCCATCGCCGCCATCCTGGCCACCGCCCGCGCCGGCGCCTGATCGCCGCGGTGGGGCCCGCCGCCGTCAGCTCGCGACGGATTCGACCTTGGCCGTATCGAATTCGACGTATTCGATACGTGCGCCGCCGGGGTGCCGCACCGTCAGATTGCGGCCGGTGGGAACGTCGTTCGGGCCGTCGAGGATGTCGCCGCCGAGGGTGGTGACGATCGTGAGCACCTCGTCCAGGTCGTCCACGATCGCGGTGGCGTGCGTTTCCCGGTAGGGGGCAAGGGCTTCCGGGGTTCCGGCGATGAGCAGGTAGGCACCGATGCCGGCCAGTTCCAGCTCGCGGTAGGCGAAGCGGAGTCGGGGCTGCTCACCGGTGAGCGCGGTGAACGTGGGCAATGCGGCGTCCAGATCGTCGACGTAGACGCGGGCCAGGGTGCTGAGGACCGTCACTGCAATCTCATTTCGATATTTCCGAATCAACGAAACGAACGTAAGCTGGTGCCCCGGTCATGTCAACCGAACGAGGAACCCGATGCCGCCGCTGACCCAGCCGAATACCGCGGACCTGAACCTGGTGACGGTGCTGCACGCCCTGGGGGACCCGGCCCGGATGGAACTGGTCCGCCTGATGGCCGTCCACGGCGAAATATCCTGCAGCCCCGACCATCTCGTGATCCCGAGATCGACCCTGTCGAACCATTGGCGCACCCTGCGCGAGGCCGGCCTCACCGTCACCCGCGTCGACGGCAAGGCCCGCTACATGACTCTGCGCCGGGCCGACATCGACGAACGATTCCCCGGCGTTCTCGACGCGGTGCTGGGATCCCTCGTTCAGAGGTCCGCCAGGGCCAGCCCGGTGAGTGCGCCACCGGGTCGGGCGAGGACGGTGTCGAGGCCGTCGTCGAGGTCGACCAGGCGGATCGAGCCGCCGAGATCGCTGACGTAGAAACGAGATTCGTCGACGGCGACCACGCCGATGGCCTCGCGGTAACCGCTCGACAGGATGGTGACCGGACCGGGGACCGGGTCGACGGAGGCGCGGTTGAGGGTATTGCCCGCAGGTTCCGCGCCGCGATCGGTCCACAGCAGGTTCCCGTCGCCGGACAGTTCCAGGTCGATCGGTTCGGGGAGATCGTGCCAGAGCACCTCGATATCGGTGCGGGCCGCGGGTGAGGTGCCGGTGGGGAGATCGAGCGGTGCGCGGAAGATGCGGCCTTCACCGGCCTTCGGTGCGCCCTTCTGGGTCCAGTAGAGGTGGCGGCGGTCGAGGTCCACGCAGATGCCGACCGGCCAATTCCGGGACTGCACGGCGTCTTCGGAGCCTTCGCCGGTGACCACCAGTGGGTGCAGCTCGCCCCCGGCGAGATCGCAGGTGAGGACCTGCATGCCCTCGCGGTCGCACCAGTACAGGTGGCCGGTGGCGAAATCGGCGGTGAGCTGCTTGCCGGTGGTGAATGCGCCGGGCGGGACGATCACCGTGCGATTGCCGCCGTCGAGGTCGGCGCGTTCGAGCATGCCGGTCCGGTGGAAGAACACGGGTTCCGTACCGGGCGTGGGCCGTATGTCGGGTGTGCCCATGCTGGTCCAGTACACGTGCCCGCGAGCCTGATCGACCGCGACGCCGTCGGGGTAGGCGTCCAACCCGGTGATCAGGGTGCGCACGTCACCCCCGTCGAGCGAGATCGCGTGCATGGCACGGGCTTTGAGGTCGAGCGCGAGCAGATGTTTCATCGCGGCCTCCTGCGGTCAGTGCCGATTCGGGTCGGGGTAGTCGTCGTAGAAGCCGGCACCGGATTTCACGCCCAGCTTGCCGTCGGCGATATAGCGCTTCAGCAGCATGCGCGGGCCCTCGGGCAGATGCGGATTCTCCTGGGCGTAATGCTCTTCGATATCGAGCACCACATCGAGGCCGACGCTGTCCATCATCCGGAACGGTCCCGCCTCGCTGCCGAAATTCAGCTTGAACATGGCATCGACGTCCTGCGGGGTCGAGACGCCCTCGTAGACGACCTCGAGCGATTCACGTTTCAGCGCCGCCCAGATCCGATTGAAGATGAAGCCGGTGCTCTCCTTATGACACAGGAAAGGGCGCAGACCGTATTCGGGGAAGGTCGACATGACGAAGTCGATGATCTCCGGCGCGGTATCGCCATCGGACATCACATCGAGCGTCGTCGACGCGGGCGGCATGTAGAAATGGGTGTTGAGCATACGGTCGCGTGTCGAAAGTCCCTCGGTGAACAGCCTGCTCGCATACGACGACGAATTCGACGAGACGACCGCATCGGCCGCGCACAGTCCGTCGAGCTGACCGAAGATCGACTTCTTGAGGTCGAGCCGCTCCGGCACCGCCTCCACCACCAGCCACGCCTCCGCCACCGCATCGGCCAGGTCCGGCACATAACTCACGATCCCGGGCGTGCCGCCATCGATGTGGGCTGCCACCGTGGGCAATTCACCCGTCGCGTACCCGACCGCCTGCGTCCCCTGCGTCCCGTTCGGATCGGTGATGTGGACGGTGCCGCCCTGCGTGGCGAACATCAGCGCAATGCGCCGACCCAGGGTTCCCGCGCCGATCACTGCCACCGGTCGGGTGCGATAGTCATTCGGTATCGCGGCCATTCCCCGCTCCTTCGATGAAAGATCCGAGCTGTGGATTCGCGTTATCGATCGCTATCACCGTAGCGGGGCCTACTCCTCTCCCGGGGTAGCGGCTGCACCGTCGGCGCGGTGGGCGGGTATGGACTCGGTGGTGGTCCAGCGGGCGGACATGGTTCGGGCTCGGAGCGCTCGCCGGGTCCATGGCTTCGGCACCAGTCCACGGAGGCATGCAATGCGATGCTCGGCTTCGATTGAGCTGCTTTTCTCGGTACTGGCAGTCGGTGATCCGCCGGAAGTCGGGGATTCCCAAGCGCTGCAACAGGGGAGGGTGGTCAGGATGTCGCGGGTGGCGGCGTATTCCCCGCCGAGAGGTTGGGCGAGTTCGGCTAGGTGGGGGTGCCAGTGCCGGCCGACATACGTCCTGGTGGAATTGACGATTTCCTTTCGCCTTTCGATCGTGTTCTTACGGAACTGCCACCTGGCGTAGCGGTTTGGCATGGAATGTCATCCTATCTCCCGATGAATCGCTTTACTTCTCCTATAATTTGGTATTACGTTCAGATTCCTATGAGGCCACGCCAGGTGGCTGGAAAAGGAGAATTAGGTTGAACGGCAAGATCCTTGATTGCGTTCTCGTCGCCGTGGTCGTCGTCGCTTTCTTCGCCTTCGCGATCGTCGACCCCGGCATCGGCAACCTGCTGGTTGCCTGGTTCGGCGCGGTCGCGCTGGGCTACTACAACGTCTATGTCCGGCACGACCCGAAACTGGTGGCGGCCGCCAGCGGTAGCGGCCGAGCCGTGAATCACTCGGCGACCCTGCGGCCCGCCTGGCGCTGAGACGGTCCGGTATCACGTCGAGAACGAACCGGCGAGCGGGTCCGGGCTGGGCGACCAGGACCGAACCGCACCCGCGGCGCAAGCCCCTTCCCCGGTGCTGTCGGTGGATCCGGAGTCGATGACGAGCAGCTGGATTGTTGGGTATCACAAAAGGCCACGTCAACCCAATACTTGAACGGTGTTCAAGCTCGAGGTAGATTGCCGTGGCATGACTGATGGATTGTTGAACCTGTTGGTGGACAAGGCGTTACACCGAACCGTCCCGACCCGGGCGGAGGCGCTGGCGTTGCTGAGCGGCGCGGAACCGCTCATCGACGTCGTGGCGGCGGGCTCGCGGGTGCGACACGAATTCTTCGGCGCGCGTGTCAAACTCAACACGATCGTGAATATGAAGAGCGGCCTGTGTCCGGAGGACTGCGGGTACTGCTCGCAGCGGCTGGGCTCGGCATCCGGTGTGCTGAAGTACTCCTGGATCACGCCCGAGCAGGCCGCGCGGGTCGCCGGGCAGGCGATTGCGGGCGGGGCCAAGCGAGTGTGCCTGGTCGCCAGCGGGCGCGGGCCCGGCGAACGGGATCTGACCAGGATCGAGCAGACCATTGCCGCCATCACGGCCGACCATCCGCAGACGGAGATCTGCGTGTGCCTGGGCCTGCTGGGGGAGGGGCAGGCCGAGCGGCTCGCGGCGGCCGGGGCTCACGCCTACAGCCACAACCTCAACACTTCCGAGGCGCGCTACGCCGACATCTGCAGTACGCACACCTTCGACGATCGCGTCGACACCGTTCTACGTGCGAGCGCGGCCGGGCTGTCGCCTTGTTCCGGAGCGATTTTCGGCATGGGGGAGTCGGACGAGGACATAGTCGAGCTGGCCTTCGCGCTACGGGCGCTGGACCCGGACTCGGTGCCGGTCAACTTCCTGATCCCGTTCGATGGAACGCCGCTGGCGGGACAGTGGGAGCTGACGCCCGACCGCTGCCTGCGCATCCTCGCGTTGTTCCGCTTCTTCTTCCCCGATGTGGAGGTGCGGCTGGCCGGTGGCCGCGAGCTCCACCTGCGCGGCCTGCAACCGCTGGCACTGCACCTCGCCAATTCGATCTTTCTGGGCGACTACCTCACCAGCGAGGGGCAGCCCGGAGCCGACGACCGGCAGATGATCACCGATGCCGGATTCACCATCGAGGGTGCGCAGGAGCAGACCCTGCCGCCGGCGCGCCACGACCTGGTCGCGGTGCGCAAACGCGGTGCGGGGACTGATCTTCCGGCGAACGCGTAGGGTGTGCCGTGGGCGGCTCGCCGAATGGGCCGCCCACGGCCGGGTGCTACCAGGCGACCGGAAGTGCTTTCGGGCCGCGCAGCAGCATGCCCGTCTTCCACTCCACCTCGTCGGCGGGCACCGCCAGGCGCAGGTTCGGGAAACGGCGCAGCAGGGCGGTCAGGGTCACGTGCAGTTCGAGGCGGGCCAGTTGCGCGCCCACGCAGTGATGGAAGCCGTGTCCGAAGGTCAAGTGCGAGTTGTGATGTCGCGTCAGGTCCATGGTGTCCGGATCCGGGAAGACCGTCTCGTCGCGGTTCGCGATCGCCAGATCCACGAACACCGCCTCGCCCGCGCGAATGAGCGTGCCCGACAGTTCGACATCCTCGACGGCGATCCGCGGGAACGCGCCGCCATTGCCGACCTGGATGTAGCGGAGCAGCTCCTCGATGGCGGCCGGGACGAGATCGGGATCGTCCCGGAGCCGGTCCCATTCGGCCTCTGCCAGTAGGACATAGACGAAATTGGCGATCTGATTGGCCGTGGTCTCGTGACCGGCGACCAGCAGGGTGAGGCCGAGCGTGATCAGTTCGTCCTCGCTGAGCCGGTCATCGTTGTCGCGGGCCGCCACGAGCGCGCCGAGCAGATCATCGGCGGGGTGGGCGCGGCGTTCGGCGATCTGCTCGGTCAGGTATCCGGCGACGGCGGCGAACGCGGCCACCCGCTCCTCGTCGGTGACGGCGGTCGTGGACATGATCGCGTCGGAGAAGTCGCGGAAGCGATGCTGGTCCTGCGGTGGGACACCGAGCATTTCGCAGATGACGGTAACCGGCACCGGGAGCGCCAGTGCCTCCACCAGGTCGGCGGGGGAGCCGGCCGTTGCCATGGCCGTCAGCATGTCCTCGACGATCTCCTCGGCGCGTGGGCGCAGCTCCTGCACGCGACGGGTGGTGAACGCGGTCATGGTCAGCTTGCGGAGCCGGGTCAGCTCCGGCGGGTCCATGCTGGTTGGAATGTTCGGCATGGCCGGTGTCTCGCGGACCCGCGGCACATCCTCGCGGCCGACCGTGACGGCGCGGCTGAACCGTGGATCGCTGAGCACCGAGCGCACGTCCGCGTAGCGGGTGACGAGCCAGGCCTCGCCGCCGTAGGGCAGCTGGACGCGGGAAATCGGTTCCTCGCGTAGCAGTTTCATCGCCGTCGGATGCGGATCGAGCCGGACCGGATCGCCGAACGGATAGTGGCGGCCTTCGGTAGGTGTGCTCACGCGAAACTCCTTCTGATGTAAGCAAATGCTTACAGCGGTCGATCGTAGGAGTGCGTCACCCGGCCGTCAACGCTCGATTTCGGTTATGACGGAGGGAAATTCGTACTCACCCGGTCCAGCAGGACGCGTGCCGAACGCAGGACGTGATCGGCGACAACGGCCGGATCGGCGCTCGCCAGCGGCTCCCAGTGGTAGACCGATCGCAGCAGACCGATCCCCAGTAGCCAGGCCAGTACCAGATCGGCCCGCAACTCGGCGTCCGGGCCGTCGCCGAGTTCGGTCAGCGCCCGCACGTATCTTTCGTCCAGCTCTCGCCGGATCACCGACACGCCGCTGGCATGCCCGCTGGACCGCAGTGCGGCCTGTAGCCACAGTTGTTGATCCGCCGCAGTATTCAGCATTCCGGCCAGCAGCCGGCCGAGCAGCTCGTCCGCGGGACCTTCCGACAGCACCCGATGTCCACGATCCGCTACGACCGCTCGGAACAGCTCGTCCTTGTTCCCGAAGTACCGGAACAGCAGCGCCTGATTCGCTCCGGCCCGCGCCGCGATCTCCCGCACGGTCGTGCCCTCGAAGCCCTTCTCGGCGAACACCTCCCGCGCCGAGGCCAGCAGGGCCGAACGGGTGGCATCGGCATCCTTGTGCCGTCCGCTCGTTTTGCTCCCGGTACCCATTCGTCCTCCGATGTCGCTTCGCCGACACGCGGCTCGTAGGCCGTCGGCTCCTGCCGCGACCATAGACTCGGCAGCGACGGAAGTGCCGGGCTAGCGCCTCTCACCCTTCGCGTCGGAGACCACCGGCGATGCGCTTCGAGTCGACGGCGGCTACGTCCACTCGATCCTGCTGGGGCCCGGTGAGGGTGCGGATTCCGTTGTAGCTATAGGTGATTCCCGCGATCAGCACGACCAGCAGGACGGCCGTGGTGCCCCAGGTGCCGAAGCCGAGCCCGCCCTTCTCATGCGATTTGGACAGCAGGTCGCCCACGGTCGCGCCCAGCGGGCGGGTGAGGATGAAGGCGAGCCAGAACAGCAGCACGCCGGAGATCCGGGTCAGGTAGTGGGCGGCGAGCAGGGCGGCCATGACGGCGGCGATGAGCAGCGCGCCCCCGCCGTAGCCGAGGCCGGAGCTGTCGGAGAGGTAGTCGCCCAGGGAGGTACCCAGCGTGTTGGACAGCAGAATGGCCGCCCAGTACAGCAATTCGCCACGCGTGCTGGTGATTCCGGTGACGTCATAGGTCTGGCCGCTGAGCTTCCAGATTGCGAAGACGACGGCCAGGCCAGTGATCAGGACGGCCGCGCCCGCGCCGTAGCCCAGGCCGCCGTCGGTGGAGGTGCCCGAACCGGGTCCGCGATTGAGGAAATCGGAGATGGTGGTGCCGGCCGTGCTGGTCGCGGCGATCACGGTCCAGTACAGGGCGGGATGGAAGCGGCGGGCCCGCAACTGGGCGGCCAGGCTGACGGCGAAGATGCCGAGGAACAGCATCGAGGCCGCCGCGTAGCCGAGGTGCAGGGTCTGGGCGAGCAGGTCGCCACCGGTTTCGCCGAGCGTGGTCGCCGCGATCTTCAGCACCCAGAACAGGGCGGTCACCTGGGGGAGCTTGTAGTTCGTGTGCGATTGCGCCGCGGGCATGCGGATCCCTTTCGAGCGGTCGGTTACCGGACACGGGGGAGTCTGCCCGGGAGTCGCTGAGAAGGCGCTGAGACACGTCCATCCGAGCGTGTGCGAATATTGGGACGGACATCTGACGGAGGGAGTGACCGTGGGCATGGGAATGGTGCTGGGCGACAACCGCTCCTGCGCTTCGTTGCGGGAACGGTCCGAATCGCCCTCGTACTGACGGAAAGTCGCTCTCCGGACTCCTGCCTCGAAGCGTCGCCGGCCCCAGGCACCTTCGTTTCCGCAGGAGTTCGTCATGTCCACCCTCAGCTGGACCGAGAATCGATCGGTCTACACCGCCCACTGGCATTCCGAGAACGGGGCTCCGGCCCCCGCCCGCATCGTCGTCGCCGACGACCGCATGACCGCGCAGACCGCCCACCGGCTCGCGCGGGCGGGCACGGGCCTGGTGTGGCGCGGGGATTTTCACAATGCTCGCCAGTTGCTGCGAGCCCTCGACCGTCGTCTGCGGCGAGCCGCGCGACCGGTTGGGCGCGAAAGCGGTCCGGCAGCGGTGTTCCATCAGCAGCGTGCCGCGCAGGCCGAGCGCGCCGAGATGCTGGGCAGGCTGCTGATCGTGCTCGAACCCGGTTACTTTCTCGGGCTACGGCGCGCGCCCGATGTTCGGTCCGCGTGCGAACACGCTTACGCGGCGGTGCGCCCGAATCGCCCAGATATCCAGCGAATGTGCGTGTCGCTGACCGAGCTGCTCGGGGTGCTCAGCGCCTATCAGTGGCATCGGAAAGGCGTCGAGATTCCCGCACTGGGGGCGCGCATCCATCCTGACTACGGTGTGTTCTCCCCGGTTCGCGGCGAATATGTCGATCTCCTCGCCGGCGTGCCGTTTCCGGCGAATGCGCAGCGGCCCTGCGTATTCGATCTCGGCACCGGGACTGGCGTGCTGGCCGCGGTCCTGGCCCGGCGCGGTGCGCGGGTGACGGCCACCGATATCAATCCTCGCGCGGTGGCCTGTGCCGAGGCGAACCTGAACCGCCTCGGCCTCACCGGCCTGGTTCGGGTCGGGGAGGCCGATCTGTGGCCCGAGGGTCGCGCGGACCTGGTCGTCTGCAATCCGCCCTGGCTGCCCGCGCACCCGACCTCAGCGCTGGAGCTCGGCATCTACGACCCCGGATCGACTGTGCTGCACCGCTTCCTGGACGGGTTGCGCCACCACCTGGCCCCGCACGGTGAGGGCTGGCTGATCCTCTCCGACCTCGCCGAACGCCTCGAATTGCGAAGCCGGGACGAGCTGCGTGCCCGCATCGCCGCCTCCGGGCTGCGCGTGGCAGCCCGGTACGACACACATCCGCGGCATCCGCGAGCGTCGGACAGCAGCGATCCTCTGTACGAGGCCCGGCGGGGTGAGGTCACCTCATTGTGGCGACTGGTGCCAAACGACTGACCGGTCCGAGCGGTGGTGCCGGCTCCCCCCTACCGGAGCCGGCACCACGGCTGAACAAACCTGCTACCCGTCGACCCGCACGGCCGAGCTGTAAAACACCCGACGGCTCAACTGCCGCTCGGCAATCCGCTCCACCAGCAGCGGAATGAACTCCCGAACCCGGTGCCCCTCGAAATCCCGATGAATACCCCGAACCACCTCTCCGACGACCCGAGCCGTCAAATCAGGAAATCGATTGGACAGCCGCGCGGCAAGATCGCTCATCTGCTGTTCTTCATCGGATTCCGTCATACCGTGAGTTCGCCTCCATCACCAGCGTTCAGCGCCGCCACCCGTCCCGCACCAGCGGATGACCGGCAAAGTGGACAACGGTCCGGGGTGCATTCACCCCGGACCGTGCCCCTCGAGTGTTGCGGCAAAGAACGGGCTTTTCGCCCCGGAACCGCTTTCTGGCACATTTCGTCGGGCACTAGGCACACCAGGTCCTTACTGCTTGCGGATGAGCAAGGCAAATGAAATTTCATTTGCAACAACGTCATTCGAAGCCGGTATCGGCACAGCCAGAGCTATCGGGGGGAAAGCGGTCGGTCTCGTTCGCGAACCTCGGCCAAGTGCTCGCGCGGAGTCCATTCGTTGAGCCATGCGGGGACCGGAAGGCTCGGTGCCGCCACACCGAGGTCGTCACGGGCGGCGGTCGCGAACTCCTTACGCAGGTGATAGGCGTCCCGGTTGATCAGTAGCCAATCGTCCGGATCGGTCAGCTTGCCCTGCGCGAACCATTCGAAAGTCCATGTGTACCTGTTGAGTTCGTCGCCGATCGCAACGGCGGTCGGGCTTCCCAGCAGCTGCACTTCCTGCCATCGCTGAATGCGGTCACGCTCCAGCTCGGCGAGCCGAGTGATGTTCTCTTCCAGCGGCGGAGCCTCGGGATCCGTGTCGCCTCTCCGTAATCTGACCAATTGGCCGGCCACGGAGTGCATCTTCCTGGTGACGATCAGATACTCCGAGTAGACCTGCAGCCTGCGCTCATCCCACCGCGCGGCCTGCGTACGGTTCCATTTGGATCGTTCGTTGACATACGACGCGAGGAACGTGATCCCACCACCGATGACGACACCGCTCAGCGTGCCGAGCAACTGAGAAAGCACGACCAAATCCTATCCATCACAACGGATTCTGTGGGGATGACGGCTGGTCGCGTGCCCTTGGCGCGTTCGGTCACCTATTCGGCGTGAATTGTCCACCGGGCGGGCGGTGGCTGCTCGTAGGACCGGCGGGTGTCCTCGGTCGACACGGGGATGTGAATGATGAGGATTGTCGGATGTCGTTGAACCCGTTCATGCCCGCCGTGCGATTTCTGCTCGAGCTGACCGCGGTGGTGTCGTCCGGAATTCTGGGGTGGCGCGGGTTCGATGCGTCGCGGCGGTTTGTCCTGGTGTTGGTTCTGCCGATCGTGGTGGCGGCGGTGTGGGGGATGTTTGCCGCGCCAGAGGATCCGAGTCGGAACGGGGAAGTGACGGTTGTTGTGCCCGGCGTTGTCAGGCTTGTGATCGAAGTGCTCGTGCCGGGTGGCGGGGCGGTCGCGCTGTGGGGTGCGGGGCCGTCGATAGCGGCGCTCGTGTCCGCGGTCGTCTTGGTGTTGTAGCAGGTCTTCGCGTATGACCGAGTCGGCTGGCTGATCGCTCATCGAGTGGAGCGCTCGTCGTGACCGGTCCGACGGTCGTGTGACCTTCGGGGATGCTGGATCGGAACCGGGGGTTCGATCCGGTCAGAGTGCCCCGAGACCGGTTCTCCGGGAGGTAATCTCGATGCGATGGGACAACGTGCACTGTTCACACTGGCAGGTATCGTTCTCACCGCTTGGTGCATGGTCGCCACGCCCGGCAGGGTTGCCGCCGACCCGGGGCTACCGCCGGTGGGTGGCAATTTCCTCTGGGGAGTGTCCAGTTCCGGGTTTCAGAGTGAAGGCTCTGCGCCGGACAGCAATTGGAGCCGTTACACGGGATCCGGTCGGGCCGAGGACTACCGCAATTCGGTCGACTTCTTTCATCGCTACGATGAGGATATCCAGCACGCGACCGATCTCGGGGTCGGTGTCTACCGGATCAGCGTGGAATGGGCGCGGGTGCAACCGAATCCCGGCGAATGGGATTTCTCCTTCTATGACAGCATGATCGCGCGGATTCGCGCGGCCGGAATCCGGCCGATGATCACCCTGGACCACTGGGTGTTCCCGGGCTGGGAGGTCGATCGCGGCGGTTGGCGCAATCCGGGCATGGTCGATGACTGGCTCACCGACGCCCGCGCGGTCGTGGACCGCTACGCGCACTTCGATCCGCTGTGGGTCACGTTCAACGAGCCGCTCGCCTATGCCGGAAAAGAGCAGCAGATCGGCGATCTCGGCGCACTCGATGTCGCGCCCATGATCGATCGGATGGTCGCCGCGCATCGCGCGATCTACGACTACATCCACCTCCGGCAGCCCGATGCGATGGTGACGAGCAATATCGCCTTCTCGGCCATCGGCACGGCACAGGCCGATGCGTCCTTCGTCGACCGGGTCGCCGACAAACTCGACTACATCGGAATCGACTACTACTACGGCGGATCCCTGACCAATCCACCGAATGTGGCTGCCCTGCTGACCAATCAGCCCTCGAGCCTCGTCCTCGAACCCGACGGCATCTACTACGTCCTGCGCCGATACGCGCAGAAGTTTCCGGGCCGCCCCCTCTACATCGTCGAGAACGGCATGCCCTCCGACAACGGCTCACCCACCACCGACGGCATGACCCGCGAGGACGACCTCCGCGACACCGTCTACTGGGTCCAGCGCGCCAAGGCCGACGGCATCAACGTCATCGGCTACAACTACTGGAGCATCACCGACAACTACGAATGGGGCAGCTACTCACCACGTTTCGGCCTCTACACCGTCGACGTCACCACAGACCCCACCCTCACCCGCCGCCCCACCGCCGCGGTCCCCGCCTACCGCGACATCACCACCTCCGGCGGCGTCCCCGCCAACTACCTCCCCACCCGGCCCCCGGCCCTCTGCTCCATCCAGGACCTCCCCTCCAGCTGCCTCGATCCGGTCACCGTCCCGGGCCGCTGACCCACGCCCTCGACTGACACTTGTGGAGCGCCGGGAGCGCCAGCAGTCACCGACTGTTGGGTTTCGGCCCTGTGCCGCACTCACTGCGGGTCGGCCACCGTGCCCGGGCATGGAGACGTGCCACTCATCGATTCGTACCAGCCACGGACATCCGCCGACGAGCTGACGTGTATACGCCCGGCAGCGCGATTCGCGGTCGAACGGCCCCGCCCTGACATTTGCCGCGATCGCCCTGACGATTCCGGGTTGGGGTGATGGGCGGTGCTATGTTCGGAATTTGCGAGACCCACTGGTTCTGCTCGGTTCACGGCATCCCAGGAGGTGGGCAAGTCATGAGTTCCCCGAAGTCGCGCGATCCGCACTCGATATCCACCGCACCGATCGTGGTCGGTGCCGATGATTCACCGGCCGCGCTGTCGGCCGTGCGCTGGGCCGCGGAGACCGCGGCGGCGCGCAGGCGCGAACTGTTGATCGCGCACGGCACGAACGTGAATGTGATCGTGGGGGTGATGGGCACATTTTCGAGTGTGAATTCCGAAGTCGAGCAATCGATTCAGGCTTTCGGCGCCGACCTGGTGGCACAGGCCCGAGAGGTCGCCGAAAAGGCCGCGCCCGCCGTGGCAGTGCGCACCGAGGTCTCCCCGCAGCATCCGGCGAGGATGTTGATCGACCTCTCGGCCACCGCCCATATGACGGTGCTCGGCGGTCCGGCCGAACGCCGGGGCCTGAACCGGATCGGTTCCATCCTGGTCTCGGTGGCGAGCCAGGCGGCCGGATCGGCGGTCGTGGTGCGCGACGACGACGCCGGATGGGTGGACCGCCGCACGGCGCCGGTCGTGGTCGGCGTCGACGGCAGCCCGGTCAGCGACGCGGCGGTCGGCGCCGCGTTCTACGAGGCGTCCGTGCGCAACGCGCGGCTCGTGGCTGTGCACGCGTGGAGCGACCTGTACCTGGCTCGGTACTCGGGATTCATCGATACCTCCATCGAGGCCGCGCAAGCGACCGAGGCGGAGCGGGCATTGCTGGTGGAACGGCTGGCGGGGTGGCAGGAGAAGTACCCCGACGTCCAGGTCACCCGTGACATCCACCTCGCCGATCCGGTCGAGCACCTGCTGACCTGGTCCGAGCGGGCCCAACTGGTGGTTGTCGGCAGCCGCGGCCGGGGCGGGTTCGTCGGCATGCTGCTCGGCTCGACCAGCAATGCGCTCGTCCAGCGCGCGAACTGCCCGGTCATGGTGGTTCACCCGGAGTCGTGAACCGGCAGGTGGGCTAGACGGTGTGGTGGTGTTTCGGATACCGGCACCTCGGCGGATGGAAGACGATCAGAGGCGGGCCTCGCTGCGGAGTGCCGAAAACCACTGGATTTCGTTGGCGAGGGCGAGGTTCGGGTCGGTCAGGCGGCGGCGAACGCCGGTGACGTACGCGTCGGCGACGGCTTCGTCGCCGGCGGACAGGAGTAGGGCGTAACGGATCACGTAGGTCCGGTGCGGGGAGCGACGGCGGATGTCGAAACCGTATTGCAGGCCCAGGTCTTCGGCATGCTGGACGATGTCGTGCCAGTTGCTGTCGATCATCGTGAAGGCGGATCGGTTTTCGCCGGTGAGGCTGCCCAGGAGTTGGCTCTCGAACAGATTGCCGACGATGTCGGTGGCATCGGAATCGGTTGCGAGGGTGCGGAGGTCGGCTGTCGAGCCGATGGCGTGGCCACGGTAGGCGAGGGGGGCGGCGGGGGCGAGTTTGGCGGTGAAATAGGCGGCGAGTTCTTCCGGGCCCCAGCCATCGCCGTAGGACTTCAGCTCCGAATAGGAAGCGCCGGTGCGGATGTCGTCGGTCAGCCAGTTGAGCAGGGCGGCGCGGCCCCTCCCGGTGAGCGCGCGGGCGGCCGCCTCGGGATGGTTCGACATCGCTTCCCCGAGTCCGGCGCTGTCGTGGAAGGAGCCGACGCCGGGCAGGGCGAATGGAGACGCCGCACGGTGCGCGGTGGCCGGTTCCGGTGGGGCGGTCCGAATGGGAGCGGGGCGGTGCACCATCGGCGACTTGCCCGCCATCCAGTCGTCGACTTCACCGAATCCCCAGCGCAGCTGAGGGTCTCGGGTCAGCAACCCGGAGAGCAGATTCGTCCAGCGTGCACGCTGCGGTGCGGGCATCGGCCCACTGTCGATCGCGGCCAGGGAGATGTCGCGGGTATTGATCTCGCCATCGATATTGCTGTCGGCCAGCGGCCTGCCCTGCGGGTCCTCGAAGTAGCCGTGGCCGATCAGCACGCGGTACATCACCATCCCGACGCTCCACCAGTCGTCTTCGAGCCGCCACCGCTGTGGCGCACCGGGCGCGCTGTACCCGGCGGTTCCCGCATGCGCGATATTGGTGACCTTGGTGCGGCCGGCCAGATCCACCACGAGCCCGAAATCGGCGAACACCAATTTCAGTGGAGCATCGGCTCGCACCAGCACATTGCCGGGATTGACATCGCCGTGCACGAGCGTCGTGCCACCTGGATGCTGAATGGCATGCAGTTTCGTGGCCAGCTGCCGCAGGATGTCGAGAGCGAATTCATGGGAACAGCCAGCGGCGTGGCGGCCCCGCAGAAAGCTGTCGAGCGACCCGAATCGGCAATACTCCATGACCTCGTAATGAATATCCATATCGCTGCCGCGCTCGAAGACCCGCACGGAGTTCTCGTCGCGGAAACTGTCCCGGTACTCCGGGGAATCGAGGTCGATCCGGTATCGCGGAGCGCGATGGAACAGCTTGATGGCGTACTCATCACCGTTTGTGGCCCGGCACAACCAGACGATGGCCTCACCACCGCTGCCGAGCTTCTTCGCCACGGTGAATCGCGGCGCGAGCGCGGGCGGTAGCGGCTGGTAGCGATCGTGCGCAACGCCGTCGACGCGCGTCTGCGGCGCGGGCGCACCGGATCCGGGTCGGTCGATTCGCGTCCGGGGCGCCGGACGTCGATCGGAATCCCCGGTGTCCACGCGTGTTTGCTCAGCCATCATCGTTTCCTTCGTCGGGGTGGGACATGATCTGCACGACGGTCACGTTGTCGCCACCGCCGCCCGCCAGCGCCAGATCGCGGAGGAGGGCGGGGAGATCGGCCGGCCCCGCCCGCATGATCCGCTCGATGGACTCGGGCTCGGCGTAGTCGTCGAGTCCGTCTGTGCACAACAGGATTCCGGGACCGGCGGGGACGCAGCATTCGAAGAAGGCCGGCTCCAGGTTCGCGCGCCGTCCGCCGCCGAGCGCCTGCCGCAGCAGATTCGACCCGGCCGCACGGTGATCCAGCGACAGTTGCGCCAGGTAGGGTCCTTCGAGCCGATATGCCCGTGAATCGCCCACATTGAATATCAGCGCGGTTCCATCGGGAAAGACAGTCACACCCACGACGGTGCAGCCCATTGCGCGCAACTCCGGTCGCGTCTCGCCGAGATCGTTGATCCGATCCGAAATCCTTTGCAGTAGTGTGCCTATCGCTGCCCTCGTCGGGGTGGAGTCGGTCATGGTCGCCACTGATCCCGGGGCAGTGAGCATTTCGCATGCCAGCCGACTGGCCGTCGCGCCGCCGGCGTGCCCGCCCAGGCCGTCGCAGACCACGACGGTGGTGGGTTCGACGATCTCCAATTCGGTGGTGGTGATCGTCGGCGTGTCGCCTTGCAGTGACCATCCGCCCCAGCCGAGCGCGTCCTCGTTGTGCTCGCGCTGCAGGCCGCGGTGGGTCATCGCGGCGATCCGGATCCGCATCAGGGCCCCCATTCGATGGTGATGGGCACGTCCGCGGCCAGCCGGAGGGTGTCGGAGCGGCCGATCGCATGCTCGATGTTCTCCGGGATCCGAACGTCATTGATGAACGTGCCGTTGGTCGAGGTGTCGGTGATGTACAGGCGTTCGCCGTCGTAGCGCAGCTCGCCGTGGAATCGTGAGACGTTGGTATACGGCTCGAAAACGACTGCGGCGGGAAAGTCTTCGTGCCGGCCGAGACCGAGTGTCTGCCCGGTGCGGATGCGCAGCCGGGCCCCGGATTCCACGACGAGTTCGACACCGGAGTCGAGTGCGCGGGCGACCTCGGGTTCGACCGGCGGCGGCGCCGGTGCCTCGAACAGGTTGTGGCCGCAGTTCCGGCATTGCAGGGTACGCGGAACGCGCTCGTGACAATTGGCGCACTCGACCTCGTTCCCGGCTCCGCGCGGGGCGCTCGATTCCGACACAGCGCGATACTCCTGTTCTGCTCACGACAACCATGAGGCGTCGCGCACGTCGATGCCGCGTGTGCTCAGCGCGGCCGCCAGCTCACTCATGGCCCCGGGCAAGGGAATTCCCACCAGCCGAATGGATTCATCGTCGACGTGGACGCCGAGCCTGCGGCGTTGCTCGGTATAGGTCGTCCGCATCGCCTGGTCCCCGTAACGTCGCCGGCCGCGATCGGTCAGGACATGGACTCGCTGATTGGATGAGCCGCGCAATGCGTCGTTCCCGGCACGGGCCGCGATGAACGGCTCGCTCACCAGGGCGTCGACCAGCCCGGTCAGCCAGTCGAATTGCTCGCGCAACCATCGCATCGGGCGACCGGAGTACAGCAGGATGTCCAGCGGTGCAGCGTGTTCGGTTTGGCGGATGCCCTCCAGCAACGCCCGCAGTGCCTGCGGCTGGTCGGTCGGTTCGCCACCGGAGATGGTCACCCCGTCCATAGGCCCATCGATCTGCTCGAGCCAGGCCAGTACCTGGCCGACATCGCACCGCCTGGTCTCGTCGGCGGGCCAGGTATCGCGGGCCAGACAACCTCGGCAGCCGATCGTGCAGCCCTGGAACCACACACCCGCACGCACCCCGTATCCGAGGTTGTGCAGCGGATAGTGCAAGCGCGACAACAACATCGGGACCGGCGGGGTCATCCGAGCACCGCCGTCCAGCCGACGGTGGACTCCTCGAGCCGCGTGACGGTCACGGCGTCGGTCTCGGCCGGTAGTTCGAACAGTGCCCGTGCCAGCGGGTTGACCAGCAGCGACTCGATGGCGGCGGCCACCCCGCCGCCCCCGAAGTCGAGCCGGGTGAGCGCGACGTCGAGCAGTTGTTTGTGCACGGTGTCGTCGACGGCCACCGTGATCCCGGTCGTGGCCCGGACCCGCGCAACGACATTGGCCACGAACATCGGAACCAGGTCCGCCGCGGTGTCTTCGGAGATGAAGTCGAACACCACCACGTCCTCGCCGATGCGGCGCAACAGTTCCGGACGGCCGATGTCCTTGGTGAAGAACTCCGCCACCGCCGCCCGGATCGTCGATTCGACCGTGGCGTAGGGCGTTCCGCGGGCAACCACCGGCACCCGCCCGCCAGTGGAGTCGGTGCGATACACGCCCAGATTGGAGGTGAAAACGATCAGTGTCTCGGAGAAGTACACCGTCGATCCGCTGCCGTCGGTGAGCCGGCCGTCGCCCAGGATCTGCAGGAACTTGTCCAGAATACGCGGCGCTGCCTTCTCGATCTCGTCGAAGAGAATCAGGCGGAACGGCTGTTGCCGCACTGCGTTCGTCAGCTCGCCTCCGGCGCTGTGCCCGGAGTATCCCGGCGGCGCGCCGATCAGCCGGGCTTCGGTGTGCTCGGCGGAGAACTCGCTCATATCGAACCGCACGAACGCGTCCGCTCGCCCGAACACCAATTCCGCGATGGCCTTGGCCAATTCGGTCTTGCCCACCCCGGTGGGTCCGGCGAAGAACAGGACGCCCTGCGGGCGGGTGCCGGTGCCGGCGGTGTGGGCGCCGGTGAGACCCATGGCCGAGCGGATCAGGATGTCGACCGATTTGCGGATCGCTATCGGCTGGCCGAGCACCTTCGTGCCCAGCGACCGCGCCCCCGACCGAATGCGCTGCCGCAGCGCGGGATCCTGCCAGGGGTTGTCGGGAATGCCGACCCGGAAGGTGCGGATGGCGTCGTCGACGCGTTCGGCCGGAATGCGGCGATCGATCGCCAGCCGATTGACCTCGGTGATCGAGCGCAGGGTCAGTCCGCCGGTCTGCGCCGCATAACGGTCGACCAGGGCATGAAACCCCGCCGAATCCTCCTCGGGCGCTTCGGGCAGCGACGAAATCAGCAGCGAGACAAGGGCGCGCCGCTGCGACATGCCCGGCGCGGGAATCGAAACCACCCGGGCGAGCTGTCCGCCGACCATCCAGTGCGGCAGATCGTTCTCCTGATCCAGCAGCCAGAACACCGTGTTGTACAGCCAAGTCCGGTGCGGCCCGGGGACATTGCGACGCGGTGCGGTAGCCATCAGGCGCTCGGCCACGACCAGCACGCGGTGCAGCTCGGCACCGGCGAAGTCGGCGGCGGGCACCAGGCGCGAGGCCGAGTCGATGATCAGGCAGCATGGCCGTTCGGAGTGCACGACCTCGTTCAGCACCCGTGGCAGCAAACGCAGCGTATCGGGAGACACCCCCGCATTGCCGGGGCACGCTGCCCGGACGATCGCGGCCGCGACTCCGTCGTGGTCCATGGTCACGCGTGCACCGTCCACGGGATCGACCGTGATCACCGAACGATGGCCGGCCTCGGCGAGCACGACGCGCAGCGCCTCGGGCACGGTCAGCAGGGGGCCGGAGGTGTCGTCTGCACCGGGTAACAGCACGAGATCCCGCAGGGCGCCGGTCAGCATGATCTGGGGGTTCGCGGCGAGGGCCGCGTCGATTTCGCGAAGCCACGACGGCAGTGTGGCGGTGAATCCGGATGTCATGCGTCGGCACTCCGTTCGCGCAGGGACTTTCGTGCCATGCGTCCGGCCTGGGTGGACGACTCGGCGCCGAGCTCGCCGGTAGCGAGCATCTCGACTCGCGCCAGCCCGGGGCCCGATTGCCGCAGTCGCTCGGGCAGCACGCCGCGGGCGCGCAGGCTGTCCGCCAGCCTGCTCAGGTCCGTGCAGACCGCGGCCTCCTCGGTCGCGGCGGTGGGTGCGGCACCGGTTCGCACGGTGCGGATATCGATCTCGCCGTCGACGATTCGGGCGCGCACGCCCACCGTCCCCGAACCCGGCGCGGTCAGCACGATCGAGCCCGCGGTGTCCATGGCGACGGGCGTCGCCGTGTAGCCCAGCTCGGCCAGCGCCTCGTACACCGCGGTCAGCACGAAACGGCGTTCGCGGGTGGCGGATTCCATGGCGGACCGTGTGTCGAGGAGTGCGCGGGCTCGCTCGAGTTCCGCTGTGGCGTCGCCCCGGCGGGCGAGGGTGGCGGCGGCATTGTCGAGCATCGTGGTAACGACGCCGCGATCGTTCAGTTCGATTGCGCTGTCGCGGAGTTCGGCGAGCAGCTCCTGGTTGCCGCGGAGGCGGCGGGTCGCGGCATTGGCCGCGGCGATGCACGTGTCGAGTTCGCTCAGCAGCAATTCGGCCCGCACGGGGTCGTCCGAGCGGCACACCGCGATACCGGCCTGTTCCAGGTCGGCCGACGGTTCGAGCATCGTCGCCAGCAGGCGCTGGACCCGGGCGGTCCGACGCTGCCGCCGATCGACCGAGGTAGTGTGGGCCGCCGGCGCGGGCTGCTGCCCAGTCGCGGTGGCCGCGTTCTCCCGCCGCGCGAGAGCGGTCAATGTCGCGGTCAGTTCGCGATCGACCTGCTGGGCGCGCCGTCGAATCTGTGCCGCCCGAATGGCCGGTTCTGCTGCCGCGAGCATGGCTTCCAACCGGGTACACGCCGCCTCGATCTCGGCCGAGGTCGCCTGGGCGGCGACGGCGATCTCGAGCTCGGGAAGACCGGCAGCCACGCAGCGCTGCGATACCCGGCGTGCGCGTGCGGACACTCGTCGCAGCCGCTGCTGCGCCTGTTCGCGCAGCACTGTTTCGGATACGACCCGGTAGCGGATTCCGGCGCTGCTCATCGGCTATAAGCCCTGCCGCAGCTGGCGCACTATCCCGTACCCGGCATGGCCTAATACCGCGAATATCGAGGGCAGCCACCATATTCCGGGTCCGGTGCTATGCCCGATCTGAAAGACGAACACAATAATGCCCAGTGCGAAACCCCATCTCGCGGAGGGTGATTCGAGTTCGCTCCCCTCGGGGTAGGGGAATCGAAACGCCAGTATCGTGAGCGCGGCGACCGCGAGCAGCAGGGTCACCGCGATGAACAGCCACAGCGACCCGAAATCGCCGAACGTCACCGTGCGTACGTTGGCGGCCCAGAACCAGACGGTGTGCGCGATACCGTCGCCGAAAGCCGCCGCCATCGCCCAGAACGCCGCCGCGCCGAACGCGGTCACGACCGCTGTGACGGCCAGCCGGCCGGATCGGGTCAGGATGCGCCGCCGCCGCTGCTCCTCGTTCCGCTGCTGGGTCCTGACCAGCTCCTCGGCTTCGATTCGGCGACGTTCCCGGGCGTCGACCGCCGCATCCTGGGCGGTGTCGAGGGCCGCGTCCACCAGCAGCACCAGGGCCAGCATCCGATTCGAGAGCATGGCCGGGCTATCCGTGGATCGCAGGGGCGGGAGGTTCGGACGCCCCGCCGTGATCGGCTCGGGCAGTGGGAAAACGGTACACAGTGGTGCCTTTCCGCGGCTTCGGTCGGTCGGAGCGGACGCGTTGCCGTCGATTCTCCTGCTCCGCGTCCGGCAACGGCAGTCGTGCGATCGAACGACACCGGGTAGCGGAAGCCGCATCGGCGACGGGTCTCGGTCAGCCGCGGCGTGCGGGCGCGAGTGTGGTGGTGAGGGCCGCCCAGAGCAGCGGCGAATACGCGACATCACCGGTCTCGCGCCAGGCACGCAGTTGCCCGCGCTGCCAATCGGTCAGCGCGGCGACCGGATCCGCGCCCCGATGGGCGTCGTCGACCTGCAGGGCGAGCCGCGTGGTCGGCCGCGTGCCGGCCGGTGCCGCGGCATACGCGCGGAAAGCCGCATCGGTGGGCAGCACCCACCGCGTCGTTGTCACCAGCTCGGCTCCCGCGTCCAGCGCGGCCATGATCAGTCCGAAGGTCTCTGCGGAGCGGAAGTCGACCCCGCCCTCACACGCGATGATCGCGACTCGCGTGGGCATCGGCCAGATCTCATGGCCATACTGAGATCCGTTCGCGCCGTAGCGTGCCCAGACCCGGGGATCCTCGGTCTGTTTCGTTCCCAGCAGGAAGTCCAGTGCGCACAGCGGCAGATGAGCCCCGTACGGCGTGGTGGATCCCGCCTCGGTCCGCGTCCACGCCGCGGCCATTCCCCAGGCGCTGTCCTCGGCTCCGGCGGGCCCGGTGACATCGTTGAGATGTATTGCCGCCGAGCCGGGTTCGTTCGGCACCGCCGACACATGGCCGAAATAGAAGAATCGGGAGCAGCCCCGCGACAGCGCCGCGGCGAGCTGAACCCGGGTGACTTCGCCTTGGAAAGGGGTGAGAGCGGCGCGCTGGCCGGACCCCCGCGCCGCTCGATCCCTGCGTGCCGTGCGATCGCGCGGTTGCACACGGCTCCGAATCTCGTCGAGCACACCGAGATCCGCGGCTTCGGTGTAGACATTGGCGAGCCGGTGGCGTGCGCTCGCGGGCAGGATCGGGTCGATGACGTGCACGGCGGGCAGGTGACGCACCCGCTCCCATGGCACCGGTGATCGGCTGCGCGCGACATACAGCGTCGCGGGCGGATCGTGGGTGACCACGGCGATATCGAGCAGTCGCCGGTCGTCGTCCACGGCCAGCAGCTCCCAGGGCACCTGGGCCAGACGCGGACTCGGGGTGATCCGTATCCGGGTGCTACCGGCGGTCCCGCGCGCGGCCAGCTCGGCGCGCAGCTCGGGCGGCAGCACGGCGTGGGCGAGCAGGGACGCCAACTCGGCTTCGCCGGACGGAGAGGCGAAGGCGGCGCTCGTCAGCGCGCGGCGCGCCGCGGCCCGATCGGATTCCACGCCACCGGATTCCGTGCCGTCCACCTGCTGCGGATGCGGCAGCGCCCGCCGAAGCCCGGCGAGCGCGATGTCGAGCCGTTGCGGGTCCAGCCGTCTGACATGCGCGGTGGGCGTGCCGTCCAGCCAGGTCCACGACAGATAGGTGTCACCGGCGTCGGCGGCCCGCACCAGCAGTTCGCTGTCCGGCGCCGGCGCGCTCATGGCCGTTCTCCTTCGTCGGTTTCCACCGGAATCTGTTCGGCGAGTAGCGGTTCCATGCCGGATGGGGTGTGTGTGGCGGGGCCTTCGAGAACCAGCAGGTAGCGGTCGATGGCGTCCACGCGCGCATCGAGCCGCGCGGCGAGCTCCGCGTCAGCGGCCGAGACGCGTTCGGCCAACGCGTCCAGCCGCTCGGCGGCCGTGGCCGCGAGGGAACCGGCGCGTACGAGCATGCCCCGGGCGCGCAGCCGGAGCTGCTCCCGCAGGTCGGCGGAGGAGCGGGGACCGGTGGTCGCCGCCGCGACGACGGCTGCCCGATGCGAGATCCAGGCATCGATCATCAGACGATCGACCCCGCGCAGTGCGCGGCCTGTCGGATCGCTGCGGATGAGCGCCGGCCCCAGGTCGGCGGAGTAGAGGCCGAAGACCGGAGTCAGGTCCGTGGGCCGGTGAAATTGCAGTTGGCCGACCAGGATTCGGTTCTCCGGGCGCATCGCGGCCGTTGCCAGCAGCCGGCCGTCCCGGCCGTCGGCGGCGTAGGCCCGCAGGGTGTGCGCTTCGCGGCAGAGCGGGTCGACGTCCGCGGCGAGCCGTACGTGGATGTCCACGGATTCCTCGTTCCCGGCGCCGGAAACGGTCCCGGGGACGACTCGGATCTCACGCTCGCGCGCACCGGCCCAGCGCAGGATTCGGGGAGGAACGGCCGGCAGGTCCAGCTCCTCGTCGATGCCGGGCGGCCAGGAGCCGATGCCCGCATCGCCGCCGAGATTGAACGCGAGCTCCGAATCATCGGCGTCAGCAAGCGATTCGAGCATCTCGCGCAGTAGTTCCGCGTCATCGGCGGCCTGTGCGACGGTGAGCCGCTCGGCGATCGCGGCGATGTCGGTGCCCAGGTCGATGTCCGCGGCTGCCGCCGCGCAGCGGCGGGCCACCTCGGTCAGGGTGGTAGCAGCCGCACCGGTGATCCGGCCGTCCAGCCAGGCCGTGGCGAGTTCGTCGAGCACCGGTACGGCCCAGCCCAGGGTGGCGGTCGCCAGCGCGGTATCACCGACGCCCTGATCGGCGGTGGCCGCGTCGAGCAGCAGCGCCCCCTCGTGTAGCGGCGCCGGAAACCGTTGCGTGACAGCGGTAACGAGGGCACGCCGAACCCATGAGGGTTGTAGCCGCAGCGGGTCGCCCGCTGGTCGCGCGGCTCCCGAGCGCGCGGTGTCGATCAGCGTCGTGACATCCTCGGTGCACGCTGTGAGGAGGGGTGCGGGGTCCGCGTCGCCGGCGATATTCCACCCGAGCACCATGGCCGGGTCGGCGGCGTCCACCGTGACCGAAACTCCGGGTCCGATGGGGACCGGGACTTCGGCGACCGCGGCGGCCGACGCGGAGCGCCACACCAGGTCCGGGCGGTCGCGACGCAATCCGATGCCGCCTATGCGCAGTGGTCGCGCGCCGCGTCCGTGTTCGGTGGGGCCGGGCGGTTCACTCATGGCCGATACCCCGCTCGTTCGGCCGCCCACCGCATGATGTGCAGGACGAGGTCGGTGGCGGCGATGGGATCCATGGCCATCGCGTGCTCGGGGCGACCGTGCGCCCACGCCTCGGCACACCATCGGGTCAGCAGTTCGACATCGTCGATCAGCAGCATGGCCTCCAGCGGTGGCAGCCCGAGCAGCCGTAGCGACAGGTCGTATTCCGCCGCCCTTCCCAGCCCGAGCGGGGCCTCGGCCCGGTGCCGGGTCAGCGACTCGCGCAATTCGGCGAGCAGCTCGTGGGCCGCGGTGTCGTCGGTGTTCTGGGCCTGGATCTCCGCGATATCCGCGCTCGGTGTCACGTGCCCGCCGCCGCGACGCGTCAGCCAGCCCAGCCTCGCGTAGAACATCCGGCGCGCGTCGTCGTCGGTCATCGCGCAGCCGCGGCGGATCGAGCGCGTCAGGGCGCGATGCGTCCGCTCCCGAGCCTCCCCGAGGTGTTCTGATCGCCGTTCGAGATGTTCGGGTGCATGCCGGCCCGCCCGGGTGTACTGCCGGATTTCGGTTGCCACGTCCTGGTTGTCGGTGTCGGCGAACCTCAGCAGCTCGTCGGCGCGCGCGGCCGCGGCCGGCTCTGTCGGCAGATCGTCGCCGTACTCCGCGAGGAGCCGGTCGGCGGTGTCGACGAGCCGATCCAGCAACGGCGCCACGGCGTCGAGCGGGAGTCCACACCGGCCGGCGAGGGCGACGTGATCGCGGTCGAGCATCCGGACCTGATCCAGTACACCGTCGGCGAAGGCCAGCATCGCCGATTTTCGGTGCGCACCACGGTGTTTCACGGTATCCGCCGCGATATCGGATACGAAGGACAGCGCGATCGGCTCGGCTTCGAGCACTCCGGGTTCCTGCGCGGAGCCGCGCAGCAGACGGTGATGGACCGCCGTGCACGCGGTCGAACGTGCTTGCTCACGAAAGGGATCTCGCAATCGGTGCGGAATCCCGGCGGGACGCAGCGCCCATGTCTGGTAATAGTAGGCCACCACGTACCGCGCCAACGGATCGGCGAAGTCGCGGTACAGCTCTGCGACGCGGCGCCACCCGGCGAGTTCCAGGGCAGGCGGTGCGCCCGCGCACGTGGTCGCCGCCACGCCATAGCGCCGCGCGACCCAGGACGGTTTCGAAAGATCCAGAGACCAGGCATTGACCTGGTGGGCCAGGCATTTGCGATCGGTCGGCGACCGCTGTGCCGATGTGCTCACCCAGGCGCCGACGAAGGCGCGGCGCGTGGACGTCTGTTCCGATTCCGGCTCGGCCGCACGTGTTTCCGTCACCACACCGTCACCTCGCCGGGGCGGTCTATCGGCATGTACCGGCTATCGGCGGCGCACAGATGCGATGCGAGTGCCACATGCCCGTCCGGCATGCGCAGGGTCGGCGACGGCCGCATGGGCAGCATAGCGCCGGAGATCAGCGCCACGGCGCCGCTGGCCTGTGGTGCCGGCGGTTCGCGATCCCCGCTGGTCTCGCCGGGATCTGCGTCCGATGCAGCCAAGGCGGCCAGGGTCACTTGGAGATCGCCCTGAGCGACGGTCGAATGATGCTCCGCCACATGGGTTCCCGAGTTGATCGCGGTCTCCACCAGATCGGCCAGCAGGGCTGTGTCCCCGAGCCGGTGCGCCCAGTCGAACACCGCGGATTGTGCCTCCGCGTGCAGTGTTTCCCAAGAGATCCGGGAGCGGGCGTCGGCGAACCCGAAGCGCTGGGCGTCGAGGAACAGCATCGCGGGCACCCCGTGATCGAGGGCGGCACGAAGGTGCTGCGGGTCGCCCGGTTCGGCGGTCGAGACCGCCACCAGGAGGTCGCATTTCGCCATCGCCACCACCATTCCCAGATCGGCGTAGATCTGCCGCGCCCGGGTGAGGTGGGTGGTTACCGTCGAACGACCCAGAAGCATGTCGGCGCACCCGAGATTCAGCAGACCCATCGCTCGATACATGCGGTAGCCGGGGTCGGCTCCGAGCACGTCGATCGCTGAGGTCATCAGCGCCGAACCAGTGGCGAAATCGGATTGCATCATGATGGCAGTGCCGAGATTCAGGCGGGTGACGGCGGCTTGGAACGGCAACCCCGAGCGCAGCAGCGCCGCTTCGGCGGATCGGAATGCCTCGGCGGCGAGTGGATACCGTTTGGCTCTCAGATGCATTCCGCCGATGAGGTGCTCGGTCATGGCGCCGTACCGGTTCGCGGACGCCCCTTCGAGCCTGGCGCGTCCGCGTTGTATCGCCGCGTCGGCCTCCGTGAACCGCCCCGTCTCGTAGTACACCATTCCCAGATGCAGATCAGCGGTCGCGATCTGGGTACTCAGGCCCAGCAGACTGTAGGCGTCGCGGGCCTGCTTCAAGGTTGTCTCGGCGGCGGCGTATCGGTTCTGCAGAAACTGTGCTATGCCGAGGAATTCCGTGCATTGCGCGGCCATGGCCCATTCCTGCTGCTGTTCGGCATGCCGGCGAGCCTGTTCCAGCAGCGTAGCCGCCTCGGGCAGGTGGGCCCCGCTGTTGAGGATCAGTCTGGCTTCCTCGAACCGGCACTGGCGCACCTCGTCGAGCGCTCCGGCCGCGGTCGCGAACCGCTGGGCCACGGCGAGCGTGGCCCGCGCCTCCGCGATGTGACCGCGAAATCCTTGCAGGAGGGCGGTATAGCGCAGGCACTGCGCGTATCGAGGATCGTGCCGATGCTGATCGAACACCGCGGTCGCGGTCCGCAGCAACGCGTCGGCCGCGGTATACCGGTCCTGGGCGATGTGAACGGTTGCCAGGTGCAGATCGCATTCGGCCGCCTCGAGCGCCTTGTCGTGGCTCGAGAAGTATTGCCGCGCCCCCTCGTATTCGGCGGCGGCCTCCGGCAATCGGCCGACGTTGTTCAGTACGTGGCCGAGTGCGAGCCGGCTGCCGGCCCAGAGTTCGGGTTCTCCCGCGGCCCGCAATTCCTCCGCGGCGGTCATACACGACGAGATCGCGGCATCGTGCCGTCCGGCCCGCAGCTGGAGTTCGCCTGCGCGCCAATACATCGCCGCCGCCTTCGGGTGGTCGCCGGCCGCCGCGTAGCCGGAACCGGCGGCGGTCAGCGCGGCGAGACCGTCGGCCGTCCGGCCGTCGGCCAGATACCGATCGGCGAGTTCCTCGTCGCAATTCGCGGCACCGGCAGCATTCCCCTCGGCTGCTGCCAGCGCCTTTGCGTGGACGAACTCGCTCTCGGCGGTGGCGGTGTCGCCCAGCTCCGTGCTCGCCAGGCCGAGGACGTAGGAGCATCGCGCGCTGCTCTCCGTATCGCCCGCGCGCTCGAAAAGGTCTCGGGCGGCGCGGTGTTCGTCCAGGATGAGCCGGGCGTCGCCGAGTTCGACGGCCGCGTCCCCGCACGACTCCCGGCACTCGGCGGCATCGAGGACCCGATCGACGTCCAGATACCGCTCGGCAGCGCGGCGCAGGACGGGGATGGCCTCGTCGTACCGTTCGACGGCCAGCAGCGCGTCACCGAGGACCTCATGGATTTCGGCTTGTTCCTCCATGTCGCCGAGCAGCTCCAATCCCGCTGCGGCGCGGTGCAGGTAGGGCACGGCTTCGGCGGGGCGGTCGAGCAGGGCGAGGCCCCGGCCGGCCATTTCGGCGCAGGCGACGGGCAACTCCGTCGGCGGGGCATCGGCGAGCAGATCCGCCGCCCGGCGGTATGCGCTCGCGGCCTCGTCGATCGCGTCCGTCCTCGCGTGGGCGGCCCCGATCCAGTACAGGCACTCGGCTCGCGCCTCGATGCGGTCCGGGCCTTCGCATTCGGCCAGCGCCGCATCGAGCAGCGTGAGCGCCGCGGCCACGGCCCCGTCTTCGATGAGGGCCAGCGCGTCCAGGAAAAGGGCGCTCGGCCACGGGAATTCGCTCATGCTCTCCCCTGATGACGCATGCTGTCAGCGATAGCGTTCGTCGCGTTCGGCAGCGGCGCGGAAATAGTCCATTCTGGCGCGGGCCTCATCGCGCGCGAGGATGTGATGGGGGTGGCGGCACAATTCCGGATTGCGCAGGCTCGGAATCGCCAGCCACAGCGGCCAGAGCAGAACGATCGGAAGGGCGGGCGCGGCGTCCATGCCACCGTTGATTATCTTGATCCCGATGCCGTGCCGGCGCGGATACAAGACCTTGGCGACGGCGACACCGATGACGTCATAGACGATGATGACGAGAATTCCCGCGATGAAGGGGTCCATGGGAATTCATCACTTCTTCCAGAAGCCGCCGTGCGTGTTGCACACCAGGCCGGTGCCCTTGCAGGCCGAGCAGTGCAGGCGTCCGCCCAGTCCGCTGCTGCCGCCGCGCCCTCTGCACGACTGGCACTCGTTGAGATGTTTGAAGCATTTCTCGCATTGACTCATTGCCGGTGATCCTTTCTGGATTCGAACCGATATCGATGAATAGCGAAAACGATACGGTCGAGCCGGATTTCGCAGTATCCGCCGAACAGATGAATGAACGGCCCATCCATCGACCGGCGGACGGCATCCGGCGTTGTCGGTCGAATCGCCGACTCCCGTCTCCGGCCCGGCCGGCGCAGACTGGAGCCCGTGGGGCACCACGAGGCGTGCGAGGTGAGCGTTCCGGTCGGTCGGCTCGGCTCGCTCATCGACGCTGTGCACGAGGTGGTGTGGCGGACCGGCCGGAGATCCGGCCCGAAGTGGCGGTACGGCAACGTGATCGGCATCGACCGCCCGCGACTGCGAGATCTCGATCCGGCCGCCGCGCGTTCACGCTACGGCGACCGCGGCCGGGTCGTGGTCGCACTGGCCGTGGTGGTCCAGGATCAGGTCGTCGTCCATGTCGTCTTCGTGCTCGCCGCCGGCGACGCGACGGCGCATTTCGCCGGTGCCGGGCGCGGTGCGGCAGCGGACCGCGCGGCCTCGCTGGCCGGCTTCCTCGCCCGCGCTACACGCACGGTGCTGTCGGCCGCCGGCATCGACTCGCGGTAAAACGCCGATTCACAACTCCCCGAGGGTGATCCAGCCGTCCTGGAGCGATCGTGCCACCAGCTGGGCCTTGGTATGAGCCGGCCGCCCCACCGCGTCATACTTCTCTCGTATTCGGAAAAGATGGGTGTTCACCGTGCTCAGCGCGATGCCGAGCACCGTCCGCACCTCTTCCTTGGAATCACAGCGAATCCACGCCAGCAGGACTTCCCGCTCGCGAAGGCTCAGCTTCGGAACCACCGTCGCGCGCGGTGCGCTGCCGATGGATTCGACCGGGAGCGAAATGTCGGTGTTCGTCATGGCGGAAGGTCCTGTATCTTTCCGAGTTTCATGTGGACCGGCAGCGGGGCTCGGTGCTGTCCATCCAATTCGCCTGTGCGCCCGAGGTCACTGTCGATTCGCGGACCGAACCGTCGCGGATGAGAGCATTCGCTCTCACCGGCGCGTAACGGCAGCGGTCCGGCGCTCGATCTGAAAGCCATGCCGCGCAGCGACGATCGACTGATCCGGCAGCTGGTAGCCGCCGGTGTCGAACTTCTGACCGAGCATCCCGGCCACATCCTCGAGCGTGGGCTACAGGTCGATGAGGCCATCCTTCGAGCCGGGGTGTCGCACGCGACCTTCTACCGGAGGTTCGGGACCAAGCAGAAGTTTCTCGCGGAGGTCAAGGCGCGGCTGCTCGACGAACCCGATGAACCCGCGGTACCCGGCGAACCCGCAAGGGCGGCGACGGCCACCCGTGCCGAGGTCCGGACCGCGCTCGCCGATGCGGGCGGCGATCGCCGAGCGGCGATGCGTGCCCTGGTGACAAGACATTTCGGTCATGCCCACGACGCGCGGGTGGCGACCCGGCTGATGCTCGCCGCGGTCTTCGCCACCACCAGCCCTCCGGCCGCCCGCGGGATGCGCGCGCACTACGCCCGGCGCGAAGAGGCCCTGATCGCGGGCTTGGAGGAGCTGACGGGCAGCGGCGGCCT
Organism: Nocardia sp. NPDC046763; assembly: GCF_040645495.1. Classification (NCBI taxonomy): domain Bacteria; kingdom Bacillati; phylum Actinomycetota; class Actinomycetes; order Mycobacteriales; family Nocardiaceae; genus Nocardia; species Nocardia sp. NPDC046763. The sequence continues at coordinate 173,075 of NZ_JBEYYI010000009.1, read as the reverse complement.
CATGTTCCGCAAACCTTTCACCGCCGCGAAGTTCGCCGCGGCCGCGACCGCCGTGGTCGACGGATTCCGTGTTCGCGGGCGCTTGGGCAGCGACTCCGTCTCGGCGCGACTGCTCGCCGACACGCTGCTCGCGCTGGTGAACGCCGCCGTCGATACCGGCGAACTGCACGAGCACATCGACGATGTGCTGACCGGATTCGATTCCGCCCCGGGACGATCCGCCCGGCTGGTCCAGGATCCGCGCCCGGCACTGCTCGCAGCCGCGCGCACGGAGTTCGCCGAACGAGGGTATTTCGCGGCGCAACTGGCGGGCATCGCGGCCCGGGCGGACATTCCGGTGGACGTGACGCAGCGGCTGTTTCCCACCAAGACCCATCTCATCGTGGCCGGCCTGCGGCCAGGTTTCGCTGCGCTGGCGCAGTCGATCGAGGACGAGCAGGTCATCGGACTTCCCGAGCTGGATATCCTGACCAACCATCTGACACGCTGCGCGACCCTCGTAGCGACCGAATCCGCATTGACGGACGCGCTCATCATGGTGGTCACTCACGACACCGTGGCCGCCCCGGCCGGAACGATGTCGATCCGGGAGGAATTGAATTTCCCGCGGCTGGTGGTCCCCGTGATCGAACGGGGCCAGCGCGACGGCATCTTCGTGGATTCCCTGTCCGCCATCGACATCGCCTCGACCCTCACCAATACGCTGCTACTGCGCTGCTTCACCCACCGCGCCGACTCACCGCAGACGAATGCGGCCGTGGTCGGCCGCATTCTCCTGGCGGGCCTGTGCGTGCGCTGACTCGGCGCGGGGCTTTCAGTGCGGCGGCGCCATCAGGGCGGTGAACTCTGCCTCGGACAGCTCGTTCCACCGATCCGAACGCCGCGCCGCCGCACCGAGTATTGCCGCGTCCAGATCCAGACGGTAACGGCCGGACGGCAATTCGGCCCCCGTGACCAGCAGCCTGGCTGCCAGTGCCCCGAACGCGCCGGCGGCCGTCGCGGCGGTACCCAGCTGTGGCCACGACGGCAGGCTCTGTCCGACCTGGGTGAGCGAGAACCGCGTGCGCGGGGTCACCTCGGGCCCCACGATGAGATTCGCCAGCCGTGCGCGGGTGCGCGGGTCCGACAGTCGCGCCGCGGTCGTCTCGCCCAGATCGCCTGCGCGGCCGTGGAACAACGGGTACTCGGCATCGAGGTCGTAGCGCTCGATGTCGAGGATCACGTTGTCCCCGTGGTCGGTGACCATCAGCACGGGTATCCGTGCCCGGCGGGCGCGCAGCCGGATGTCCACCTTCATGGCGAAGTCGTCCATCTCCTCCAGCAGTACCGCCAGCGGTTCGCGGTCCGGGCCGGTGCCGAGGAACCGCGGCGCGGATTCGGGCGAGTATCCTTCCGCCACGGCGGTGATCTCGGTGTACGGATCGAGTTCGAGCGTGCGTCGTTGCGCCAGTTCGAGTTTGGTCACGCCCAGGTCGCACACCGATGCGGGGAGCCGGTTGAGATTGGTCGGCCCCAGTACGTCGGTATCCGCGAGCCGGAATCGGCCGGCGCCGGTCAGCGCGCACGCGGACAGCACTGACGCGCCGATGCTCAGACCGGCGATACCGATCAGCGCACCGGTCCACACCGTCTGCTCGTCACGATCGATCAGGTATCGGTTGCGCGCGCTGCGCAACCACCGGAAGTAGTGGCTCTCCGGCAGTTTCACCACGGTCCGCCGCCACGGATAGACGATGTAGCGGCTCATGCGATCGCGAATATCCGGTGGCCACGCCGTGGCGGCGTAGCGGTCGGGGTCGAGTCCCCGCCCGCACGCCGACGGTCGATCCAACGTCGCGAGCTCCGGCAGGGCGGTGACCCAGCCGTCGACGAACCGGTAGCCGGACTCCGGTGCGAGGACTGCCGCGATGATGTCGGCGTCGACGGCGGGATCGAGGATGCTGATCATCGGTTTCCTCCCGTCCAGCGGTGCTTGGTCTCGAAACGGAAATCGGTGCTGCGGAAGGGATGCAGCGAGATCACCGGCTCGGCTCGATCGCCGAGCATCTCCCGCAGCCGGCGATACTCGGTGCTGGTGTGCTCGAGCCCGGTCAGGACGACCGCGCGCAGCAGCTCCCGGTCGGCGGCGTCCGGATTCACCCCGGGACGCAATTCGATACGCAGCGTGAGTGTCTGGGCATGATCCTCGGCAATGACGGTGTCCAGCACGAACTTTCCGCTCACGACTACGGCCAGGCGCGGGTCGGTGAGCGCCGCGCGGATACCATCCGGATACAGTTTGACGGCATAGAACGTGGTGGCGATGTCGGGGCGGCGGCGCACCGTCACGAAGCCGCAACCGGCCGCGGACGTGGTCACCGGCAGCTGGTAGCCGCACTCGCGCAGCGCATCCTCGACCGCCACGGCGGTGAGCACCTCGCCCACGTCGCCGATGCGATACCGAACCAGAGGTAGGACGTTGTCGACGGTGAACAACAACCGGCCCTGGTCGTCGGACTCGAAATAGCGGTACTCGGGGTCGTGCTCGACGAAGGTTGGCGGGACGGGGTCATCGCCGAACAACTTGCGGTACAGGGTCGCATCGGTGGCCGCGAGGCGGCGCACCGCGATCGAAGTGGCGGTCTCGTGGCCCAGGATGCCCGCCTCGGCGGCGCCGTAGATCGAGCGGATATCGCCGGGACGACCCGGTTTGCCGAGCCGATCCAGCAGATGATCACGGAATTCCTCGCTGATGCTCTCGCCCGCGAGTACGAGCTTGACATCCTGGCCGAGCACCTCGGCACCGGCGCGGTCGAGCACGTCCTTGGCGAAGGGCGGATAGGCGGCGAGCACGACCTGGTCGTAGTACGGTCCGAGCGCGGCGATATCGCGCAGGATGGCGTCGGCGTCACCCCCGGGCGGGATCACCGACAACCGGGCGCCGCGCTCGTGCAGACCGACACCGGCGGCGAAGGTGAGCACACCTCCGATCCAGTCGCCCATGGCGAACCCGACGACCAGCAAGGTGGATCGGGTGTCGGCCCCGAAGCCGGACCGCAGGATTCGTGAGTACAGGGTCGTGGCCTCGGCGCCCGAGCGGCGGGCCCGCGGCCAATAGGTCGGGCTCCCCGACGATCCGGAACTGGTCGACCACGTCGCGGCCCGCGTGATCTGGCCTTGCCACAACAGCTCGTGCAGAACGTGGCGGCGCAGGTAGTTGTCCTTGTCGATGGGTGGTATCCGGGCGAAATCCGCCGCGGTGTGAATCGCCTCGGGGTCGATTCCGTTGGCGGCGAGGAATTTCCCGTAGGCCGGTATCTGTTGAGCGGCCCGGAGCGCGAGGTCCCGGGCACGGATGAATCCCCGGCCTTCGAGCGGGGGAGTGGGTGCAGACATCGCTGCGGTCCTTTCGTGCAGCGAGACTGGTTGTCTCGACTGCACCCGCACCAATCCCCCGGTACCGCTGCGGATCCGGCTCATACCCGGGGATCGGCACAGCAGTGGGACCGACCGGTCCCGGAGTTGCGTGGCAGCGGACGCGCACGATTCGAAATATCAAGTGGCGCAACGATGTTGCGAATTGCCTGATTAGGCGTAGGGGTGCACGACATCGCCATTGCCGTGGCGGCGGCACCAGCTGACGATGTAGCGCATGTGCAGCCCGCACCAGCGGGCGACCACCGGCAGCGTCATCGGCTGCAGCGGATCGTGTTCGGCCCGTTCGCGAATGATCGGCCCGAGGTAGTGGTTGGTCACCTTGCTCGCGGTGTTGGCGCCGACACCGGCCACACCGGCGAGCGAGGCGAGATCGACGGCGCGGCCCGACGCGATCGCACCGGCCAGGCGCGCCGCGGTCGCACCCCGTCGGCCCTCGAACAATTCACACAGCGGGCGCGGATGGGTGGGCCCGGTCGGCGGCTCCCGGCGACCGTGTGCGACGGATCGGATGGCGGCCAGCAACGGATCGAGACCGGTCGATTTCTGGTACACGTAGGCGACTTCCGGGTGGCGCCGCGCCTCCTCCAGATGTTCGCGCTCCATGCTGTGCCCCTGAGCCGCCAGGATCACCGGCGCCACCCGGTCGGCCTCGTGCATCAGGCGCAGCACGTCGAGGCCGTCGAACGACAGCTCGACCGCGAGTTCCGGGCGGTTCCACACCAGATCGGTGAGGACGACGTCGAAGCGGACGTTGTTCATGATGGAGCGCCGAACGTCGTCCTTGCTTATCGCGATGGCCACGGTGGCCCCCGGGAACAGTTCCCCGAAGACCGGTTCCACGACCTTGCCCAGCGGCGACGCCACCAGAATGCGGTAGCCCATCGTCGTGGTCATCACTGCCACCCCCCAATCGAGCAAGATGTTGCCGACGCACCGCCACACGGGCGGGTTTCCTGCCGGGTATCGCGGCAGATATGTGATTTGCCCGGCTGTTTCCCGCCGGCCTGCCGAGGATCGTGGATCACAGCGGTGGCGTGGATACCACGACACCGAGACCGAGAGATCATCCGTTCGCCGCCGCCGGGCTGTCGGCGCACGGTCCGTCGAAGGAGCACCGATGTCTGTGCCACTGGACTACACACCACCACATGTTCGTCCGGCCCTGAGTCCGCGCGAAGTACAGGTGCTGCTCGCGTGGCTGCGCTGTGACTCGAAAGAGGCTGCCGCGCAAGAGCTGTACCTGTCGGTAGCGACGGTCAGCACCCACATCGCGCGAATTCGCGCCAAATACGCGGCAGCCGATCGCAGCGCCGCCACCAAGGCCGCATTGTTCGCACGGGCCGTGCAGGACGAGATCATCGACCTGGATGAATGGTGAGGCGGCACTGCGGTCCCCGAATTCGATTGCTGCCATTGCGGTCCGCATCCATTCTGCAACCGAATGTTCCCCGGCGCATGTGATCAGCCGATCAACCGACATGCCAGAAGAAAGTTGGTCACCTTATGACCGAGCCGAAAGCAACAATCCTTCCGGTCTATTTTGTGGCGGATGAGTCCTATTCGATGGCCGACGACATCGGGGACCTGAATTCCGGACTGACGAGTCTGCTCGACGCGCTGCACCTGGCGTCGATGGCCGCGGCAAAGGTCCGATTCTGCGTCATCGGATTCTCCGACACCGCGGTGTGCCACCTGGAGCCGACCGACCTGCGCAACCTCGACGATATGCCGCGGCTCACCGCGCGCGGTTCGACGTCGTTCGCCGCGGCGTTCGCCACCCTCACCGCCCGGATCCCGGCCGACATCGCGCGGCTGAAATCCGATGGCTACCTGGTGAACCGGCCCGCAGTCTTCTTCCTCACCGACGGCGCCCCGAACTCCGGGGACCCGTGGCAGGCCGAGCGCGCCCGTCTGACCGAATTCGCCGCCCGCCCGAATATCCTCGCCTTCGGCATCGGCCAGGCGAACGCGGACGTGATCAGACAGGTCGCGACGAGCCCGCAGTACGCCTTCATCACCGCGGCGGGCACCGACACCGGGGTGGCGATCTCGACGTTCATCACCGCACTGACCCAGTCGGTGATCAACTCCGGCCAGGCTCTGTCCTCGGGCCAGGCGTCGCTGCAGATCCAGAAGCCGGACAACTTCCTGTCGCTGGCCGTGGACACCGTCTGATGTGGTCGAAAGCGAAGCGGGACAGGGGGACTCCCAGCCTGCGCGAACCCGAGGCCCAGTCGCCGAACCCGGCCGTGGATGTCGTACCCCGCACGAACCTGGTACCCCGCGCGGACCCGCCGGAGTCGATGGGGTGGCTGTCGAGCCGGCCGATCATCGTCGGCGATCCGACACCGGAATTCGAGCCCAGCGCGGTCAGCAACGGGTACCGGCGCACGCCGTACCGGCCCGACACCGTGATCGACGGCTGGTCGCACGGCGGATTCACGATTCGGGCCGCCTCGCTGCGCGGACATCTGCACCGATACAACGGCGCGCCCCGGCAGGACGACCTCGCGATCACGGTCCCGGGTGACCGCGGCCGACTGGCGATCGCGGTCGCGGACGGGGTCTCGGCGGCCCGCCACTCGCACATCGGCTCGACCGCGGCCGTACGCTATGCCACCCAGTGGCTGGAATCCGAGGCCACCGGTGAACTTTCGGACATCGCCTGGCGGTCATTGTTCGAGAACACTGCCTGGACGCTCATCGAACACGCCGCTACCGTGCTGTCGACACCGGACACGGACGCAGCACAGGCCGAGCTGGCACTCGCGACAACCCTGACATGCGTTGTGTGCGAAGCGAACAACGACGGCACGTTGTCGGCCGTGATCGCCGGCGTGGGTGATTCCGGGGCATGGTTGCTGTCGGATGGCGTTTTCCACCCGGTCTGGGGCGGCAAGGAGCCGACCGACGCCGGACTGACGTCCTCGGCCGTGAGCGGGCTGCCCCGCGTGCCCGATGACATCCGGCCGGTGGAACTCGTCATCTGGCCGGGCGACGTATTACTGGTCGGGACAGACGGTTTCGGCGACCCGCTCGGCGGCGGCACGGGGGTGGTCGGCGGGTTGTTCCGCGACACGCTCGCCCACCGGGTGCCCGCGCCGATCGAGTTCGCCCATGTCCTCGACTTCTCCCGCGAGACCTTCGACGACGATCGCACGCTCGTGGCCGTCTGGCCCAGCGGGGGGTAGGAGAAACAGCGATGGTGCAGCAGCGGTTGAAGCGGTCCGCCCTGGGCGCGTTGCAGAAATTGGCCGAGGGCGGCCAAGGAGTGGTGTACCACGCGCCACGGGCGCGTATGCAGTACGCGACTTCGATGGTTTACAAGGAGTACAAGCCGACCGTGCTGCCGACGGTGGACGTCGCGGCCTTGGAGGCAATGCCCGACTACCTCGAATCGCTGTCCTTCTCAGAGGGATTCGATCTGCTGTCGCGGGCGGCATGGCCGTGCCGGCTGGTCGAGGAGGACGCCTCGGGCACCGTGATCGGATTCGTGATGCCGGCAATCCCGGGCAAGTTCTTCATCGACATGACCGTCTCCTCCGGGGTGACATCGACCACGGCGCAGTTTCAGCATCTGCTCAACGACGACAGCGTTCTCACGCGGCGTGGAATCGCGTTGACCGACCGGAACCGATACGAACTGCTGATCCAGACCGCCGAGTCGCTGTCGGTCCTGCACCGGCAGCGCATCGCGATCGGCGACATGTCGCCGATGAACCTGCTGTTCTCACTGCGACCGGACCCACAGGTCTACCTCATCGACTGCGACGCAATGCGATTGGGGGATCGCACGGTCACCGCGCAGGTCGAGACTCCGGATTGGGAAGTCCGGGCGGTCAATTCCGGCGAGGACCTCGCCACTCCGGAATCCGACGCGTACAAACTCGGATTGCTGGCCCTGCGCTTGCTCGCCGGTGACCAGAGCATTCGCGATCCGGATCGGCTCCCGCCGTTCGTACCGGCCCCGGTCCGCGCTCTGGTCGGCGCGGCGCTGTCGGCAACGCCTAAGGCCCGGCCCGCGCCCGCAGACTGGCTCGCCACATTGGCCGATGCCGCTCGGACCGCGTCGACACACCGGCCGCGGCTGTCGGCACCGCGTCCGCCGGCGGCCCCGGCACCCCGGCAATCACCAGCGGTGCAACCGATCCCAGCGATTCCGTCCCGTCCGGCGCTGTCGACGCGACGGCGGGGGCCGGCGGCGCTGGCGGTCGCCGCCGTGCTCTTGGTCGCGGGGATACTGCTGTTCAACCACAGCACAGGCCGGACCTCCGGTCCCGCACTCGCCGGCTCCCGGCCGGTGACCACGTGCTCCCTGCCGCCGAAGATCTCCGTCACACGTGCTGCAGCCGTGGGGGATTCGCTGGAGATCAGCGTGAATGCCGTCGCCGCGTGCCCCGGGGGCGATGTGCTGTCGTCGAGCCGGACCAGACTGACCGTCTCGACCTCCGCCGGCACCGTGGCGTCGGGCATCTTCGACCTGTCGGTCTCGCCCATCGTCCTGCCGCCGACGCCGAGCACCGCCCAGCAGGTATTCCGATTCCCGGCCGGCCAATTCTGGCGGCCCGCGGACACCCTGTCCATCACAACCGATTTGGCGGTGTCGGTCGAGCAGGCGGGAAGCCAGGGCGCGGCGGGCATGACGAGCGCGACGGTGGGCGGTGTGGTGACGGCCGCACCATCGACATCCGATGCCGGCTACACCGAGGCGATGAGCCTGGCGGGACTGCAAGCCACTGCCGGGGCGGACCAGTCCGTCATCCTGCGGGACCTGGCGGATCGCTGGGTGCCGCAGTTGAGTTCGAAGAAACTCGACCTCCTTGCCGAGGGAATCACCTGGCACCACACCGATATCCTCGCCGAGCATCTCCGATTGCGTCAGCGCTATCCGAATGCGCGGCTGCTGTGGTCGGGCACATGGTCGACCTTCAGCTACCCGGACTACTGGATCACCATTGCCGGAGTCGCCTTCCCGACCTCCGACGGCGCGATCCAATGGTGCGCCGCCAACGGATTCGACCGCGACCACTGCTACGCCAAACTGATCAGCACCACCCACCCGGTCGACGGCAGCACCCGCTATCAATCGTGAAGGGCGAGAAGCAGTTGCAGTGCAAATGCACCTGCTATCGATCTCACGTCTCGGTCACAATCAGCTCGAGAGAAATCGAGTCGAAGCCGCAACTGTTGACGATCCTCGCCCGGTTTCGCGGGCACGCAAGTGGAACCGTTCGGCGCAGTCCTCGGACTGGTCGGCGCCAGCCAATTCGCGGCACAGTACTGGCTGGAAGCTGATCGCCCGGTCTCCAAGGGGGGATGCGGTCGATGCTGTAGTCGCGCTGTGCTGGGGTGGTCTGTCGTCTGTGCCGCGCCGGCCGGTCCCTGATGGGCAAGGTGTTGATTCATATGTTCCCGAGTGGCGGGCGCATCCGTAGCACACTCCGTCCCATAGGGTGCTGCTGATGGGTAGGAGCACCTGAGAGACATTTCTCTGTTCGTCATTGTTTCGAATTTCCGGTGGGTATCGGTTTGTGCCGCTACGAGATCAGCCCTTTAAGGAAACCAATGCGAATCCTGCTTCTCGCAAGCGTATTCAACAGCCTCACGCAGCGTATGCACGCGGAATTGCGGCAGCGGGGGCACTGCGTGGGGGTCGAACTGGCGCTCGGCGACGAGTCGCTACGGGCAGGCGTAGCGCGATTCCGGCCCGAATTGATCCTTGCACCGATGCTGACAGTCGCTGTGCCAGAAGATATTTGGTCGGAGAACACAGTGCTGATCGTGCATCCGGGTCCGAAGGGTGACCGAGGTCCGTCGGCGCTGGACTGGGCGATCAGTTCCGGTGCCACCGAGTGGGGCGTCACCGTTCTGCAGGCTGTCGCGGAAATGGACGCGGGTCCGATCTGGGCCTCGGAGTCGTTTGTGATGCGGCTCTGTGGGAAAGGTGAGTTGTACCGTACCGAGGTCGCCGATGCAGCGATGTGCGCGGTTTTGCGGGCGGTTGACCAATTCGAGCAGGGGGGCTTCGAGCCCGAACCGCTCGACTACGACCGTCCCGATGTCCACGGACGGCAGCGGCCGTATCACGCGCAGGAGTTTCGACGTATCGATTGGTCCAGCGACAGCACGGAAATGGTGCTGCGCAAGCTGCGCGCGGCCGACTCCCGACCCGGCGTGCTGGACGAGCTGTACGGGCGTCAGTACTTCGTGCACGGCGGGCATCGCGAGGATCGACTGCGCGGGGCGCCAGGCGCCGTTCTCGCTACTCGGGATGGTGCGATCTGCCGAGCCACCGTGGACGGCGCGGTCTGGCTGCCGCAGTTGCGCAGCCGCCGGATGCCCGGCGGCCCAGCGACTTTCAAACTGCCCGCCACTGCGGTGATGGACCGCGAGCTCTTGGCCGGAGTGCCGGACCTTCCCATTTCGGCAGCCGAGGCCGCAACCCGCGATACCTGGTCGGAGCTGCGGTACTACGAACTCGGGAACGTCGGCCATCTCGAATTCTCTTTTGCCGGTGGAGCAATGAGCACGGATCAGTGCCGGCGGCTACTGGACACGTATCGGCAGGCGTGCGCTCGACCGACAACCGTGCTCGTGCTGGGGCCGGCGCGCGACTTCTTCTCCACCGGCATCCACCTCAACGTGATCGAGGCCGCCGGCGACCCCGCCGACGAGTCCTGGCGCAATATCAACGCCATCGACGACCTGGTCGAGGCGATTCTCACGACCACGGACAAATTGGTGATCTCGGCGTTGGCCGGGAACGCGGCTGCGGGTGGAGTGATGCTGGCACTGGCCGCTGACGAGGTTTGGTGCCGGGAGGCCACCGTGCTCAACCCGCATTACCGGCTGATGGGTTTGTACGGGTCCGAGTATTGGACCTACACGTTGCCACGCCGGGTCGGTACACAGCAGGCCGATCGCCTGATGCGGGAAGCGCTGCCGGTTGGTGCACGTGCCGCCGAGGCTCTCGGCCTGGTGGATCTTGTCGTTCCAGGAGATGTCGGAGAGTTTCGCGCCTGGGTGAGGCGAGAGGCCGCCATATTGTCGGCGGCCGGGTCTGCCACAGCGGGTCGACTGCTCGCGAAGAAGCATTGCCGCGCAGTGGACGAGGCGGCAAAGCCCTTGGCGGCGTATCGATCCGAGGAACTCGGCCGGATGCGTCAACACTTCTACGGTGCGGGCGAACCCTATCACCGGCTCCGCCACGACTTCGTGACGAACGTTCGCCCCTCGGCCACTCCCGCCCACATTCTCGGATAACTCACGCAAACGGAGCAGACCTGATGGTTATCGATCATTTCAGGTACGGGTGGGGTATCCCAGCGGTCGCCTACCTCATGTTGGTCAGCGGATTCGTGCTCGGCCCGCGCTGCGTGTCGCAAATGACCTCGCCGTCGCTCGCTTTCGTCGGCGAACGCGGCGCTCGTGCCGACTCCAGGTCGCGCACATTGGTCTGGTAGTGGCCCACCCGCCTTCTCCTGGATCCGGTCACGGTCGGCAGTGATATGACCGAATGATCGTACTTGATGATCTGGTCATAGTCATGGCAGTGTTGCCGGGACTGCCGGGTGTGGATGTATCTGTCGGAATCCACCACTTCTGACGCTCTTATCAGAATCGCCTTGACAAGGGATGTAATCGCAACTGATGATTTGATCAACATTGGTTCTGGAGGTGGAGATGACAAGCATCGACAAGGGCGTCGGCACCGGGCGGACGGTCCGGGTGGGGGGACGGCAGATCTACTTCGACGAGGCCGGTTCCGGGTCCGCGGCGGTGCTGCTGCATGGTGGCGGGCCCGGGGCGTCCGGGTTGTCGAACTACTCGCGCAATATCGAGGCGCTGGCGCAGCGGTTCCATGTCATCGTGCCGGACATGCCCGGATACGGGCGGTCGTCGAAGTGGATCGACCCGGCCGACCCGTTCGGTGATCTCGCGCAGGCGGTGGGCGGGTTGCTCGACGAGCTCGGCATCGCCTCCGCGCATCTGATCGGCAACTCTTATGGCGGCGCCGCGGCACTGCGGCTGGCCATGGACCGCCCGGAGAAGGTGAACCGGCTGATCCTCATGGGGCCCGGTGGTGTGGGCACCACGCGTGCGCTGCCTACCGCCGGACTTCAGCAGCTGCTGAACTACTACACGGGCAGTGGCCCGAGCCGGGAGAAGCTCACCCGCTTCATTCGCGAATACCTGGTGTTCGACGGTGATTCGGTGCCCGAGGAGCTCATCGAGGCGCGTTATCAGGCCAGCCTCGATCCGGCTGTGGTGGCGAATCCGCCGTTGCGGCGGCCGTCGGGGCCGCTGGCGCTGCGCACGCTGTTGCGCATGGATTTCACGCGCGACTCGCGCCTGCGCAAGGTCGAACAGCCGACGCTGGTGGTCTGGGGGACCGATGACAAGGTGAACCGGCCGGAGGGCGGTCGCATGCTGGTCGACGCCATGCCCAACTGCGACCTGTACCTGGCGGCCAACACCGGCCACTGGGTGCAGTGGGAGCGCGCGGACCTGTTCAACACACTGGCCACCGCTTTTCTGGAGGCGTAGCAGTGAGCGAGTTCCTGCGTCCCGATACGGACGGCTCGGTCTTCGGTGCGGTGCATCTGGGATATATTGTCGTGCAATCGAATCGGCAGGCCGATTGGCGGCGCTTCGGCGCCGACGCGATCGGGATGCACGTCGACGCCCTCGATAGCGCCGGTCTGCGCTTCCGCCTCGATGACCACACCTGTCGCTTCCTCGTCCAGCGTGGTCCCGCCGAGGACGTGACCGCACTCGGCTGGCAGATCGATGATCACGAGACCTTCGATCGCATCATCGCCCGGATCGCCGATCGCGGCGTGCCGATCGCCGAGGGCGCCGCCGAAGAGGCGCTCCTGCGCGGAGTGGAGCGGTTGTGGCGCTTCGCCGGGCCTAAAGGCCTGGTGCAGGAGATCTTCACGGCGCCGGTGACCACCCCCGAGCCGTTGCGGATGCTCAGCTCCGGCTGGGTGACCGGTGAAGCCGGTATGGGGCACGTCGCGATCGTCTCGCGGGAGCCCGAGGCGTTGCGCGGCTATTACGAGACCGTTTTCGACTCCCGGTTGTCGGATTACATCGACGAGACCGTTTCCGGGCTGAAGATGAAGATCCGTTTCCTGCGGGTCAACGAGCGCCACCACTCGATTGCCATCGCCAATCTGCGTGGCGTGAAGGTCGATCCGATCCGGACCCGGGTGCAGCACATCAATATTCAGTCCCTGACGTTGGACGACATGCTCGCCTCCTTCCAGCGGGTGGAGGATCTGGGCTTCCGGATGGCGTGGTCGGTCGGCCAGCACACCAACGATCGGCAGCTGTCGTACTACAGCGTGACTCCGTCGGGCTTCGAACTCGAGGTCGGCTGGAACCCGATCATCATCGGCCCGGAGCTCGAATCCACCTGGGAGCCGACGACTTACCAGGGCATCAGCAGGTGGGGACACACCCCGGTGGGGGAGACGGTGCTGGACAGGTTCGGCCAGTTCCGCCAGGCGCTGCGGACCGTGCGCACACCGGAGATCACCGTGCCGGAACTGGCAGGAGGACGCATCCGATGAACACCGACTACGACGTGGTGGTCGTGGGCCTCGGCCCGAGCGGCCTGACCCTGGCCAATCTGCTCGGCCGGCGTGGAGTCAGCGTGCTCGTCCTGGAACGCGAGCCCGAGTACTACGGCCTCGCGCGGGCGGTCTATACCGACGACGAAGGCATGCGAATCTTCCAAACAGCCGGTGCCGCAGACGAACTCGCGGCAGACATGAATGTCGACTCCGCCGTGCAGTGGGTGCGCGCCGATGGCCGGGTGCTGATCCAGTTCCAGCAGACCGAACGCCGGTTGGGCTGGCCGGTGGTGAACTTCCTGTACCAGCCGTACCTGGAGAACACCCTCGAACGCGCACTGGAGCGGTACCCGCACGTGACGGTGCGCCGCGGCCGGGAAGTCGTCGACTTCAGCCAGAACGCGGACACGGTCACCGTGGTACACGCCGAGTGCCACGGCACCGATTACGGCAAGCATGTGCCGAGCAGCGATCCGGACACGGCCGAGCGGGTGCGCGCGAAGTTCCTGGTCGGCTGCGACGGGGGCCGCAGTGTGGTGCGTACCAAACTGGGAATCGACATGACCGGCACCAGCTTCCCGGAACGCTGGCTGGTCGTGGACTTGAAGGCCCGCGACGGCGTGGACGCCTTCCGGCATCTGCCGTACTTCGATTTCGTCTGTGATCCCGAGCTGCCGATCGTGTCCTGTCCGCAGCCGGATGGGCACCACCGATTCGAGTTCATGCTCAACGACGCGCAGACGAAGGAGGAGATGGAGGACGACGAGACCGTCCGCCGCCACCTCGAACGCTTCGTGAACCCGGACGAGGTCGAGGTGCTGCGCAAGCTGGTGTACACCTTCAACGCGGTCATCGCCGACCGCTGGCGCGTCGGGCGGATCCTGATCGCGGGTGACGCCGCGCACATGACCCCGCAGTTCATCGGCCAGGGCATGAATTCCGGGGTGCGCGATGCCGACAACCTGTCGTGGAAGTTGACCGCGATCATCAAATACGGTGCGAGCCAATCGATTCTGGACAGTTACGAATCCGAGCGCCGCCCGCACGCCAAGGCCATGATCGATCTGTCGGTGTTCAACAAGGCGCTGGTGTCCGTGGACAACAAGCTGGTCGCGGCGGCCCGGGACCTCGCGCTGACCACCGCATTGCGGGTGCCGGGGCTGAGCGGATGGATTCGGGAGGCGAAAATGCGGCCGGCGCCGCGCTTCCGCCGCGACGCCTACCTCGGCCTGCCACGCCGCGGATGGCGTGGAGTCGAAGGCGGACTGGCCCCGCAGCCGGAGATCCGGACGTACGACGGACACCACCGTCGTTTCGATGATGTGCTGGGCCTGGGCTTTTCGGTGATCGGTTACGGCGTCGACCCGCGTGCCGGACTCGGCGCGGACGACCTGGCGGCGTTGCGCGCGCTGGGTGCCCGGTTCGTCACCCTCTATCCGCTCGGCGGTCGACCACAGGGCAAGCCCGGCGATGGCCGCAATGCGGGTGCCGACTACGTCGATGTCGAGGACCACACGGGGGCACTGGCTCGCTTCTTCGCCAAGGCGGGCATCGGCATCGGCGGGCTGCTCCTGCTCCGCCCGGACCGGTATGTCTTCGGCGGCGCGGACCCCGGCCGCGGCGGTGCGCTGATCGCCGAATTGTTCAGTCAACTCGGGGTTTCCGTGCCGAGTCCGCTCGAGGCTGTCGCACCCGCAGAACACGATCGGACCGCGGCCGACCCGGCCCCATCCGATGCGGAGTCCGCGGCTACCGAACCCCACTTCGAGGAGGCCATGTGACCGCCATCGTGACTGATTCGCCCGCAGTGCGCGCCGCCGCCGAACGACTGGCCGTCGCTGCGCGCCTCGGTACTCCGAGCGCCCCGGTGCGCGATCTCATCGGCCCCGACGATGTCACGCTGGCCTACGCGGTCCAGCGCCTCGGGGTCGACGAGCGGGTGGCCGCGGGCGCGCGGATCGTGGGCCGCAAGATCGGACTCACGTCCCCGGCGGTGCAGCAGCAGCTCGGCGTCGACCAGCCGGATTTCGGTGTGCTGCTCGGCGACATGGATGTCACCGAAACGGCGGCCGCGCAACGGCCCCGGCTGTTGCAGCCCAAGGTGGAGGCCGAGCTCGCCTTCGTGCTGGACGCCGACCTGGACGCCGACCTGCTGGACGCGACCAGCGTGCGCGACGCGGTCGACTACGCGGTCGCCGCGATCGAGATCGTCGACAGCCGCATCGCCGGCTGGGACATCAGCTTCGCCGACACGGTCGCCGACAATGCCTCCAGCGGCTGGTTCGTGCTCGGCTCCGAGCGGCTGTCGCTCACCGAGTTCGAGCCGCGCGAGATCGCCATGAACATGGCGATCAACGGTGAGATCGTCTCCACGGGAACGGGTTCGGCCTGCCTCGGGGATCCGCTCGAGGCCCTGGCCTGGCTGGCCCGCGCCGCCCGCGACTTCGGCGAGCCGCTGCGGGCCGGGGAGATCGTGCTCTCCGGCGCGCTCGGACCGATGGCGCCGCTGCGTCCGGGCGCCCGGGTGCGCTCCGAACTGTTCAGTGGCGCAAGGACACTCGGCGCCGTCGAATTCGCTCTGGAGGAGGAACAATGAGTCACCGGACGAAAGTAGCCGTCATCGGCTCGGGCAATATCGGCACCGATCTGATGATCAAGGTACTGCGCCACTCCGACACGCTGGACATGGCGGCCATAGTCGG
The DNA here is from genome assembly GCF_040645495.1 of Nocardia sp. NPDC046763. NCBI lineage: Bacteria > Bacillati > Actinomycetota > Actinomycetes > Mycobacteriales > Nocardiaceae > Nocardia > Nocardia sp. NPDC046763. The sequence goes on along the minus strand of NZ_JBEYYI010000009.1, from coordinate 157,375 downwards.
TATCGATCCCGCCTCCGACGGTCTGGCCCGCGCGGACCGGCTGGGCGTACCCACGACGGCCAAGGGCGTCGAAGGACTCATCGCCATGCCGCACTTCGACGAGATCGAGATCGTTTTCGACGCTACGTCCGCCGGTGCGCATCGCGCCAACGCCGCCGCGCTCGAACCGTACGGCAAGCGGCTGATCGACCTGACTCCGGCCGCCATCGGCCCGTTCGTCGTTCCCGCGGTCAATATCGACCAGCACTTGGACGCGCCCAACGTGAACATGGTGACCTGCGGGGGACAGGCCACGATTCCGATCGTCGCCGCCATCGCCCGCGTCACCGAGGTGCCCTATGCCGAGATCGTCGCGTCCATCGCCTCGAAGTCGGCGGGTCCCGGTACTCGCGCCAATATCGACGAGTTCACCGAGACCACCTCGCACGCCATCGAAGTCGTCGGCGGGGCGACCGGCGGGCGGGCCATCATCGTCCTCAATCCGGCCGAACCGCCGCTGATCATGCGCGACACCGTGCTGGCGCTGATCGGCGACCCCGATCCGGGAACCCATGTGGCCGTGCGGGATTCGATCGAGCGGATGATCGCCGATGTCGCCGCGTACGTGCCGGGCTACCGGCTGAAGCAGGCCGTGCAGATCACGCCGGTCGGCCCGGGGGCGCCGCTGCACACTCTGGTCGGTGACGCCGTTGTCACCCACCAGGTTTCGGTTTTCCTCGAAGTCGAAGGCGCCGCACACTATTTGCCCGCCTATGCCGGAAACCTCGACATCATGACCTCGGCCGCCGTGCGCGTCGCCGAACGCGTCGCCGCCACCACCCGGGAGAGTGTCCGATGACAGAAGTTTTCCTCCAGGACGTGACGCTGCGGGATGGCATGCATGCCCTGCGGCACCGCATCACGCCGAAAACCGTCGCCGCCGTCGCGGCGGCGCTGGACGCCGCCGGTGTCGACGCCGTGGAGGTCGCGCACGGCGACGGGCTGCACGGCGGCAGCCTGACCTACGGTCCCGGCAGTAACACCGACTGGGAGTGGCTGGCGGCGGCGGCCGGTGCGCTCACCCGCGCCCGGCTCACCACGCTGCTGCTGCCCGGTATCGGCACCATCGACGATCTGCGCCGCGCCTACGACCTCGGCGTGCGCTCGGTACGGGTGGCCACCCACTGCACCGAGGCCGATATCGCGGCCCAGCACATCGCCTACGCCCGCGATCTGGGCATGGACGTGTCCGGCTTCCTGATGATGAGCCATATGAACACCCCGGCCGGCCTCGCCGCCCAAGCCAAGCTCATGGAATCGTATGGCGCGCACTGTGTTTACGTCACCGACTCCGGTGGCAGGCTCACCATGAGCGGGGTCCGTGACCGCGTGCGGGCCTATCGCGACGTGCTGGAGACCGCCACCGAGATCGGCATCCACGCGCACCAGAATCTCTCGCTGTCCGTTGCCAGCAGCGTGGTTGCGGTGGAAGAAGGCGCGATACGCGTCGACGCGTCGCTGGCGGGTCTCGGTGCGGGAGCGGGCAATACGCCGCTGGAGGCGTTCGCGGCCGTCGCCGAGCTCAGCGGCTGGAAACACCGGGCCGAGCTGAACCGGCTGACCGACGCGGCGGACGACCTGATCCGCCCGCTGCTGGACCGGCCGGTGCAGGTCGATCGCGAGACGCTCACCCTGGGCTACGCTGGCGTGTACTCGAGCTTCCTGCGGCATGCCGAAAAGGCTTCCGCCACTTATGGAGTCGATGTCCGTGACCTGCTGACCGAGGCCGGTCGCCGTGGCCTGGTGGGCGGGCAGGAGGACATGATCGTCGATATCGCCCTCGACCTGATCGGCGGCCGGGCGGGGTGACCTCAGGATTCCGGCAGCTGCGGCAGCTGCGGCAGCGGACTGCTGGTGAGCTTCTGCGCGGCGCGCTTGTTCATGCCGAACATGCGCAGCATGTGAAAGGTCATCTCGTCGGTGCGCGCGTCGGCGTCGGCGTCCGGCTGGGCGTCCAGCAGCTGCAGCAGGCCCAGCAGGGCACCGCCGGCGGCCATGATCGCCATATCCGCATCCATCGGCTCGAAGCGGCCCGCCTCCTGCGCGGCGAGAATATCGCGGCGGGCGCGCGGGGCCAGGCCCTCGTCGTGCAGCAGGATCGACATGCCGGAATGCAGGATCACCCTCACCATTTCCGGCATCTGCCGCTGCAGACGCCCGGTCATCCGGAAGCTGACCGCGAACACCTCGGCCGGGTCGTCGTAGAGCTCCACGATGCGGTCACGCAGTTCGGCGTAGACCTGCAGGGCCGAGCGCACCGCCTCGTCGAAGAGCTGCTCCTTGGAGTCGAAGTGGTTGTAGAAGGATCCGAAACCGACATCGGCCGCGTCGGTGATCTCTTGAATGCTGACCGCGGATCGCCCCTCCGACAAGAACTTCCGTGCTGCGCCGAGCAACGCGTTACGGGTGCGCTCGCGCCGCCGGTCGATGCGATTTCGAGTGACAGGTTCGGCTGCCATGGTCTCACTTCCGGTCGAAAACCTTACGCGAATCATATCTGACAAATCCATCAGACACGATTTCGCCCTCCCAACCGCTGTCCCCAATTCAGAAGGCGATGAACGAAGTGCGCGAATCCTTCCCACGGCCGCCGGCGACGATGAATCGCCGCCGGGTTCTGGGCGGCGTTGTCGCGGGTACGCTCGGCGCCGCGGCAACCGCTGCGGCCGTGCCGATCGACCTGGCGGTTCCTGCCCGCGCCCAGCAGCCCGCGCCGACCGGCGCCTACCGCATCGATCTGCATGCGCACTTCCTGCCGCCGGATTACCGCGCCGCACTGCTCGAGCACGGTCACCTCACCATCGGTGGCTACCCGACGCCCGACTGGTCGCCGGAAGCCGCGATCGCGTTCATGGACTACTACGGCATTCAGGCGCAGGCGCTTTCGGTGTCCGACCCGGGCGTATCGTTCCTGTCCGGCAGGGCAGCCGCCGACATGGCCCGCTACTGCAACACCTATGCGGCAGGGCTTTTCAAATCCGACCCGAGCCGTTTCGGCGCGTTCGCGGTACTACCGATGCCCGACATCCCTGCCGCCATCGAGGAGGCGATCTACGCCTTGGACGACCTTCACCTGGATGGGGTCATCCTGCTGTCGGCCTACGACGGCGTCTATCTCGGCGACCCGCGATTCGAACCGCTGATGCTCGCGCTCGAACAGCGCCGCGCCTATGTCTTCGTCCATCCCGCGGCCATCCCCGGCACCGCCAAACCCGCGCTGCCGCTGCCGGATTTCCTCGAGGAATTCACCTTCGACACCACCCGCGCCGCCACCATGATGATGCTGACCGGGGTGACCCAGCGGTACCCGAATATTCGCTTCCAACTCGCCCACGCCGGTGGAACCTTGCCCTTCCTGTCCTGGCGGGTCGGTGTGGCCTCGGAAACCGTGGTGGGCCAGATGTGGCCGCAGGGCTGGCCGAAGCCCTCGCTGCTCGATGTCGCAGGACAGATCTCGAACTTCTACTACGACACGGCGCTGAGCGGTTCCGCGGCGGCCATGTCGAGCGTGCTCGCGGTCACCGCTCGCGAACACATCGTCTTCGGCTCCGATTGGCCCTTCAGTGCCATGACACTCCCGCAATCGGGGACCCACGATCCTGCTCCGGGGCTGAGCGATATCTTCGATACCGATCAGCGCATGGAGGTCGAACGGCTCAACCCGCTACGACAGCTTCCCCGGCTCGCACAGGCAGTGGACGGGTGACCCGTAGCTTCGGCTCGCACTGCGAGGCGAGCCGGAATATTTCGCCGACCGTGAATCGTCCCTGAAGGAGGAGAAATCGTGGGACACGGGAACCGCATCGACACCCATCAACACCTCGTGCCGCCGAAATACGCGGACTTGCTGCACGCCAGGGGAATTCGTCCCGGCGGCATCGATCTGCGGCCATCGACCGCGGTAACGCGGAGGCGTTGTTCCCCCGGCTGAAGGCTCGAGGGCCTCTCGTACCGGTGTGTGCTGAATGGTTGCGCGATACGCTTTGAAGGTGCCGGTGAGGGTGGATGGCACCAGAGCCGTGTCGGATATTTCGGTTTGGTTGTCGAGCGTCGCGTCGGGCCACACCTCGGGGATTCATGTTTCGGGGTATCGATGTGGTGCATGAGTCCCTCGAGGATCGGATCATCGATCCGGCCGAACTGAGCCGTACGGCGCTGGCAGCGGCCGTGGCCCGGTTTTCGCAGGCGTGGGCGGCGTCCGGGTGCCCTCCCGACCTGGCGGCGTACCTGCCCGCGGCGGATACCGACCGGCGCGCGGTGCTGGTGGAACTGATCAAGGTCGACCTCGAGAACCGCTGGGTTCGGCACCACTTTCCCAAGCGCCTCGCCGAATATTGCGAGCAGTACGCCGAACTGCGGAGCGGCCCACCCCCTGCGGACCTGGTCTACGAGGAATACCACGCCCTGCGTCGCGGCTCGCAGCCGGTTGCGGGGGAGGAGTCGACGGAAGCCGGGGCTACCGAGCCCGCGGCCACGGAGATCGGTGGGCCTCCTGCCCGGCTGGACACCACCGAATATCGCAGCACGATGATTGCCCGCCCGAGCGCGCAGGTCGCTCTTGGGGCCATCAATCCGGGTGACCGGGTCGGGGACTTCGACCTGCTGACGATGATCGGGGAGGGCGCGTTCGCCCGCGTGTATCTCGCGCGGCAGCGCTCGATGCAGCGGCTGGTCGCGGTCAAGATTTCGCACAACCACGGCACCGAGCCGGAAACCCTCGCCCAGTTGGATCACGAATACATCGTGCGGATCTTCGACCAGCGACTGATCGCCGACGGCGAGCTCAAGCTGCTCTACATGCAGTACCTGCCGGGCGGCACGCTGCTCGACGTCCGGAATCGACTGCGATCGACTCCGGTGCAGGCGCGCAGCGGGCAGGTGCTGCTCGATGCTATAGACGGGGTACTCGAGGACAAGGGGGAGGTTCGTCCTGCCGATACGGCGATGCGGGCCCGGATCGCCGCGATGACGTGGCCGGAAACGGTCGCCTGGCTGGGTCGCGGACTCGCCGACGCGCTCGGGCACGCCGCCGAACGCGGGGTGTTGCATCGCGACATCAAACCGGCGAACGTGCTGCTGAGCGCCGACGGCATACCCAAGCTCGCCGACTTCAATGTCAGCTTCAGTCAACACATCCGGGGCACCAGTCCCCTCGCGTACTTCGGCGGATCGCTGGCCTACATGTCGCCCGAGCAGCTCGAAGCGTGCCATCCGGAGCTACCGAGGACGGCCGGCGACCTCGATACGCGCAGCGACATCTACGCGCTGGCCGTCATGCTGTGGGCGCTGCTCACCGGACGCGTCCCGTTCGCGGACGAGGAGTTCGCCGGCATGTCGGAGACGTCGCTGGGCCGCATGCTCGAACTGCGCCGCCGGCCCATCGATCCGCGATACCTGTCCGACGTTCCCTCCGATTGCCCTGCGGCGCTGCGGCAGGTGCTGCTCACCTGCCTGTCGCCGGACCGCGAGCACCGCTACGGCAGCGGATCGGAATTGGCTGTGCAGCTCGATCTGTGCCTCGACGCCCGGGCCCGTGACCTCGTCTATCCGCCGGAGAACAGTTGGCGGGCACGGCTTTCGCCTCACTACGTCCCGATCCTGTGGCTTATCGCGTTGGTCGCCGACGGCCTGGCGGCGGGCTACCTGTACGGGGAGACCATGCAGTTCGGCAGCGGACTCTTGACCGGTGCCACCCGCTCGGAGCTCTTACGGTTCACGAACATCTTCCACCTGATCGCCTGGCCTCTGGCCGTCGTGAGCTGGTTCTACATATGTCGGCATCTGATCGCGGTGCCCCGCGGCCTGCGCAAGGGCAGACGCTACGACGAGGCGATGCTGGCCCGGGTCCGGTCGTTCACCCTGCTCTGGGCCGACTTCGACGTGATGTTCACCCTGGTGTTCTGGACGATCGGCGCGGGGGTGTTCGTGGCCCTGCTCGGCACGGTGGTCCGGCTTCCGCCGCGGCTGCTGGTGCATTCGGCGGAGTTCGTGCTGGTGTGTGGCGCCTTCGCGGTTTCCTACACGTTCTTCGTGCAGGCGTTCTACATCGTCCGTTGCGTGTACCCGATCTATTTGCGCTATGGCCATACGACGGCTCGCGATTCCGCCCACCTGCGAGCACTGCACCGCAGAAGCACGGTCTACCTCGGCATCGCGGCATCGGTGCCCCTGGTCGCCGTGGTTACCGGATTGAGCTACCTCGGGCAGGACGAGCGTGCGCGCATCATGAATTCGGTGCTGTGGTTGTGCGTGATCACCGGGCTCGCGTTCGTGGCCACATACTGGCTGTTCCGAAAGTTGGAGGCCGATCTGCGGGCCCTCGAGCGGGTCGTCGAGAAGCGATCGGGCGTCGAGGTCGCATGACAACCCCCGGCGCGGGACGCTAGGAGGCCACTGCGCCGGCCATGCCGCGCTCGATCGCCGCGACGATCTGCGGGCGGAGCGCGGCCGCGGGGATGATCGAGTGCACGGAACCGACCTCGCGGGCGCGCGCGATGGTGTGGATCGCCTCGAACTCGGCGGCGACCTCGCCCAGCTTGTCCGACCGCACCGCGGCCTGCCGAGCGGCCAATTCGAGTCGCAGCCGGGCCCTTTCGGCACCGTCCGCGGCGATCCGGTGCTCGAGCTCGCGCACTTCCGAGTCCGCGGCAGTGCGGTTGTTCACCTCGCGAGAGAACACGACCGCGGCCGCGGGTGCGCCGCCGATCACGGAGGCGAACGAGCCTTCGACCGCGAGCACCTCCATGTTGTCGTTGAGCGCGCCGGAGAAGACCACGAACGCTCCGCCGTGGTAGCGCGAGATGACGCAGAACACGATCGGGCCGTCGAAATTGACGACCGCGCGCCCGATTTCGGCACCGTATTCGAGTTGGATATTGCGCAGTGATTCGGGGGAGCCGTCGAAACCGGAGAGGTTCGCCAGAATCACCACCGGCCGGTTGCCGCTGGCGGCGTTGATCGCGCGGGCCGTCTTCTTCGACGACTGGGGGAAGAGGGTTCCCGAGGTCCAGGTGTCCGGGCCGTCGGCCGGGACCCAGCCCTTGCGCTGGATCGTGCGAGATTCGAAGCCCACCACGGTCACCGGGTAGCCGGCCAGATGGGCGTCGAACACCACCGAGGTGTCGGCACCGGCCATGTCCGCCCACCGCTCCAGCACCGTGTGGTCCTGGTCGACCACCGACCGCATCACCGTGCGAATATCGAACGGCTTCTTGCGCTCCGGGTTCTGCTCGGCGGAGAAGATGTCGCCGACCACGCTGAAGTCGCTGGACCGGTGCACATGCGGGTAGCTGCGCACGTCGCGGTCGACCGGATCGGTGGTGACCGCCCGACGCGGGAAACGTTCGCCCGGAGCGACATACGCGTGCTCGTAGTGCGCGAACAGAATGTCGCAGGCGGCCGTCAGGTTCGGCGCCCAGTACTGCGCCTCGCCGTTCGGGCCCATCACCCGGTCGTAGCCGCCGATGCCGAAGTTGTCCTCGGCCGAGACACCGCCGGAATAGTCCAGCGACTGCTTGCCGGTGAGCACCATCGCGCTGTCCGGAGTCATCACCAGAATGCCCTTGGTGTGCGCCAGCATGGTCGCCTCGGCGTTCCAGTACGGCTGGGCGCCCACATTGATGCCCGCGACGATGATGTTGATCTCGCCGCCGCCCTGGGTGAAGGTGATGATCCGGCGCAGCGCGCGCGACACCCAGTCCATGTTCTCGGTGCCGCTGTCCATCGAGATGGTGGCGCCGGAGGACAGCGCGAACCATTCCACCGGCACGCCAAGGCCTTCCGCGAGATCGATCGCGGCGACCACGCGTGCGCATTCGTTCCCGGCGACGGTGCCCAGCGCCTTGGTCGGGTCACCGAACAGGGCGATACGGGTCATGCCCTCGGGATAGCGGTCGGTGATCGTGGTCACCTTCCCCACGATCATGCCGGCCGTGTTGTGGCCGTACGGGCGGTCCACCGGCACCAGCTTTCCGGACGAGTCGATGTCGAGTTCGGTGAAGCTGCCGTGACCGCGGGTCAGCTGCGGAATCAGTTCATACGGATAGACGGTGCCGCGAGCCCTGGCGCGCTGCACCAGCTGGGCGTACTCGTCGAGAGGACGCAGCGGATCGGTGGGCGGCTCGGTGATCGCGAAACTGATCTCGTCGCTCGAATGATACGAGAAGCGAAGCGCCACATCGCGAATCGTGTCGTCGGGGCCCGTCGAGAGGCGGCCGATGATGGTGATCTCCTCCAGTCCGGCGCCGAGAGTCAGCGGCGCGATGGTGTGCGCGATCACCTCGATGCGGTCGGCCGGGATGTCCATCACCGGCCAGACGAACAGCGCAATCCGGTTGTGGTCCAACCGCTTCGGCTCACGCTGCGTCTGCGCCCGGCGGATGCCGTCGAGGCACGCCGCGATCTTGCGCTCGATCGCCGGGACGGTCACGATCTCACCGTTCTCGTCACGCTGTGCGGAGAAGTCGCGTACCTCGGCGAGTGCGATGAACCGCTCGTCGGCCGGATTGTCCTTGGCGACAGAGTGATACAGATAGATGCCGGACGGCGCGGGCAGACGGGTGCCGTTGAAGTTCTTCAACCGCCACAGGTCCAAACGCTGGCCGGTGAGCGGATGCATGTCGCGGATGATGGGGTCCTCGGCGAGCCCGGATGCCGTGTGGCGGAAAGTGACGTGCCGGACGTCGGCAGTGTCGCCGTCCAGCACCGCCACCGAGATACGCCGCCAGGTGCCGGACTGCGGATGCGCTTCCAGTTCGGTGCGCAGCGCCGCCGATAGCTCGTCCCCGTCGGCGGGCGCATCGTGCCACGAGATGTACACGTCGACAACCAGATTCGGCACATTCGGCCCCGCCACGTCGGCCACGACGTCGAGTGTGGCCGCCAGATCGGCATGCTCGGCCACCGTGGAGACCAGGTGCAGACGCTCCCCGGCGAGCTCGAACGTGCCGGTGACCAGGTGCCGGCCCGAGCGGTCGAACGCCTTCACGTCGTCGAGGGCGTGGATCCGGTAGTACTGCCGGGTGATCACCTCGAGCAGCGGGTTCGGATCCGACATGTATTGTCCCAGTAGGCCGGTCAACGGTTCCGGGGCGTCGACCATGGCCGCGACGCGCCGCGCGTAGAAGGAGGCGCCGGGCCGCCGGGCCAGGTAGGCGAGGCTACCGCGCACCTTGTCGTACACATCCTCGCGGGCCGCGCGGATCACCGGCTCGTCGAATACCCGGAAGCGCAGGGTGCGTGCCACATCGCCGATCAGCGGGTAACGCAACTGCGTGGCCAGGATGAGACGGTCGAGCACCTCCCTGAGCTCGGGCACCTCGGCGGTGCGCTCGTCGGCATTGGCCAGCCAGCGCTCGAGTTCCCCGGCGATCACCGGTACCTGGTTGTCCATCCGTTGCAGGGCGAGGAACAGGCGATAGACCGCCTCCTCCAGTTCGGGCGTGCGGTCGAGCGAGGTCACATCGTAGTGGCGCAGCGCACGAGAAAGCCTGGCGCGGAAGGACTCCGGCAATCCCTGCACATCCACGTCGAGTGACTGCAGGAACGAGTGGAAGTGTTCGCGCGGGCTGTGCACGGGGTCGGCCACCTCGCTCTCGCCGATGGTCGGGCGGTTGCGGGACAGCTCGCAGACGTCGGCGAAGGTGGTCAGGATCGCGAGTTCCGCCTGGGTCAGCTCCGGGTCGTCCTCCGACAGCTCGTTGCGCAGCTCGTTGTATTCCTCGAGCAGCGTGCGGGCCCGGGCGGCGCTGACGTCGTAACCCGTGAGCAGGGTGCTCATGGCGTCGAGCCGCGCGAAGGCCTCGGAGCGGGCGTCGCCGCGGATCTGCTCGAGCGGCTCGAACTCCACGCGGCGGGTCTCGGCGACGTTCGCGACGGCGTCGCCGGTATCGATGGTGTCCACCCGCAGCAGCGGCGCACCGGCATCCACCTGCGAGTTCACCACGGCGTTGAGCTCTCGGACCCGGCCCGGACCGGGCGCGCGGACCGCGGTCTCCATCTTCATGGATTCCAGCACCACCAGGGTGGCGCCGGCCTCGACCTCGTCGCCGACGGCGACGGGAACCGCGACCACGACGGCGGGCGCGGGTGCCCGCACGATGCCGGCCTCGTCCTGGCTGATCTGGTGGCCGACGCCGTCCACCTCGACCAGGTAGCCGGTGGGCCCGGCCACGGAGACGACATGGTGGCGGCGGTGAGCGATCGCGTAGCGGCTTTCGAAGGCGCTCAGCCGATCGACGACGACCTCCAGGTCACCGGAGTCGCCGCTCACCTGGTAGCGCCGCGGGCCCACCTGGCCGACCACCAGCGAGTAGGGATGGTTGCGATAGGACAGCTCCACCGTCCGCCCGATGGCGTGCCTGGCCCGCGGGCGGCCGCCGCGTGCGGAGGAGAGGAACGCGGCACGCTCGTGCGCTTCCTCGGTGTCGTAGGTGTCGATGGCGGCGGCCAGCAGCGCGACATCGGCGACCGCGGTCGGGCCGTCCGCGGTGCCGGCGCCGGTGCGATCCAGCCAGCCGGTGTCGGCCTCGCCGGAGATCAACTCGGGGCGGTTCAGCAGGTCCAGCAGGAACGACTTGGTGGTGGTGCCACCCTCGACGACGACCGTGGTCTCGCGCAGCCCGGTGCGCAGCCGGGCGAGCGCCTCGTCGCGGTCGCGGCCCCACGCGATCACCTTGGCCACCATCGAGTCGTAGTCCGGCGGGATCACGTCGCCTTCGGCGATGCCGGTGTCCACCCGCAGGCCCGAACCCAGCGGGAACCTGAGCAGTTGCAGCCGGCCGGGCGCCGGAGCGAAACCGTTGTCGGCGTCCTCGGCATTGAGCCGGGCCTCGATCGCGTGGCCGAATTCCGTCGGGCAGTCGCCGTCGAGCGCGCCACCGGACGCCACGTGGATCTGCAGCTTGACCAGGTCGAGGCCGGTGGTGGCCTCGGTGATCGGGTGCTCGACCTGAAGGCGGGTGTTCACCTCGAGGAAGGTGAATCGCTGCTGGTCGGGCTGGTAGAGGTATTCGACGGTGGCGGCGCCGCAGTAGCCGGCCGCCTTCACCAGGTCGGCGGACACCTTGCGCAGGTGATCGGCCTCGTCCTTGGTCACCACCGGGGACAAGGATTCCTCGATCACCTTCTGGTTCTTGCGCTGGATGGAACAGTCCCGCACGCCGGGCGCCCACACCGTGCCGTGGCTGTCCGCGATCACCTGGACCTCGATGTGGCGGGCGCCGGTGACCAGGCGTTCCAGGAACACGACGGGGTCGCCGAAGGAGCGTTCGGCCTCGCGCTGGGTGCGCTCGAGCGCGAGATCCAGTTCGTCCTCGGAGTACACCTTGCGGATGCCGCGGCCGCCGCCGCCCGAGCGGGACTTGACGATCAGCGGGTAGCCGATGGCGTGTGCGTGCCGGCGGGCGTCGGCGCCGGTGTCGACCGGGCCACCTGACCAGGGGGCGACGGGCACCCCGACCTTCTCGGCCAGCAGTTTGGCCTCGATCTTGTCGCCGAGCAGGCGCATGGCGTGCGAGGACGGACCGATGAAGGTGAGGCCGAGATCGCTGACGAGATCGGCGAACACCGGGTCCTCGGCCACGAAGCCCCAGCCCACCCAGACGGCGTCGGCCCCGGACTCGATCAACGCGCGCTCGAGCTCGGCGTGATCGAGGTAGGGGTTGGTGACGCCGTTGCGCCGCAGGGTGACGCTCTCGTCGGCTTGACGGACGAACAGCGCGCGCCGCTCGGCATGGGTGTGCAGGGCGATGGTGCGGATCCCGTGGTTGTACTCCGCATTGAGCTCGCGGACAGCCCGGATCAGACGCACGGCCGGCTCGCCTCTATTGACTATGGCAATCCGCTGGATCATTTCTGCGTCCATTCTCGTGTCGGCGAATCGCGTCGTCGGCATTCATTGTTAACACCGCTTCGACGGTGTGCCGCGCAACGGCACCGAGAGAGTCATCAAAAAGTGTCCCACCGTTGGACACCACCTTAGGTGTCGATCATCTTCACCCTGGGGACGAGCCAGAGTGCCTCGAGGGTGATGGATACCGACCGGTCTCAACTCGTAGATTCGTTGTACCAGGAAAAGACCGGTATCGGGATCCACGTTCCCCTGAAAGTTCAAGTAGGAGAAGGCCGATGGTAATTCAACATCGTTCGCTGATCGTCGCTCGAATAGTTCCGGACGCTGTTACCCGCGTAGCCGAGATCTTCGCCGAATCCGACGCGACGGATTTGCCGATGCTCGCAGGCGTCACCCGGCGCGAGCTCTACGCCCTGGGTGACCTGTATGTGCACCTGCTGGAGACCGAGCAACCCGGTGCCAACGCCATCGGTGCAGCTCAGCAGCATCCGGAGTTCGCCCGTGTGAGTTCCCGTCTGGGTGAATTCATTTCGCCCTACCTCGCGAACTGGCAATCCCCAGCGGATGCCCGCGCTCGCATGTTCTACCAGTGGACGCCGCAGGCCGGTCCGACGCTGGAAATCCCGAACCGATCGGCTTCGGGTACCGACACACAATGGAAGGCAGAGAAATAAATGTCCGACGCATTCACCATCGAAACCCTGCGCGCGATCCTGGACGAGCACGTCGGGGTCGACATCAGCCCGCACGAGTTGCAGAAGGCAGAGACGCTGACAATGGAAGAACTCGGCGTAGATTCACTGGCGGTCTTCGAGATTCAGGGCGTTGTGGAACACGACTTCGACGTCAGGTTGCCCGCTGAGCTCCTCGAGATGACCGGTGGTGAAGTGGTTCGGTACGTCGAGCTCGCAATTGTCGAGGAGGTCGCGTGATGTCCGGGCACACAGAAAACACGATCCTCATCGACGCGCCCCTCGAAGTGGTGTGGGATTCGACCAACAACGTGCGGTCCTGGCCGGATCTGTTCTCCGAATATGCCGCCGTCGATGTTCTCGCCGAGCAGGACCACACCGTCCGATTCCGGCTCACGATGCACCCGGACGAGGCGGGGCGAGTGTGGAGCTGGGTCAGCGAGCGCACCGTCGATCCCGTCAACCGGACCGTCGACGCCCATCGGGTGGAGACCGGACCGTTCGAGTACATGCGCATCCACTGGCACTATGCCGAGTCCGGATCGGGCACCCGAATGACCTGGGTCCAGGACTTTCACATGCGACCGGGCGCACCGCTCGACGACGCCGGCATGACCGACCGCATCAACACCAACAGCGTGATCCAGATGCAGCTCATCAAGGAGAAGGTCGAACAGCGCCATGCCGCCGCGGCCGAGACGACCGCGACGCCGAGCATCCAGCCGGGCCGCGTCGATGTCTCCGACCTGCCCGCCGACCGCCGCCGCGGCGGCGAAATCAGGACCGTGCTGAGCCCGAAAACCGTTGGTAGCACGTCCGGATTCACCGGCGTCGCCACTCTGGAACCGGGTGAGCGCATCGCCGAGCACTACCACCCGTATTCGGAGGAGTTCCTGTATTGCGTTCAGGGCGACATCACCGTCGACCTCGACGACGAGGAGTGGTCGCTGGCAACGGGGCAGGGACTGTTCGTACCGATCGGTGTCCGGCACCGGTTGCGCAATACCGGGACCGAGACCGCGAACATCGTCTTCCATCTCGGACCGCTCGCCCCGCGACCCGAACTCGGTCACGTGGACACGGAACTGTCGGCGGCTGCGCCCGGCGCCGCGGAGAGAGCGCGATGACCCGGGTCGCGGTCACGGGGGTTGGCGTCGTCGCTCCGGGCGGGATCGGACGCAGGTCGTTCTGGGACTGTCTGTCGTCCGGGCGAACCGCGACCCGCCGGATCGGTTCCTTCGATCCGACCGGGTTCCGCTCCCAGGTGGCGGCGGAATGCGATTTCGATCCGCAGGCATCCGGGTTGTCGCCCCGGCAGGTGCGCCGCTTCGATCGGATGACCCAGTTCGCTCTCGTGGCCGCCCGCGAGGCGTTCGAGGACAGCGGTCTGGAGCTGTCCGACGTCGCGCGTGACATGTTCGGGGTGTCGCTCGGCTCCGCGGTCGGCGCGACCATCACCCTGGAGAACGACTACGTGGTCGCCAGTGACGGTGGCCGGGATTGGCTGGTCGACGAGGGCTCCGTACAGCCCTACCTGTATCAGGCCCTCGTCCCCAGCAGCATGGCCGCCGAGGTGTCGGCCGACTTCGAATTGCACGGTCCGGCAAGGGTTGTCTCGACGGGCTGCACATCCGGGATCGACTCGATCGGTCACGCGCTGCACATGATCGAGGACGGTGACGCCGATTTCGTCCTCGCGGGCGCTTCGGAAGCACCGATCTCACCGATCTCCGTCGCGGCGTTCGACGCGATCCGGGCGACCACCGATGACAACGACGATCCCGCGCACGCCTCGCGGCCCTTCGATCTGACGCGGGCCGGTTTCGTGCTCGGGGAAGGTGCGGCGGTGCTCATGTTGGAGAAGCTCGACCACGCCCTGGCTCGAGGCGCCCACATCTATTGCGAGATCGGCGGATACGCCTCGCGCTGCAATGGCTACCACATGACCGGACTCCGCCCGGACGGGCTGGAGATGAGCATGGCCATCTCGGATGCGATGGACCAGGCCCGGCTCGATCCCGGCGCGCTCGGCTACATCAGTGCCCACGGCTCGGGCACGAAGCAGAACGACCGTCATGAGACGGCCGCTTACAAGAAGGCGCTCGGCGCCGCCGCGTACGAGATTCCGATCAGCTCGATCAAGTCGATGGTCGGGCACTCGCTCGGCGCGATCGGTTCCATCGAGCTGGCGGCCTGCGCGTTGGCAATGGATACCGGGGTGATCCCGCCGACCGCGAACTGGAGTACCCGAGACCCGGAGTGCGATCTGGACTATGTCCCGAACACCGCCCGCAACGTCACCGTCGATGCGGCGTTGTCGGTGGGCAGTGGGTTCGGTGGTTTCCAGTCCGCGATGGTCTTCACCCGTCCGGAGGAGTTGCGATGAACCGTCGTGCAGTAATCACCGGGATCGGTGTGATCGCCCCGAGCGGCAACTCGGCGAGTGAACACTGGAAAACCGTTGTGGCAGGCGAGAATCGGATCGCACCGATCACTCACTTCGACGCCTCCGCGTATTCGACCACACTGGCCGGCGAGGTCCGCGACTTCGTGCCGGAGGAGTACGTGGACCGCCGTCTGATCGTGCAGACCGATCGGTGGACGTGGATGTCGCTGGCGGCGACAGCACAGGCCTTGTCGGATGCGGAGCTCGATCCGGCCGGGCTGGATCCGTACCGGATGTCGGTCGCACTGGCGAGCTCGTCGGGGGGCAACGAATTCGGCCAGCGGGAGCTGCAGCGGCTGTGGTCCGGACCGAAACGCACTGTCGGCGCGTATCAATCGGTCGCCTGGTTCTATGCGGCGAGCGTTGGGCAGACCTCGATTCTGCATCAGATGAAGGGGCCGTCGAATGTGCTCGTCGCCGAAGCGGCGGGCGGCCTGGACAGCCTCGGCTATGCGGCTCGCATGATCGGTCGCGGAGCCGACGTGGTCCTGGCCGGCGGCACCGAGGCGCCACTCGGCCCCTACGCGCTCACCTGCATGCAGTGCAGCGGATGGCTGAGCCGGCAGCAGGATCCGGCACGCGGATATCTGCCTTTCGACGCCGATGCCGCCGGATATGTCCCCGGCGAGGGTGGCGCCATCTTCGTGGTCGAAGAAGAGCAGCACGCCCTGCGGCGCGGCGCACCGTACGTGTACGCCGAGGTCGCCGGGTACGCCGCCACCCACGACGGCCGTACCTCCCGCCCCCGGGGCGACGTGACCGGCGAGCAGCCCTCGAAATACCTTGCCGCTGCGCTGAATCGAGCACTGGAACGGGCACAGACCTCGCCAGAGCAGACAGATGTCCTGTTCGCCGACGCGGTCGGCGTGCCGGCTGCCGACCGGGCCGAAGCCGAGGCGATCCGCACCGTCTTCCCCGACGGGGTACCCGTCACCGGTCAGAAAGGGCTGTTGGGCAGGGCGGTCCACGGCAGCTCCGCGCTCGACGTCGCAACCGCCGTGCTGGCCATGCGGGAACAGACCCTGCCCGCGTTCGGGGCGTTGCCCAACCCGGCCCCGGGGTGCGAACTCGATTTCATCGCCGCGCCGCAGCGGGCGGCCGTCGACGTCGCCGCCGTCGCCGCACGCGGATACGACGGCTTCAACAGTGCGCTGATTCTGCGCCGACCCGAAGGAGTCTCACAGTGAACGACAACGAGAGCACCGGACGCACCCGCCTCGGGCCCGGTCGGGTCGTCTTCCTGATCACCGTGCCACTGGAACGGCAAGACGATTTCCTCGCCGCCTACGAGCAGATCCGCCACCTCGTCGCCGAGGGCGTTCCCGGTCATATCGCCGACCAGGTCTGCCGATCGGCGGAGGACCCCGAGCAATGGTTGATCACGAGCGAGTGGCAGGACCTCCAGGACTTCTACGACTGGGAAGCCACGCCGGAACACCGCACGCTCGTCCGGCCGATGCGTGAATGTTTCACCGCCGCACGGTCATCGAAGTTCACCATCGTTGCGGCCACGACCGCCGCAACCTTCGAGAACCGCCGGTCGGAGCTGACCGGTTCACCCCATCCCCACCGAAACACCAACCCGGCAATGGCCGGAGAAAAGTGATCATCATGCGCAACGACACAGACTCCTGGGACATCAAGACGAGCGTCGGCGCCACCGCGCTGTTCGTCGCGGCAGCACGCGGCCTGGCGGCGCAGCACCCACAGGCCCTCGCCGTCGACCCGTTCGCAGAAGTCTTCTGCCGCGCCGCGGGCGACGAATGGGCCGCGTTGTTCACCGCCGATCCCGAGCAGACGAAGAACCATCCCCTGCGCGCGCCCGGTTTCGGACCGCTGTTCCAGGACTTCCAAGCCGCACGCACCCGGTACTTCGACGACTATCTGCGCGCCGCCGCCGACGCCGGAGTGCGTCAAGTCGTCATCCTCGCCGCCGGTCTCGACTCCCGCGCCTACCGCCTGGCCTGGCCGGACGACACGGTCATCTACGAACTCGACCGCTCGCAGGTTCTCGATTTCAAACGCGACGTGCTCGCCGACGCCGGGGCGCAGACCACCGCCGAACGCCACGAAGTCGCCGTCGATCTTCGCGAAGACTGGGCAAACGCACTGCGCGACAACGGCTTCGATCCGTCGATACCAACGGCGTGGCTGGTCGAGGGCCTCGTCATCTACCTCACCCCCGACGCCCAGAATCAGCTGTTCGAGACCCTGAACGCGCTCTCGGCCCCCGGCAGCTGGCTCGGCATCGAAGAAATGGCCACGATCGACTCCGGCGTCTACGCCGAAATGACCACTCCCTCCAACGATCCCGACAGCTACGACCAGGGTGGTGGCGCGCGTTGGGCCGGCCTCATCTACAACGAGGGCAAAACCCAAGCGGTGCAATGGTTCCTGCCGCATGGCTGGAGCGGTGCAGCGACCGGACTGGTCGACTACCTGACATCCCACGGCCGTGCCGTGCCCGCTGTGAAGGGGCCGGTGGGGCATTTCAACCCGTCCCTGATGAGTCTCGCCACCGTACGGAAGTAACCGACCTGGCAACGCCGCAAAGCCCGGCAGGAAGGCAGGGTGCCGACGTGCAGCACGACCGCGACGAAGCGGATTCACCCGAGCGCGACCACTCGGCACACATGCCGCCGGACCGCAGACGCTGGATCGCGCTCGTCGTGGTCCTCGTCGCGGGGTTCATGGACCTGCTGGACGCCACCATCGTCAATGTCGCGGTGCCGAGCATCCAGCGCGACCTCGGGGCGCAGTATGCACAACTCGAATGGATCGTCGCGGGATACGTGCTGGCGTTCGCGGCAGTCCTCATCACCGGTGGCAGGCTCGGCGATATCTACGGCCGCCGCCGGTTGTTCCTGACCGGCGTCGCCGGATTCACCATCGCCTCGGCGCTGTGCGGCATCGCCGTCAGTCCGGGCATGCTCATCGTCTCGCGGTTTCTCCAAGGCGGAACCGCGGGACTGATGGTGCCGCAGATCCTCGCGATCATCCACGTCACCTTCCCGCTCGAGGAGCGCGGCAAGGTGTTCGGCATGTTCGGCGCCGTGGTCGGATCGGCGGCGGTGGTCGGGCCGACCGTCGGTGGTGTCCTCGTCGACTGGAATGTGTTCGGCCTCCAGTGGCGGCCGATCTTTCTGGTCAACGTCCCGGTCGGTATCGCAGCCTTCGCGGCGGCCCTGTTCGTGGTGCGCGAATCGAAATCCGCGACCGCTCCGAAGCTCGATCTCGTTGGCGCCACGCTCGCCACCGCCGCGATCGCGATGCTGGTGTACCCGCTCACGGAGGGACGCCGATACGGGTGGCCGGCATGGACTTTCGCGATGATGGCGGGCGCGGTCGCGATGCTCGCGGTCCTCGTCCGCTACGAGAACCGGCGTGCTCGGACGATCGGTTCACCGCTGATCGTGCTCGGACTGTTTCGGCGGCGGTCGTTCTCGATCGGCAGCGTGCTCTGGTTGATCTTCTGGATCGCGCTCGGTGGATTCTTCCTCGTCTGGACGCTCTACATGCAGATCGGCCTCGGCTGGTCGCCGCTGCGGGCCGGTCTGACCTCCGGCGTGTTCGCCGTCGGCGCTGCGGCGGCGGCAGGCATTTCCGTGGAGGTGCTCGTACCGCGGTACGGGCGCCGAGTGCTGATGGCGGGAGCACTGCTCAATGCGGCGGGCTTCGCCGCCTACGTGTGGGCGGCGTGGCACTATGGCCCCGCGATCACCTCGTGGCAAATGATTGCGCCGCTGGCCATTTCGGGACTGGGCTTCGGCCTGGTCGTCTCGCCGACCATCGACTTCGTGCTGGCGGAGGTCCCCAGGGACGATGCCGGTTCGGCGTCCGGTCTGCTGAACACCGCTCAGCAGCTCGGCATCGCCCTCGGTGTCGCACTCGCCGGCGTGGTCTTCTTCGCTCAGCTCGACAGCGGTTCCGGCCGCAGCGTCGATGTGGTCGCACCCCATGTGCGCACCGAACTCGCCGCGGCCGGCCTGAACACACAGGCGCAGGCGCAGATCATCCCCGGCTTCCGGGCGTGCGTGCAGGACAGATCGGCCGCCACCAACCCCGCCGAGACTCCGCCGAGCTGCCAGGCCATCCAGGGCCGATCCGCTCAGCCCGGAAGGCCCGATCCCGTCACCGAAATCCTCAGCGACGCAGGCAAAAAGGCCAATGCCGAGAACTTCTCCCGCACGTTCGGGCTCACGCTGTGGTGGGGTGTAGGAATTCTCGCCGTCGTCTTCGCGGGATTCTTCGCGGTCCCTCGCCGCGCAGAACATCACGATCCGAACGATCGCTGACCATCGAACGTCCTGGTGGCAGTGGGCTCGTCAGGAGTGTGGCCGCACGACCTCTGCCAACCGGGCGCCGCGCGAAGCGTTGATCATCCCGCCAGTTGTTCTGCGATCGAACCTGTCACTGTATCGGCGCTCGACGAACTGTGGTCGCCGGCGATCGGTTCGACAACCACCGGTGTCAGCACCGGTCGGCTCGGGACCGTCGAGGATTCCTTGAATCCGATGCGGGTGTGCAGCCGGCGCAACGGTTTTGGCGCCCACCAGTTCAGGTCGCCGGCTATCCGCATGAAGGCCGGCACCAGCACGCCGCGGATCAAGGTGGCGTCGACGAGGACGGCCAGTGCGGTGCCGATACCGAACATCCGCATGAACGACAGGCCGGTCGCGAACGACAGCAGTGTCACGGTGAGCAGGGCCGCCGCGCTGCTGACGATGCGGCCGACGCGGCCGAGGCCCTCGATGGTGGCGGCTGTGGTGTCCGCGCCGGCGTCGTGTGCCTCCTTGATGCGCCCTAGCAGAAAGATCTCGTAGTCCACCGAGAGGCTGAACGCGATGCAGCACAGCAGCACCACCATGGCAATGTTGAGCGGTGCCGGGGTGAAGCCGAGCAGCCCGGCCAGGTGACCGTCCTGGAACACCCAGACCATGGCGCCCAGCACGGCCGAGAGCATGAAGATGTTCAGTACCAGCGCCTTGATGGGCACCACGATGCTCCCGGTGAACAGGAACAGCAACACCAGTGTCGCGGCCGCCATGATCGCCAGCGCCGGTGCGAGCCGAGAGGTGATGGCCGCGCGGCTGTCGATCAGCGACGCCGTCGGCCCGCCCACCGAATGGTCCCCCGGTAGTGCGCGAATCGCGCGCACCAAAGCCTGCGAAGCGGGGCTCTGGATGCTTGTCGATGGCTGTACCTCTACGAATCCGGTTGTACCAGAAAGGAATCGGGTTGCAGTCGGCCCGGGTGCGGGCACCAGTACTCCACCCTCGTACCGGCCGAAGACGCCATCGACGTGGAGGACGCCGTCCATGGTCGAGATCTGCCGGGCGAGCGGTTCGAGCGCTTGCGGGTCGTGATCGGACAGCACGGTCACGGCGTCGGACATGTCCGTCGGATAGTCGTTGCGGATCGATGTCGTGACCTGCCGGGCCGCGGAGTCGGCGGGCAGCGCCCGCTCGTCCGAGGTCGCGAACTGTGCGTGCGCGAACGGGATTCCCATGAGGAGCAGCAGCGCCATGACTCCGAGCGCGGCCCGCAGCGGCCGGCGCGTGACGGCCATCGCGGTGCGCCGCCAGAATCGCGACGGCTGCGCGAGCCGATCCCGGCGGCGGCGCAATGCCAGGGCATCGACGCGGGACCCGAGCAGGCTCATCAGGGCCGGCAGCACGATGACCGCGGCCAGCGCGGCCAGCAGCACCACCACGATGGCGGCGATACCGACCGACCGCAGGAAAGAGGTTGGAAACACCAGCATTCCGGCCATGGCGACGGTGACGGTGGCCGCGCTGAAGAGGATCGTGCGCCCGGCCGTCGTGACAGCTTCCACGACAGCCTGTTCCGGCTCGTGACCGCGTTGTCGCTCCTCACGGAATCTCGACACCGTCAGCAGGCCGAAATCGATTGCGAGCCCGAGACCGAAGGCGGTGGCGACGGTCAGCGCATACACCGACACCTCGGTGACATGGGCCAGCCAGAAGAGCACCCCGGTGGTGGACACGATCGAGACGACGCCCACCGACAGCGGCAGCAGCGCGGCCATCACACCGCCGAACACCACGATCAGCAGGAGCAGAGTCGCGGGCAGTGCGATCGATTCGGAGACGACCAGATCGCGGTGCACCCGACTCTCGATGTCATTGGTCAGGCCGAGCTTGCCACCGGCCCGCACCTCGATCACGGGGTCATGGGCGGGCAGGTCGTCGACGATTCGCTGGGTGATCCGGGCCGCCGCTTCCGGGCTGCCGTTCGGGTGCAGCAACACCAATCCGGAACGACCGTCCGCGCTGCGCAGCTCCGGCGTCCCGGTGGACCAGTACGAGCCCACGACCGCCACGTCCGGTTCGGCAGCGATCTGCTGCGTCAATCGCTGTGCGGCCGTTGCCACTTCGGGGCTGCCGACATCGCCGTCGCGCGCGGTCACCTGCAGGATCAGATCGGGGGAGCCGCCGAACCGGGTGTCGAGGACATCCTGGACATGGACGGACTCCGAGTGCGGATCGTCGAATCCGCCGACCTTCAGATGCTGGGACACCCCGGCCCCCATCAGGCCCGCGAGCACGAGGACGACGGTGGTGAGGGCGAGGACCAGCCGGGGGTGTGCGACGGTGGCGGTGGCGAGGCGTCTCAACATGGCAGCCTCGCTTCGGATCGGGTGTATCGGCGCAGCAGTTGCCGTAGGTGCCGGAACAGAAGTTCCTTCTGTTCGGTGAGGTAGAAGTGATCGCCGGGAAGAATCCGCACGTCGTGGAGGTCGGTGGTGCACCCCACCCAGGCGGCCAGATCGAGTTCGCCGGCCAGCGGATCGGCGTTGCCCCCGAAGACGTGGATCGGGCACGGCAACGGTGGCTCGGCGTCCCGGTGGTCGCTCGCGCAGAGGCGCAGGTCGTCACGGATCGTCGCGAGCAGATCGCCCAGTAGCGCAGGAAATTCGAGCAGTTCTGCGGGCAGCCCGCCGAGGTCGGTGAGCAGCCGGATCAGTGTCGCGTCGTCGAGCGCGTCGGTCAGCGCCGACGCCATCGGCAGTGGGGGAGCGGCGCACCCGGACAGCAGCAGCGCCCGAGGAGAAGTGCGCCTCCCGTGATGGCGGCGGCAGGCCAATCGGTAGGCGATGAGGGCGCCCATGCTGTGCCCGAAGAACAGGTGCGGTTCGGTGAGGAACCCGTCCAGCTGGTCGTCGAGCTCCGCGAGCAGTGCCTCGATGTCGGTGAAGCGGGCCTCCCCGGCGCGGTGCTCGCGGCCGGGGAGCAGCACCGGCCACACCGTCGCGTGCGGGTGCAGCGCGCGCTGCCATCCGTGGAACAGCGCGGTGCCGCCGCCGGCGTGGTGGAAACAGAACAATCTCAGGCCCTGCTCGTCGGCGGGCCGAATCAGGTAGCGGGTCATCGCAACGCGGCCAGTTCCTCCGTCAGCACCCGCACCGTGTGCCGGATCTGCTCCTCGGTGTGGCACACCGTGACGAAGAACCGCAGCCGGGCCAGGTTCTCGGGCACGGCCGGATACAGGATCGGATTGACGTTGATTCCGCGCCGCAGCAACGCATTCGACAATGCCAGCGTCTGCATCGAATCACCGACGATGCACGGGATCACGGGCGTGGCGAAACTGTCGCCGGTGTTCATGCCGGCATTCCTGGCCAATTGCAGGAACAGCTCCGACCGGGTCCGTAGCTGTTCGAGCAGTACGGGCCGGGCCCGCAGCTGCCGAATCGCCGCCAGCGATGCCGCGGCGTTGGGCGGGGTGATGCCGACGCTGTATATGAATCCGGGGGTGGTGTATTTGAGGAAACGAATGAGTTCGCGGCTGCCCGCCACGTACCCACCGCACCCGGCGAGCGCCTTCGACATGGTGCCCGACCACAGCTCCACATCGGCACGGTCGACGCCGGAATGCTCGCCGATGCCGGCGCCGGTCGCACCGAGCACCCCGATGCTGTGCGCCTCGTCGATCATGAGCAGCGCGCGGTGCTTCTTCTTCACCGCGATGAGCGCGGGTAGATCCGGGATGTCACCGTCCTGGCTGTACACGCCCTCGATCACGATGAGCACTCGGCGGTACTGATGCCGAATGTCGGTCAGCATTCGGTCTAGTGCGTCGTGGTCGTTGTGCGGGAACGGCCGCCGGGTGGCGCCGGAGAGCTTGCAGCCCTGCAGAATACTGTCGTGCGCCAGGCTGTCGTGCACGATCAGGTCGCCCTCCCCGACGATGTGCCCGATCACCGTCACATTGGTGGCGTGGCCGCTGACCATCGCGAGCGCATCCTCGGTGCCCAGCAGGGTGGCGAGTTCCCGCTCGAGTTCGGCGTGAATCGGTTTCTCGCCGGAGAGCAGCCGACTGGCCGAGCACGAGCTGCCGTACCGCGCGACCGCATCCTGGACCGCCGACACGACGGCGGGATGTCCCGACAGGCCGAGGTAGTTGTAGCTGGAGAAGTTCAGCACCTCACGGCCTTCGATCACCGACGTGTCCCGGGTGACCCCGTCGTTGACGAGGAAGTAGGGGTTGGACATGCCCAGGGACTCGGCCAGCGCGATGCGCTCCGAGATCGCCTGGACCTCGGGAAAATCCGCGATGCGATGCTGGGGTTCGACGGCCGGTCGTGGTTCGGCGACGGGTTCGGGGAGGTATTGCTCTCCGCGGTGACGCGCGACGAGTGCGACCACATCGCCGAGAGTTGTTGCGGGGGTGTACCAATTCGGTTCGACGACAAGTCCCGGGAACTTCCTGGCGAGGCCGCCGAACAGATCCGCGATCATGATCGAGTCGAATCCCAGGTCGTCGCCCAGGGTTTGGATGGTACTCACCCGGTGTGCCGGAAACCCGCTGACCCGAGCGACTTCGGCGCGGACCGCCGCGGAAATGTCGCGACCCTGCTCCGCGGTGATGGGCTGCGTCCGCATTTCCGGTGTGGACGACGTGTTCCGGGCCGCGGCCGCGAGGACGGCGGCCTGCTCCCGGAAGAGCTCGATCAGGTGATCCATGGTGGCTTCCGTGGTGTGTCCGGTTGTCGGAGTGGGTGTTTCGGTGCTGGGTGCGGGGGCGTCGACCTGGGTCCAGAAGCGGTGGGTGGTGGCGAACTCGTAGCCGCCGATGCGGTGCCGCACCCGGGCGGCGGGCTCGTAGAGGACGTCCCAGTCCGGGTTCAGACCGTCGCGATACAGTGCCGCGACCGTCGAGGCGAGCTCGTTCCCGGTCGCATCCGGCCCGGGGCAGGGCACCTGGATCGGCAGGTCGAGCTCGGCGTGAGCGCGGCCGACCAGCGGGGCCAGCGTGCGCCGGGGACCGACTTCCACGAGGTGGGTGGGCTCGGCCCGCAGCGCGGCTGCCGTGGCATCGGCGAACCGCACCGTGGCCTCGACGTGTTCCACCCAGTAGGCGGCGTCCATCGGCTCGTCGGCGTCGAGCAGGCGTCCGCGCACGGTCGAATAGATCGGGATTTCGGGGTGGCGGTAGTGGCATTCGCCCGCCACCTCGGCGAAGGCGTCGAGCATCGGCTGCATCAGCGGCGAGTGGAATCCGTGCGAGACGGTGAGCGGGCGGGCGGTGATCCCGAGGTCGGTGAGCACCGCGCCGATCCGTCCGATGCCATCCGCGGCGCCGGACAGCACCAGTTCCCGCGGGCCGTTCACCGCGGCCACCGCGACACGGGGCTCGGGTGCGATCAGCTCGGCCAGTTCGGAGGTCGTGCCGCGGACCGCGAGCATCGTTCCACCGTCGGGCAGCTGCTGCATGAGCCGGCCGCGGGCGCAGATCAGCCGGCACGCGTCATCCAGGTCGAAGACTCCGGCGACCGCGGCGACCGCGTATTCGCCGACGCTGTGGCCGAGCAGCCACGCCGGCTCGATGCCGAGGTCGGTGAGCACCCGGGCCAGTGCGAACTCGACCGCGAAGATCGCCGGCTGGGCGAACTCGGTCCGGTGCACGAGTTCGCTTCCGCCGAGCAGTAGTTCGGCCACCGAGCGGTGCAGGTGCGGCGCCAGCTGTGCGTCCACCTCCGCGAGCGCCCGCCGGTAGGCGTGACTGTGCTCGTGCAGCGCGCGCGACATACCGGGATACTGCGAGCCCTGGCCGGTGAACAGCCAGCCGATCGACAATGGCTGCGCGACACCGGAATCGGGCGCCGTGCCCGAGGCGAACGCCCGCAGCGCCGACACCGCCTCCGCCCGGTCACCGACCGCGAAAGCCAGCCGATGCCGACCGGAGGACTTCACGAGATTGCTCGACCAGCACAGTCGACTCAGGGCGGCGGGATCGTGGTCGATGTGCTCGGCGAGCCGGGCGGCGTTGCGCCGCAGGCCATCCCGATCGTTCGAGGAGACGGTGAGCACGCCGCCGCCGTCGGTCGCCGGTGGAATCCTGGTCGCGGGAGCGCCGGCCAGCAGCATGTGCGCATTGGTCCCGCCCATACCGAAGCTGCTGACGGCGCCGTGAATCGGGCCGTCCGGCAACGGCATCGGCTCGTGCAGCAGTCGCAGGCCGTGCCGGGCCAGCCGCAGCCGCGGATTCTCGTCGGCGGCGAACCTGGTGGGCGGGACGACGCGGTGACGCAGGCTGAGCGCCACCTTGATCAGGCCCGCGATGCCGGCCGCGCCCTCGGTGTGGCCGAGGTTGCCCTTGATCGACCCGATCGCGCACGGCTGCGCCCGCTCGACCGCGTGCACCGCGCCCAGCGCCTTGGCCTCGATCATGTCGCCGAGAACCGTTCCCGTGCCGTGCGCTTCGACGAAGGCGACCTGCTCCGGGAGCACGCCGGCCCGCCGGTACGCCTCGGCGATCACCTGTTGCTGTGCCCAGCGATTGGGCGCGGTGATGCCGTTGCTGCGCCCGTCGTTGTTCACCGCGCTGCCCTTGATCACCGCGTGGATCGGCAGACCCTCGGCCAGGGCGTCGGCGAGCCGTCGCAGCACCACCACCGCGACACCCTCTCCGCGGCCGATGCCGTCGGCCTTGCCGCTGAACGGCTTGCACCGCCCGTCCGGGGCCGAGAGTCCGGCCTGGGTGTAGAAGACGTTGAGCGCGGGTGTGACGGCGATGTTCACCCCGGCGGCGAGGGCCTGGCCGCATTCCCCCGCCGACAGCGCCACACACGCCTGGTGCACCGCGACCAGCGAGGACGAGCAGGCGGTGTCGATGGCCAGACTCGGGCCCTTCAGGTCCAGCTGATAGGAGATCCGATTCGCGGTCATGAAATAGCCGTTGCCCGAACCCATTTGGGGCGTGATACGCGCGTGGTCGCGCATGTGCACGGTCGCCCACTCGTTGGCCATGACGCCGACGAAGACACCGGTATCGGTCCCGGACTGGCGGCGGGGGTCGAGGGTGGCGTCCTCGAACGCCCGCCACGCGGCCTGCAGCAGTAGCCGCTGCTGCGGATCCATCGCCTGCGCCTCGCGCGGAGCGATGCCGAAGAACTCGTGGTCGAATGCGTCGGCATCGGAAAGGAATCCGCCGCTGCGGTTGTTGACCGATCCCGGTCCGCCCGCCGGATCGTGGAATTCGCCTGCCCGCCAGCGCTGTTCGGGCACCTCGGTGACGGCGTCCGCGCCGGCCATCAGCAACTCCCACAACGCTTCGGCATTCGGCGCCTGCGGGAACCGGCAGTCGAGGCCGACGATCGCGATATCGGTCATGCTGTGTCCATTGCGCATGTGCGGTGGCTCTGCGTGGTTACGCTGCGCTGCCGCCTCCGAGCCTTGACCGCTCATGCTGTGTCCGTCAGGCATGTGCGGCGGCTCTGCGTGGTTACGCTGCGCTACCGCCTCCGAGCCTTGACCGCTCATGCTGTGTCCATCGGGCATGTGCGGCGGCTCTGCGTGGTTACGCTGCGCTACCGCCTCCGAGCCTTGACCGCTCATGCCGCCGACTCACGGTGCAGGGCGGCCTCGTTCGCGATGAATCCGGCCAGTTCGGCGATCGTCGGATAGTCGAACACGACGGTGGCGTCGAGCTCGAGATCCCACTCGTCCTCGACCTCGCCGCAGAGGCTCACCGCGGACACGGAGTCCAGGCCGAGTTCGGCCAGCGGCAGCCTGATATCGACGCTGTACTCGGGCTGGTCCAGATAGCCGGCGACCCGCTCGACCAGCCACTCGATGATCGACGCTGCCTCGCCGGCAGCCGTGCGCGTGTGCATTGTGGTGATCCCCTTACGGTTTCGGCTGTCGGATCAGCCGAGGGTGGTCGGCACGCGGGTGCGCATCCGCTGGACGGACGGTTCGATCTGTTCGTGCAGCACCGAACCGATCGTGTTGTCGAAGAAGGCCGCTCGCATGGAGCCGCGCTGTACCTTGCCGCTGGTCGTGCGGTGCACGCTGCGGTGCTCCACCAGCACCACATTCGGCGCCGGCAGCTCGAACACCGCGGCCACGGTGGCGCGGATGCGGGTTGCCAGTTCGGCGGGGGTCGATTCGCCCAATGCGGTGGTCCGCACGCCCTGGATCACCAGCAACCGCTCCTGCCGGCCGGTTTCGACGGCCAGTGCGACTCCCAGCGAGTCGGCGAGCGCCGGATGCTCCGCGCGGACGGCTTCCTCGATGTCGTGGGGGTACAGATTGCGGCCGTTGACGATGATCAGGTCCTTCAGCCGGCCGGTCACGAAGAGCTCGCCGTCATGGATCGCGCCGAGGTCGCCGGTGCGCAGGTAGGGTCCCTGCCCGGCGAGACGGGCACCGAACTTCTCGCGAGTTTCGTCCGGCCGGTTCCAATAGCCTTGTGCCACACTGTCTCCGGCGAGCCAGATCTCGCCGACCCGACCATCGGGCAGCGCCTGCAGCGTATGCGGATCCACGATCCGGATCTCCATTCCCGCTACTGCTCGCCCGGTACCGACGAGGCCGGTTCCGTGCTCGGCCGGTACCAGCCGGTGACCTTCCAGCTGGGCTGGATCGACGGTCAGATACTCGAGCGGACGCCCGTGCGGGCTGATGGACCCGATCAGCGTCGCCTCGGCCATGCCGTAGCCGGGGGCGAAGACGTCGGCGGCGAATCCCGCCGGGCCGAGCCGCTCGATCACCGCCTCGAGGGTCCGTGGCCGGATCGGCTCGGCACCGACGAGGGCCGCCCGCAGCGACGACAGGTCGAGCCCCGCCAGCTGCGCGTCGCTCACGCGCCGCGCGATCAGGTCGTAGGCGAAGTTCGGCGCGACAGTGGCGTGGGCGCGGTAGCGGTGGATGGCCTCCAGCAGGGTCACCGGTCGCTTGAGGAACGTCATCGGTGACATGAACACCAGGTTCGCGCCGTTGTACATCGGCTGCAGCAGCATGCCGATCAATCCCATGTCGTGGAAGTGCGGCAGCCATCCGACCGTGTCGTCGGTATCGGTGGCGTCGAGGACCGCGCTGGTGGCGGCCGCGTTGTGCACGAGATTGCGGTGGGTGACCACCACGCCCTTGGGCTCACTGGTGGAACCGGAGGTGTACTGCAGGAATGCGACTGTGTCAGCGTCGATTTCGGGCAGCGCCCAGGCCTCCGGATCACCGAGCTCGGCGGTGTCGGTCGCGGCGACCGACACCGGCACGCCCGCCTCCCGGGCCCAGGTGGTGAGCGGATCCCGGAATTCACCGGTCGTCAGCACCAGACCGGTCCCGGTGTCCGCGAATATCCCCGCAACCCGCTGCATGCTGCGCGCATCGTGCGGAACCGGGGCAGGCACGGCGATCACTCCCGCATACAGGCAGCCGAGAAAGGCCCGCAGGAATTCGAGTCCGGGCGGATACAGCAGCAGCACCGGCCGGTCGGCCTCCGGGCGTCGCGACAGCCAGACCGCCATCGCCCGGGCATCGTGGTCGAGTTCGCGATAGCTCGCCGACTGCTCGATCAATTCGCGGCCCTGTTCACGGAGATACGTGTAGCGCCGGGTGTCGCCGTAAGTAGCGGCCTGACCGCGAATATGCGTGACGAAGGTGGACTGCATTCGTGAACTCCCGGGCTCTGATTCGTGTACCAGGTGCGACAGATTTGCTGGGCATTTGTCTTTGCTGGGCATTTGTCGCGCTGCTTGGAAAAGAATCATCAGGCCCGGCGCTTGCGCCGAATAGCCACCAAAGGTGGAGATCACCTTCACCCCCTGGGGCTGCATTCCCGCTGGAGGGGTCCCTGCCGCACATCCCGAACCGCCGGCAGCGGCGGCAGGCCGGCGATCGAATCGTGCCGGTCAGCGGTGGCTAGTCGGCGGATATCTTGGCGGGCATGGAACGGTAGGCGTGCAGGTTTCGCAGGGGATGCGGGATCGGTGGGCCGTCCAGGCGCAGATCCGGGTACCGCTCGAAAAGGGCTCGTAGTGCGATGGCGCCTTCCAGCCGCGCGAGGCGGGCTCCCAGGCAGCCGTGTATCCCGCTGCCGAACGCGAGGTGTTCCGCGGCGTTGTCCCTGGTGACAGTGAATCGCTGGGGATCGGGGAAGACCGTGGGATCGTGGTTGGCTCCGGCCAATGACAGCAGGACCAGGGAACCCGATTTGATGCGCTGATGATCGATATCGACGTCACAGTTCGCGACCCGGCCGGTCATCCGCACGGGACCGTCGTAGCGCAGGATTTCCTCGACTGCGTTCCGCCACAGCTCCGGCTGATCGGCCAGCAGTTCCAGCTGGTCCGGATGGCTTGTCAGCAGGGCGATTCCGTTGCCGAGCATGTTCACCGTCGTCAAGAATCCGGCGTCCAGTAGCAGGGCTGCATTGGCCACCTGCTCGCGGCGGGTGAATTCGTCAGTTGCCACCAGCATGCTGAGCACGTCATCTCGCGGCTCGGCGGCAAGCCTGTCCAGGTGCTGGTCGAAATACTCTTTGACCTCCGCCAGGCCCTCGAGGGCGTCGCGGTAGGTGGTCCAGGCCAGGCCTCGTTCGAGCAGCGGCGCACCCGAGTCTCCCCATTTCAGCAGGGTCGAATGCATGTCGGGCGGCAGCCCGAGAATTTCGGCGATGATCGTGACGGGCATCTGCGCGGAGAAGTCGCCGATCAGATCGGGTCGAGGATTCGATTCCAGGCGGTCGATCAGGTCATCGGCCACTTCGGCGACTCGCTCCTCCAGCGTCGCGATCGCCTTCGGGCCGAATGCGTGCCCGACCATGCGTCGGTACCGGGTGTGATCCGGCGGATCGGTCACCAGCATCGAGGGCGGTTCCCCGAGGTTGGGGAGGCCCGGATCGGTCTTGGCCAGCATCCAGCGGATCGGCTTCGGCAGGGCTGGATGGCTGGGCGAGACCACGCCGAAGCGCCGGTCCCGGAGGATGAGTCGGCAGATTTCGTAATCCGCGGTGATGTACACCCCCGACATCCGGGGAATCCGGCCCCGCCGCCGGATCTCCTCGATATACGGCGATGAGCCGAGCAGGCCGTCCGGATAGAGGGCGAGATTCCCCAGCGGCTCACCTCTACGCGCCGACCACCGGAGGTAGGTCCGCAGGAAGCCGTGCATGAGCAGCCACCGAGTCCATGTGCGAGTCAACATTTGTCACCTCTCACTCCCGACCGCTCCCTATGATAGTGATTCGCTATGGGCTGCTGGGGGTGATGGAGTGACGTTCGGATCAGGCGAGGGGCCCACCATGGACAGGCGCTGTTTCGTCAAGGGCGTCGGCGCGGCTGCGGCGATGCTGGGCCTTGCGGGCGTCGGCGCGGCCACGTCTGTCGCGCGGGCCGACAATTTCGGCGAGAGCCCGAAGACGCCGATCTATCGCACTCTGGTGCCGGAGATCTTCGCACCCCTGCCGGATCCCGCCGATCATGTACCCGCGATCGTCGTCGGATCAGGGTTCGGGGCGTCGGTCACCGCGCTGCGCCTGGCACAGTCCGGGATCGACGTCGCAGTGCTCGAGCGTGGATCGCGCTGGCCGAATGATCCGTGGCGCAACATCTTCGCCGTCGACACGATTCCGGATGGCCGCGGCTTCTGGCATCGCACCACCTTCACCGGGGCGAACAGGATCCGGGTGGCTGTCGATCCGTTCGGCGGGGTCCTCGATGTTCGCAGCTATCCGGGCATCGATGTGTGGCGCGCGGCGTGTGTAGGCGGTGGCTCGGTCGTGTGCACCGGGGTGATGATCGAGCCGGAGCAGCGGTTCTTCGATCAGGTGTTCGGCGGCGTTGTCGACTATCGCGAGATGCATGACGTCTACTACCCCAGGGTCCGAAAGATGTTGCAGCCCAGCCCGATACCGGACGACATCTACAACTCCTGCGCGTTCACGCACTCCCGAGCCTGGGACGAACAGGTCCGCGCGGCCGGATATACGCCGCAGCCCATCGACGGCGCCTGGAGGTGGGACGTCGTCCGCGATGAGCTGGCCGGGCGATCGATGGCGTCCGCGACGGTGGGCTGTTCGAACCTCGGCAATTCCAACGGCGCGAAGTTCGATCTGAACCAGAACTATCTGCGCTGTGCCGAGGACACCGGCCGCGCCGGGATCTACCCGGGCCATCGCGTGGACACCATCGCCGAGGAGCCGGGAGCGCCGGGTCGCTATGCGGTCGCCGTGACCAAACTCGCCCCGACCGGGGAGGTGCTCCGCAGCCGGACGCTGACCTGCGACATGCTGTTCCTGGCCGCAGGGTCCCTCGGCACCTCCGAGCTGTTGGTGCGCGCGCAGGCGACCGGCACGCTGCCGAACCTGAACGAGTACATCGGCGATGGCTGGGGCAGCAATGGCGACGTCGCCCTGGCCCGGCCCCTCACCGCGCTCGACGTGGGCACGCAGGGCGCGCCCTCCGCGAGCCGGATTTTGGACGAAGAGGGCACCCCCGTGGCGCTGGAGAGCTGGTTCATCCCCGGCACGTCGCCGCTCGACATCGGCCTGCTCGGATCGCTGGGCCTCGTGCTCGACGACACCCGCGGCCGGTTCGTCTGCGACCCGGCCGATGGGCGCGTGGACCTGCTGTGGCCACCCGACGGCGCCGCCGGTTATCTCGCGCGAGCACGCGAAGTCAACGGCACCATGATCGGTAGCGATCAGCCATTTGCTCGATCGGGACTGGATGCGGACGCGTCGTTCACCGCCCATCCCTTGGGCGGCGCAGTGATCGGACGCGCGACAGACGAGTACGGCCGGGTGTGTGGCTACCGGAACCTCTATGTGATGGACGGGGCGGCGGTGCCCGGTAGCACCGGAACGGTGAACCCTTCGTTGACGATCAGCGCGCTGGCCGAGCGCAATATCGAACAGATCATCGATTCTGGCGGGTAGTGGAGCAGTCCGGCGATACAGTCGAGAGCTGTGGACGAGACTCCGGTCGCACACCGTCGGCGGTCGCTCGCCGAACGGGTGGCGATCCGGCTGCTGTACCCGACATTTCGGCCCACCGAGGAGTCCTTACGGG
Source organism: Nocardia sp. NPDC046763 (assembly GCF_040645495.1). Lineage (NCBI taxonomy): Bacteria > Bacillati > Actinomycetota > Actinomycetes > Mycobacteriales > Nocardiaceae > Nocardia > Nocardia sp. NPDC046763. The sequence continues at coordinate 125,030 of NZ_JBEYYI010000009.1, read as the reverse complement.
AGGCCGTCGCCGGCAAGGTGGTACTGGTGACCGGGGCCTCGCACGGTATCGGCAAGGCCAGTGCGCGGAAGCTGGCCGCGGCGGGGGCGGTGGTGCTGCTGGTGGCGCGTTCCCGGCCCGAATTGGAGCGGCTGGCCGCCGATATCACGGCCGCCGGCGGCGCAGCCCACGCCTACCCGACCGACCTGACCGACCCGGACGCCGTCGACCGGCTCGGCCGGACGCTGCTGGCCGAGTACGGGCACATCGATGTGGTGATCAGCAACGCGGGAAAGTCGATTCGGCGCCCCATCGCCGAGTCCTACGACCGCTTCCACGATTTCACCCGCACCATCGACATCAACTATCTCGGCCCGGTGCGGCTGCTGCTGACTCTGCTGCCCGATATGCGCGCACGCGGGCAGGGACACATCGTGAACGTCTCCACCTGGGGCGTGCTCATGCCGCCGAGTCCGCGCTGGTCGGCCTACGGTGCCTCGAAAGCGGCCTTCGACGTCTGGCTGCGCAGCGTCGCCGCCGAAATCGCCGGTGACGATGTCACCACCACCTCGGTCTACATGCCACTGGTCCACACCAGAATGAGCGCGCCGACCGACTTCGGCCGGATGCCCGGCCTGACCGTCGACGAAGCGTCCGACCTCGTCACGCACGCCGTCACCGCCAAACCCCGCGACGTCGCGCCTTGGTGGGCAGTCCGGGTCCAAGCCTGGTCCGCGGTCCACCGCGACCAGGTCCAGCGCTTCATGGAACACCGGTTCGACCGCTGAAGAGCGGACCGGGCTTGTGGGCCGGGCCGGCGTGTCGTCCCCATCACTTTTCGGCGTCATTCTCATGGCAAATGTATAGGCATTGCATCGCACCGGATAATTTCGAAGGCCGATCGATGCAAATACGGAAATAAGGAGAGATTCGGTCGTCGAATCGAAGGCGAGAATTCACTGAATCGTTGCTGTTCAACCATGGTCATGTTCGTGGTGAAGTCTTCGGGGAATAGCCAGCGCACTGCGCATCTTCTTTGTGGATATGGAAACCATCCCAGCGTGCGGCGGTGTACACGAACGTATCGTCCGGCTTATACTGACCGCGGTCGGGGTTTGCAGTAAATAAGGCGCGAATGAAGCGCGGTCCAGGGTTAGAGGGAAGTAATGACTGCACCGCGACCGCAGCCCGACCCTGGCCGAGGATCGAGCGGAAATGCCGAGCCGGGCGCGTCATCCACACAGTTGATACCGCTGTCTGCCGGGCAGCAGGGGTTGTGGCTGGCGCAGAAATTGAGTCCGGATGTGCCGATCTCCGAGGCGCAGTATGTCGAGTTCCATGGCGACCTCGACGTCGAGCTGCTGCGTGAGGCGGCGATTCGAGCCGGCCACGAGTTCCAGTCCGGGTATCTGCGCCTGGTCGAGACCGACGGTGAGGCGTACCAGCGGTACGACCCGTCGCTGAACATGACGGGACCGGTGATCGATGTCCGTGGTGCATCGGATCCCGTCGCAGCCGGCTTCGAATGGATGCGCAGGGAGTACACGGCGCCGCTGGATATGACCCGGGACCTGTTGGTCGCAACGGCGATTGTGCAGGTGGGGGATAGGCATTATCTGCTGTACTGCCGGAGTCATCACGTCGCACTGGACGGCTACGGCGCGATGATGATCGTGAACCGGATTGCGGAGCTGTATACGGCGGCTGTGCAGGGCCACGCCGCAGACCCCAACCGGCCGGCGGACATCCGCGCCCTCTACGAGGCCGACCGCAGCTACCGGGAGTCGAAGCGGTTCACCGACGACCAGGCCTATTGGGTGAGCCGACTCACCGGCGTCGGCGAGGAATCCAGCCTGGCCGCCGGGCAGGCGCCCGCGTGCGCGGACAGTGTTGTCGCAATCACCGAACTGTCGGCGGCGACGATGGGGCGGATCGAACATTCGGCGAAAGTGGTGGGGGCGAGCCCGGCCGCGGTGGTGATCGCCGCCTTCGGCTGTTACCTGGGCCGGAAGACCGGCCGCGACGAGGTCCTGGTCAACATTCCCGTGTCGGGTCGCACGACCGCCGTGCTGCGGCGATCCGCGGGGGTGTTCGTCAACGTGGCACCGCTTCCGATCGTCCTCGATCCACGGGACACTGTCGGGACGCTGGCGCTGCGGGTGCAGTCCGATCTGGTGGGCGTGTTGCGGCACCAGCGGTGCGGCCTCCCCGACATTCGCGCCGCCACCGGGACCCGTGGCGCAGCGCGCCGCTTCGCGGGCCCCGTCGTGAATGTCATGCTCTTCGACCAGAAGCTCCAACTCGGGTCGGTGACCGGCGAATTCCATATCCTCAGCTCCGGTCCGGTCGAGGATGTGCTCGTCGACGTGTATCGGACCGGGGATCCGCCGCGGACGATCCTCCAGTTCTTGGCCAATCCCAACCTCTACACCGACCTCGAACTGTCGGCGCACTCCACCGGATTCGCGGAGTTCATCGACGAATTCGCCGCCGCCGCATCGGACACCGAGCTCGGGCAGGTCCACCCCGGCAGCGCCGCCGAAAGCGCCGGGATCCGCCGCCGCCGCGAGAACCTGGCGTTCTGGCGGGACACCCTTGCGGATCTTCCCGAGGAGCTTCGTCTGCCGTTCGATAGGCCGCGGTCGGCGGTGATGTCGAATCGTGCTGCGACTGTGGATTTTCCGCTGGATGCGGGGTTGGTTCGCGGGTTGGAGGATTGTGCGCGGCGGCATGATTCCTCGTTGTTCACGGTGGTTCATGGTGCGTTGGCGGTGTTGCTCGCGCGGATGAGTGGCGGCACCGATATTCCGGTCGGCACGGCGGTCGACGGTGTGAGCGGGATGTTCGCAAACACCTTGGTGCTGCGGACCGAGATCGATCCGGGGGAGTCGTTCGCCGATCTGCTCGGCCGGGTGCGGCAGGTCGATCTGGACGCATTCGATCATGCCGATGTCCCGTTCGAACAAGTGGTGGACCGGCTATCCAGGTGGCGACACCCCTTGGGTCAAGTGACGCTGGCATTCCGGAACGCGGAACCTGCCGAACCGGGACTACTCGACCTCGAACTGTCGGAGGTCGGCCTCTCCAGCGAAATAGTCTGCTCCGACCTGCAATTCGTCCTGTCGGCAGACCACGGTGGCGACATGACCGCCGCGGTCACCTTTGTCACGGACCTGTTCGATGCCGCGACGATCGATGCCTTGACACGTCGGTGGATCCGGATTCTGGAGTCCGTGGTGGCCGATCCGACGGTTCCGGTCGGAGCGATCGATGTGCTCGAGCCCACGGAGCGAGCCGATCTGCTGGCGCATCACGGTGCGCCCGCGGCGGCGCCGATCACCCTGCCCGAGCTGCTGGCTACCGCGGTTGCGGTGGATCCTGATGCGGCGGCGATCGTGTCCGGCGGCCGGGAGTTGAGTTACCGGGAGGTGGACGAGCGTTCGAATCGGTGGGCTCGGCAGCTGATCGAGCGGGGTATCGGTCCGGAGGATGTTGTCGCGATCGGTATCCCGCGTTCTGCGGATTCGGTGCTGGCGGTGTGGGCGGTTGCCAAGTCGGGGGCTGCCTTCCTGCCGATCGATCCGGCCTATCCGGTCGAACGCGTCGCCCATATGGTGACCGATTCGAGGGCCGCGGTCGGCCTGACCGTGGCGCCCGCCCGCGCGCGGCTACCCGACGAGATCGATTGGCTGACAGCGGATTACCTCGATGAGGGCGATGATCGGCCGGTCACCGACGGTGATCGGGTGCGTCCGTTGCGTGTCGACGATATCGCCTATGTCCTCTATACCTCCGGATCGACCGGGCTGCCCAAGGGCGTCGCGGTCACCCATCGAGGACTGAACAACTGCGCCATCACGCACCGGGATGCCATCAGCATCGGAAACCGATCTCGCATAATGCATCTGGCTTCACCAAGCTTCGATGTCTCGGTCCTGGAACTGCTGTTGTCGCTGTGCTCGGGCGCGACGATGGTTGTCGCACCCGGCGACAGCTTCGGCGGCGACGAACTCGCCGAACTCCTCGACCGCGAACACGTCAGCCACGCGTGTATTTCACCCTCGGCACTGTCGACCATCGACCACACCCGTTGGCCATTACCGGATTTGGGGCATCTGATCGTCGGTGGCGAAGGCATCGGCACCGAGTTGGTCGAACGGTGGAGTGGTGATCGCGAACTGTTCAACGAATATGGGCCCACCGAGACCACGATCGCGGTCACACTGACCGCTCTGGCGGCAAGGGAGCTGGTCACTATCGGCCATCCGATCCGCGGCGTTTCGACATGGATCCTCGACCAGCGATTGCAGCCTGTGCCCGTCGGTGTGGCGGGTGAGTTGTATATCGCCGGTGACCTATTGGCTCGTGGATATTACCGCCGGGCGGGGTTGACGGCGGAGCGGTTCGTGGCGTGTCCGTGGTTGCCGGGCGAGCGTATGTATCGGACCGGTGATGTGGTCCGGTGGTCGCCCGATGGCGCGATCCAGCATCTCGGCCGGTCCGATTTCCAGGTCAAGATTCGTGGTCTTCGCATCGAGCTCGGTGAGATCGATTCCGTGCTCGCGGGTCACCCGGCTGTCGGTTACGCCGCCACGATCGGCCATCGCGCCGCTTCGGGGGGTCAGTCGCTGGTCTCGTATGTTGTTGCCGCACCGGGGCATTCGATCGATCCCGCACTTCTGGCGGAGTATGTCGCCGATCGTGTGCCCTCGTATATGGTTCCGTCCTCGATCATGGCGCTGGACCGGATCCCATTGACGCCCACAGGCAAACTCGATCGTAAGGCGCTGCCCGAACCGGTGTTCGCCGGCAACAAACCGTACCGGGCACCAAGAACACCGATCGAGCATCTCATCGCCGAGACCTTCGCCGGCGTGCTCCACCTCGACACCATCGGTATCGACGACTCCTTCTTCGCCCTCGGCGCAGACAGCTTGGTCGCGACCCGAGTCGCAGCGCGCCTAGGGGCCGCGCTGAATATCGAAGTTCCGGTGCGGCTGTTGTTCGATGCGGCCACGACCGCGGAACTGGCCACCCGTATGGAGCAGGTGGCGCTGTCGGGGCGGCGAGCGCGCCCACCATTGATCGCCGGTCCGCGCCCCGATCTCGTGCCGTTGGCGCCGGCGCAACAACGAATGTGGTTCTTCAACCAGTACGACACCGCCTCCGGGGCATACAACATGCCGATCGCCCTGCGGCTGCGTGGCGAATTGAACGTCGATGCCCTGCGGCTGGCCCTGATCGACGTGCTGGCCAGACACGAATCGTTGCGAACGCGGTACCCGGATCACGACGGAATGCTGATCCAGGTCATCGAATCCGTCGACCACGTGGACCGCGAACCCACTCTGGCGACGGTCTCATTCAGCGAACTCGTCCCGGCGATAACCGAATTCGTGACCGAAGGCTTCGACGTGAGCACCCGGGTGCCGGTGCGCGCCCGGCTGTTCCGCGTGACCGATACGGAGGAATCGGAACACGTGCTGGCCGTCGTGGTGCATCACATTGCCGCGGACGGCTTCTCCATGGCGCCACTGGCTCGTGACGTGACGACCGCGTATGCCGCCCGGATCCGCGGTGCGGCCCCGTCGTGGACACCGCTGCCTGTCCAGTACGCGGACTATGCCCTGTGGCAGCGAGCGACCCTCGGCTCGCCGGACGAACCGGAATCGCTGTGCGCCCAGCAGATTCGATTTTGGACGGACGCATTGGACGGAGTTCCCGACGAGCTCGATCTGCCGTTCGACAGGCCGCGTCCGGCGGTGATGTCGAATCGAGGCGCGACGGCGACTTTCCGGTTGGGTGCGGGGTTGGTTCGAGCATTGGAAGATGCTGCACGGCAGCATAATTCTTCGTTGTTCATGGTGATTCATACTGCGCTGGCGGTATTGCTCGCCCGGATGAGCGGGTCCGCCGATATTCCGGTCGGTACGCCGGTCGCGGGGCGTGGTGCGGCGGCGCTCGACGATATGGTCGGGATGTTCGTCAATACGTTGGTGTTGCGGACCGAGATCGATCCGGGGGAGTCGTTCGCCGATGTGCTCGGCCGGGTGCGGCGGGTCGATCTGGATGCGTTCGACCATGCCGATGTCCCGTTCGAACAACTGGTGGACCAGCTGGTTACGCATCGATCCCAGGCGCGCCATCCGCTGTTCCAGGTGATGCTGGCATTCCAGAACCTGGAACCGGTGAAGCTGGAACTGCCCGATCTCGAACTGTCGGTGGTCGACCTCCCCAACAACGTTTCCCGCTTCGACCTGCAATTCATACTCTCGCAGGACCACGACAGCGGCGACATGACCGTCGCGGTCACCTATGCCACGGATTTGTTCGATGCCGCGACGGTCGATTCTCTTGCCCGTCGGTGGATCCGGATTCTGGAGTCGATGGCCGCCGATCCGACGGTTCCGGTCGGGGCGATCGACGTGCTCGAGCCTGCCGAACGAGCCGATCTGCTGACCCGCCGCGGTGCTGTTGCTGCGGCACCGATGACGCTGCCGGATCTGCTGACCATGGCGGCTGCGCAGGATCCCGACGCGTCAGCGATCGTATTCGCGGGGCGGCGGGTGAGCTATCGAGAGTTGGATGAGCGTTCGAATCGGTTGGCGCGATTGCTCATTCGGCGGGGTATCGGCCCGGAGGACACAGTCGCCATCGGGATGCCGCGTTCCCCGGACTCGGTGCTGACGGTATGGGCGATTGCGAAATCGGGAGCGGCTTTCCTGCCGATCGATCCCGGTCATCCCAGGGAACGCACCATGCACATGATGACCGATTCGGGGGCGGTCATGGGTGTGACCGTGCCGTCCGTGCGCGCCCAGTTACCCGACGAGATCGACTGGTTGACACCGGACGACCTCGATCGCGCCGACAATGTCGAAGTAGCCGACGATCGGCCCATCACCGACAGCGAACGGATACGTCCCCTGCGTATCGACGACATCGCCTACGTCATCTACACCTCCGGATCGACCGGACTACCCAAGGGCGTCGCGGTCACGCATCGAGGCCTGTACAACTGCGCCGCCGAGCACCGGGATGCCCTGAGCATCGAATCCGATTCTCGTACACTGCATATGGCTTCACCGAGCTTCGACGTGTCGGTATTGGAATTGCTGTTACCGCTGGGTGCCGGCGCCACCATGGTCATCGCGCCCAGCGATATCCACGGCGGTGACGAACTCGCCGACCTGATCGCCCGCGAACGGGTCAGCCATGTCCTCATGACACCGTCCACGCTGTCGACCATCGACCACACCCGTTGGTCCCTACCAGAGTTGACACACCTGATCGTCGGCGGCGAGGACTACGGCACCGAAGTGGTTCAGCGCTGGGGTGACAGCCGCGCCATGTTCAACGAATACGGGCCTACCGAAACGACCATTGCCGCGACACTGAGCGCGCCGTTGGTGGTGGGTGATGTGGTGACGATCGGTGGTCCGATTCGTGGCGTGTCGGAATGGATTCTGGATCAGCGGTTGCAGCCCGTGCCGGTCGGTGTGGCGGGTGAGTTGTATATCGCCGGTGGTCTGTTGGCTCGTGGGTACCGCGGTCGGGCAGGTACGACCGCGGAGCGCTTCGTCGCGTGTCCCTGGATGCCGGGTGAGCGGATGTATCGGACCGGGGATGTGGCTCGGTGGGCGGCCGACGGGGCGGTCGAGCACCTGGGTCGTTCGGATTTCCAGGTGAAGATTCGGGGTCTGCGTATCGAGCTGGGGGAGATCGATTCGGCGCTGGCGGCTCACGAGGCTGTGGGCCATGCGGTGACCGTTGGTCGTCGCAGTGATTCCGGGGCTCAGTCGTTGGTTTCGTATGTTGTTGCGGCACCGGGTTGTTCGATCGATTCGGCGGTGTTGACCGAGTATCTGGCTGATCGGTTGCCGTCCTATATGGTTCCGGCATCGATCATGGCGTTGGATCGTATTCCGTTGACGCCGATGGGGAAGCTGGATCGTAAGGCGTTGCCGAAGCCGGTGTTCGCTGGAGACAAGCCATTCCGGGCGCCCCGGACGTCGACCGAGCAGACTATTGCCCGGTGTTTCGCGGATATTCTGGGTGCCGAAACCATCGGTATCGACGACTCCTTCTTCGCCCTCGGCGGAGACAGCATCATGTCGATCCAGCTGGTGACTCGGGCCAGAGCAGCAGGCGTGGTGTTCTCCCCCCGCGACGTGTTCGAGCGCAAAACCGTCGCCGGACTCGCCCAGGTCGCCATCCACGAGGGCGCTGCGGCGACATCCCTTCCGGCGGAACCTGCCGGCGCAGGCGTGGGCCCGCTACCACTGACACCGATCATGCGCGAGTTGCTCGAGCGGGCGGGGTCGGCGTGCCGCCGCTACTCGCAGGCGATGATGCTGCGTCTGCCGGCGGGGATCGACCGAGGGCAGCTGGCCGATGCCGTGCAGGCGGTACTCGATCGGCACGACATGTTGCGTGCACGACTGACCCCGGCCACCGACGGGCAGTGGATGTGGGAGGTGCTGCCGGCCGGAACGATTCGCGCCGACGACGTTCTCGTGCGGGTGCCGATGGAAACGGGGCGCGTCGAGTTCCTTGCGTTGGCGGCAGCCGAGCTGGATGCCGCCGCGGACCGGCTCGATCCGGGAGCCGGGATCGTGACGCAAGTGGTCTGGTTCGACCCGGCGAGCACCGCGGAGCCGGGCACGGTGCTGGTGGTGGTGCATCGTTCGGCGATCGATCGCGGCTCCTGGCGGGTGCTGGTGCCCGATCTCATGGCCGCCTGGGCGCGGACCTCCTCCGGCGAGCGACCCGATCCGGCCCCGACCGGGACGTCGATGCGCAGCTGGGCGCACGGGCTGGTCGAGGCGGCCCAACGCCCGGAGCGCGCCGCCGAACTCGCACTGTGGCAAACGATGACCGCCGGGGACGATCCGATGATCGGATCACGGCCCCTCGACCCCGCGATCGATGTGGTCGCGACCGCCCGCACGGTCCGGGTCGAGGTCGACCCCGAAGTGACCGAGGCACTGCTGACCAGGGTGCCCGCGGCTTTCCACGGCAGTGTGGACGACGGGCTGCTGGCCGCCTTGGCGGTGGCGATCGCGAGGTGGCGGCGCGAGCACGAGACAGCGGCTGCCGCGGGCCCATCCGCGGACATGACGATCCGTCTCGAAGGGGACGGCCGCGCGGACGGCGTTGTCCCGGGCTCGGATCCGACGCGCACGGTCGGCTGGTTCGCCACGAGTTTCCCGATGCGCCTGGATCTTTCGGGCATCGATCTCGACGACGCGTGCGCGGGCGGGCCGGCGCTGGGGGCGGCGGTCAAGTCCGTCAAGGAACAGCTCCGCGCCATCCCGGACCACGGGATCGGCTACGGCCTGCTGCGGTATCTCGACGGGGACGCCGGACCGATCCTCGCCACTGCGCCGCCGCAGATCGCGTTCAACTACCTTGGCGCCGAAGCGATTCCGGCAGCCGGATGGGTGCCGGTGGATGTCGGGGATGCGTCGGGTGCGGCAGAGCTCGCCGGCGCACAGCAGCCGGATATGCCGGTGCCCGCGGTGCTCGACATCAATGCCCTCGTCGTGGACGACGCGAACGGGCCACGGCTGCAAGCGATCTGGTCGTATCCCACGGGGGTGCTCACCGCCGATGCGGTGCGCGAGGTGGCGGAGTCGTGGCGTTCGGTACTGACCGCGTTGGCGACGCATGTTCGCCGTGCCGGGAGCGGGGGGCGAACGCCGTCGGATCTGACGCTGTCCGGGCTCGGACAATCCGACATCGAGCGACTCGAGGACCGGTATCCGGGCTCGAGCGACGTCTGGCCCTTGGCCCCACTGCAACAGGGGCTGCTGTTCCATGCGCTGGTGTCCGAGCAGTCGGTGGACGCCTACATCACGCAGCTGGTTCTCGAGCTGCGCGGCCGGGTCGACCCAGGGCGGCTGCGCCGAGCCGTGCACGTGCTGCTCGACCGGCATGCGAATCTGCGCACCGCATTCGTCACCGACAGCGGCGCCGGGCCGGTGCAGGTGGTCGACGACGACGCCGAGGCGCCATGGACGGAGCTGGACCTGTCCGGGCTGGATGACGGTGCACGCGAACGCGAGTGGACGCTGCTCATGGCCGCGGACCGCGCCACCCGGTTCGACCCGGCTCGTGCCCCGCTGCTTCGCTGGATGCTGGTCACCACCGGGCCGGAGCAGTACCGGCTGATGCTGACCAATCATCACCTGCTGCTCGACGGCTGGTCGACGCCGCTGCTCCTGCAGGAACTGCTGGTGCTCTACGCCACCGACTGCGACGCCACGCTGCTGCCGCAGGTGCGCCCCTACCGGGACTTCCTGACCTGGATCGTCCGGCAGGACCCGGCCGCGTCACTCGACGCCTGGGCCCGTGCGTTCGACGGCGCCGACGAGCCGACCCTGATGGCGGCGACCGATCCCCGCCGTCGCTACACCGAATCCCGTGAGGTTCTCGGCGAACTCACCGAGGCGCAGACCGCGGCGCTCACGGGCCGCGCACGGTCCCGCGGAATCACGCTCAACACCATGATCCAAGCGGCCTGGGCGATCGTGCTGAGCGCGTTGACATCCCGGAACGATGTGACGTTCGGGGCCGTGGTCTCCGGACGGACCCCGCAGATCGCGGGTATCGAATCGATGATCGGGCTGTTCATCAACACGGTCCCGGTGCGCGTCCGACTCGACGCCACCGAGACCCTCGGGCAATTGCTCGACCGCATTCAGGCCGAGCAGGCCGCGCTGCTCGATCACCAGTTCATCGGTCTGGCCGACATCGAGCGGGCGGCCGGGCCGGGGGCGGTATTCGACACAATGACGGTGTTCGAGTCCTTCCCGGTCGACCGCCACGGATTGACCGCGGACACCGACATCGCCGGCATGCGGCTGGTCGACGTGACCGGCGCCGACGCCGCGCACTATCCGCTGGGCGTGGTCGGTCGGATCGACTCGAGACTGCACCTCGAGATCAAGTACCTGCCCGAGCTCTTCGACCACGACACCATCGCTGCCACCCTGCGGCGGATCCTGGACGTGCTCGGCGACATTGCCGCCGACCCGGATCTGCCGCTGGCCCGGATGAATCTGCTCTCGCCACAGGAATACCGCGAATTGGCGCCGGTATCAGGCGATCCCGCGATGCCGGAGCGGGTGCTGCCGGAGCTGTTCGCGGCGACGGTGGCGCGGAATCCGGAGGCGGTGGCGGTGGTGTGCGGGGACCGGCACTGGACCTACGGCGAGCTGGATGCCGAGTCGAATCGGTTGGCGCGCTTGCTGATCGGTCGAGGTGCCGGACCGGAGACGAATGTCGCGGTCGCGTTGCCGCGCTCCTACGAGTCGGTGCTCGCAGTGTGGGCGGTGGCGAAGTCGGGGGCGGCATTCGTCCCGGTGGATCCGCGCAATCCGGGGAGCCGGATCCACCACATGCTCAGCGATTCGGGCGTCGCGACAGGAATCACGCTGTCGGAGTGGAGGAATCGACTGCCCGGATCGGTGCGGTGGCTGGTCCTCGACGATCCGGCGGTCGAAGCGGAGGCGGCGGAGTCGCCGGCTGTGCCGGTGACCGATGCCGAGCGAATTCGGCTGGTCCGGGTCGATCAGGCCGCGTACGTGATCTACACGTCCGGCTCGACGGGTGTGCCGAAGGGCGTTGTGGTCTCGCACCGGGGGTTGGCGAACCTGGTGGCCGAGCAGTGCACGCGGTTCGACCTCGGGCCGGCCGCACGGGTGCTGCATGCCGCGTCTCCCGGTTTCGACGCGGCGGTCCTGGAACTGCTCTGGGCGTTCGCGTCCGGCGGGCGGCTGGTGATCGCGCCGCCGACCGTCTTCGGCGGAATCGAACTGGCGCAGATCATTTCGCACAACTCGGTGACCCATGCGGCGCTGACTCCCACGGCCCTGGGTACGGTCGACCCGGCCGGGCTGCGGAACCTCGGGACGGTCGTGATCGGTGGCGAAGCGCCCCCACCACGACTGGTGTCACGGTGGGCGCCGGGCCGGAAACTGTTCAACACCTACGGTCCGGCGGAGGCCACGATCCAGACCGATGCCGGTGCGCCTATGGTGCCGGGCGAGACCGCGACGATCGGCGGACCGATCCGCGGCGTCGGTGAGGTCGTGCTCGACGCGTGGTTGCGTCCGGTGCCGCTCGGCGTCGTCGGAGAGCTGTACCTCACCGGTCCGGGACTGGCTCGCGGCTACCGCAACCGGACGGGTCTCACAGCGTCGCGGTTCGTCGCCGATCCGTTCGCGGACCGCGGGCAGCGCATGTATCGAACCGGAGACCTGGTGCGGTGGCTGCGGCTACCGGAGGGAGGTCTGACCCTCGACTATGTCGGCCGGACGGACTTCCAGGTCAAGATTCGTGGCTTCCGCATCGAGCTCGGCGAGGTCGAATCGGGTCTGCTGGCCTGCCCGGGAGTGGCTCATTCGGTGGCGGCCGTGCACCGCGGCTCCACCACCGGCGATCGGTTGATCGGGTACGTCGTGCCGGAGCCCGGCACCGACCTGGACCCCGTCGCGGTCCTCGCGTTCGCCGAGCAACGACTGGCCCCGCACATGGTGCCGGCGACCGTGATGGTGCTCGACACGCTGCCGATGACGGAAACGGGCAAGATCGACCGCCTCGCGCTGCCCGAGCCCGACTTCAGCACGGGCCGAACCGAATTCCGGGCGCCGGTCACCGAGACGGAGACGACGCTCGCGGGACTGTTCGCCGAGGTATTGGGCATCGACACGGTCGGGCTCGACGACTCGTTCTTCGCCCTGGGCGGAGACAGCATCATGTCGATCCAGTTGGTGACGCGGGCCAAGGCGGCGGGGCTGGTGCTGTCCGTGCGTGAGGTGTTCGAACGCAGAACGGTTGCCGGACTTGCCCAGATCGCCGTCCGCGACAGCGCCGCGGCGGCCGCCCTTCCGGCTGAACTGCCCGGCGGGGGTGTGGGGCCGATGCCGTTGACGCCGATCATGTGCTGGATGTTCGAGCGTGGCGAATTCGACCGCTTCTGCCAGTGGGTGATGCTCACGCTGCCGACCGGCATCGAGCAGACCGCCATCGCGGCGACCGTGCAAGCGGTGATCGATCATCACGACATGCTGCGGGCCCGGCTCCGGCCCGACCCCGCACACCCATCGGGCTGGGCAATGCACGTGCAGCCGACCGGGATGTCCGCCGCCGGACTGATCCGGCACGTGCCGGTGGATGTGGCACCGGACAGCAGCGCGTTCGCCGCGATCGCCGATAGGGAGGCACGCGCGGCCGCCGAGCGCCTCGACCCCGCCGCGGGAATCGTGCTGCAGTTGGTCTGGTTCGACTACGCCGACGGACCGGGCCGGCTTCTGGTCGTCGCACACCACCTGGTGGTGGACGGAGTGTCGTGGCGGATCCTCGTTCCCGACCTTGCTGTCGCAGGAGCCCAGGTGAGTGCCGGGCAACGGCCGCAGCTGATGCCCGTCGGTACGTCGATGCGACGCTGGGCGCACGCTCTCGACACCGCTGCCGCGAACCTCGACGAACTCGACTGGTGGCGTTCCACCCTCGCCGCCGCGGATCCGCCGATCGGGACGCGCCCTCTCGACCCGGTCGTGGACCTGCAGGCCACCGTCGCCACTGTTCGGGTCACGCTGCCCACCGCGGTGACCCGCGCGGTACTCACCACCCTGCCCCAGGCGTTCCGCGGCAATGTGGACGATGCCCTCATCGCCGGGCTCGCACTGGCGCTGACCCGGTGGCGGCGCCGCCATGGCGACAACATCACCGACACGCTGCTCACGCTCGAAAGCCACGGGCGCGACGACACGGTCCTTCCGGGCGCCGACCTCACCCGCACGGTCGGATGGTTCACCACCACCTACCCGGTGCGGCTCGACCTGTCCGATATCGACATCGATGACGCGTTCGGCGCCGGCGCTGCCGCGGGGGCGGTCGTCAAATCGGTCAAGGAACAACTCCGGCGGGTCCCCGGCCACGGGATCGGCTATGGCCTGCTGCGCTACCTCGACACCGATACCGCCCGCATCCTGGGTGCGCTGCCCGACCCTCAGGTGAGTTTCAACTATCTCGGCCGATTCGACACGATTCCCGACGCATTGCGCGAGACCGGGTGGATGCCCGCCGGGGCCGATACCGCCGGCGGCGCCCAGCCCCCCGAAGCATCCGTGGCAGCCCTGCTCGGCATCAACGCGGCAACCGAGGACACGCCGGGCGGACCTGCCCTGACCGCGTCCTGGGACTACCCGGTCGACCTGATCACCGCGGCCGAGGTCACCGAACTCGCGGAACTGTGGCGCGACGCGGTGACGGCTCTCGCCGCCCACGCCTCCCGGCCCGGCGCGGGCGGGCTGACGCCCTCCGACGTCGGCCTCGTCGACCTCGACCAGGCCGCGATCGACCGGCTCGAGGCCCGGTACCCGGAGCTGGACGATATCTGGTCGCTCACGCCGCTCCAGGCGGGGCTGCTGTTCCACGCCCAGCTCGCCGACGGCGCCCGCGACGACTACATCGTGCAACTCCGGATGGAACTCGGTGGGCGCGTCGACGCGGATCGGTTACGCCGCGCCGTACAGACCCTCATCGGACGGCACCCGAACCTGCGGACCGCATTCGTTCACGACGGTCCCGGCGAGCCGGTCCAGGTCGTACACCGCCGTGTCGACGTGCCGTTCACCCGGATCGACCTCGCGGAATACGCCGACACCGCGGCCGCGCTCGATCAGCTCATGGACGCCGACCGGCACTTCGACATGACCGCGGCGCCGCTGCTGCGACTGACACTGATCAGCACCTCCCCGCAGCGACACACGCTGCTGCTGAGCATGCATCACATTCTGATCGACGGCTGGTCCACCCCACTGCTGATCCGGGAACTGCTGATCCTCTACGCCGGCGACAGCGACCCCGGTGCCCTGCCCCCGGCGCGCCCCTACCGCGACTACCTGGTGTGGCTGAAAACCCAGGATCAGCGGGCGGCGGAAACGGCGTGGGCCCGGACCCTCGAGGGCGTCACCGAGCCGACTCTGCTGGCGCGCGCGGACCGCGGCCGCCGGCACGCCGCCGCCGCACGCGAGGTCCGGGTACAACTGAGCGAACACCGCACCGCGGCCCTGGTCGCGGTGGCCCATCAGCAGGAGAGCACCCTCAACACCGTCGTCCAAGCCGCCTGGGCGATCGTGCTCGCAAGCGCGACCGCGCGCGAAGACGTCGTCTTCGGCACCACCGTCTCCGGACGCCCCCCGCAGCTCCCCGGCATCGAATCGATGATCGGCCTGTTCGTGAACACCGTGCCGGTCCGGGTCCGGCTCGACTACGGCGAAAGTCTCGCTCAGCTACTCCGGCGAATCCAGGCCGAACAAACTGCGCTGCTCGACCACAACGACCTCGGGCTCGCCCGGATCCAGCAGACGGCCGGGTCCGGCGCGATGTTCGACACCGTGACCGTCTTCGAGTCCTACCCGGTCGACGCGGCCGGGTTGTCCGAAGACACCGACATCGCCGGGATGCACGTTCTCGACGTGCAGGGACGAGACGCCGCGCACTACCCGCTCGGCCTGATCGTCCATCTCGATACCCGGCTGGAGCTGACCTTCAAATACCTGCCCGAACTGTTCACACAGCACCAGATCGACGCCCTCGCCGGCCGTGTCCGACGCGTGCTCGACGCCATCACCGACGACATCGATCTCTCACTCCTGCGAGTCCAACTGCTGTCGCCGGATGAACTGGCCACCTTGGTACCCGTTCGCGGTGATCCCAGCGTGGCGACATCGACGTTGCCGCAGGTGCTGGCGGCCGCAGCGAGGTCCGACGTGGACGCGGTGGTCTGGGAGGGCGAAAGGTTGTCCTACCGCGAACTCGACGAAACCTCGAACCGATGGGCGCGGATACTGATCGAGGCCGGAGCAGGACCGGAATCCTTTGTGGCCGTGGCGTTTCCGCGCTCCGTCGACGCCGTGATCGGCGTGTGGGCGGTCGCCAAGACCGGCGCCGCGTTCGTTCAGATCGACCCCACCCAGCCCGAAGACCGGATCAGCGGCATTCTCGCCGATGCCGGTGCCACCGCCGGGCTGACCGCCGAGACCTATCGACACCGGCTGCCGCAGGCCACACCGTGGCTCAGCCTCGACAGTCCCGAATTCGCCGCGAAGGCAGTGTCGGCGCGCGTCACCGCGATCGACGACAGCGAGCGCACGGCCACACTACTGCCGGAGCATCCGGCGTACCTGATCTACACCTCGGGCTCCACCGGGACCCCCAAGGGAGTAGTGGTCACCCAAACCGGGATCGCGAATCTGGCCGCCGAAGCGCGGGAGCGGTTCGGCCTCACCTCGTCCTCTCGAATGCTGGCTGCGGCCTCGCCGAGCTTCGACGTGTCGATCCTCGAATGGTTCAGCGCCGCCGCCGCCGGAGCCACCCTGGTGCTCGCACCGGAGCGAGTGGTCGCCGGCGCCGAACTGGCCGAGCGGATCACCGCCGCACACGCCACCCATGCGGCATTCACCCCGACCGTGCTCGAATCCCTACCCCCCGGCGAACTCGATACCCTGCACACCCTGATCCTCGGTGGCGAGACCTGCCCACTGGATCTGGCGAACCGATGGGCGCCGGGCCGCACCCTGATCAACACGTACGGGGCTACCGAGACCACCATCCTGAGCTGCGCCGACGTCCCCCTGACCGCGATCACGGAGAGTCCGCCGCTGATCGGCGGCCCTGCCCGTGGGTTCTCCGCCGTAGTGCTCGACGGCAGACTGCGCCCGGTCCCGCCCGGAGTGGCCGGCGAACTGTATCTGTCCGGACCGGGCGTCGCCCGCGGCTACCACGGGCAACCCGCACTCACGGCAGCACGATTCATCCCCGACCCGTACGGGCCGGCCGGGACCCGCATGTATCGCACCGGCGATCTGGTCACCTGGACCGGTGACGGGAGGCTCGAATACCTGGGCCGCAGCGATCTGCAGCTCAAGGTCAACGGCCATCGCATCGAACCCGGCGAGATCGAAACCGCGTTGTGCAGCCACCCCGCCGTCTCCCGTGCCGCCGTCGTGGTCCACACCCGGCTCGACGGTGTCGACCAGCTCACGGGCCATGTGGTGCCCGCCCCGCACACCACACCGGATGCCGCAGCGCTGACCAGGCACCTCGCTACCCGATTGCCCACCCACATGATCCCCACCACCATCGTGACGCTCGACCGGATACCGCTCACGACCACCGGCAAGCTCGATCGCAACGCCCTGCCCGTACCCGACCTGCGCGGTCGGTCTCGGTTCCGGGCGCCATCCACCCCGCTCGAGGCGACCGTCTGCGCTGCCTTCACCGACACCCTCGGCATCGAACGAATCGGAGTCGACGACGGCTTCTTCGCTGTCGGCGGTAACTCGCTGGCCGCCACCCAATTGGTGGCGCGGCTCGCGGAGTCCACCGGTGTCACCGTGCCGCTGCAGTGGCTCTTCACCGATCCGACGCCGCAGGCGCTGGCCCGCCGCATCGAGAGCCGTCGCGACGGTCTCGCAGGGCGGGACGTCGACGGACAGGGTCTCGACGGGGCGCTCGCCGTCATGCTGCCCCTGCGGGCTGCCGGAACCGACCCGCCGCTGTTCTGTATTCACCCGGCGATCGGATTGGCTTGGGGTTTCAGCGGACTCGTGCAGTACCTCGATCCCGACCGTCCCGTCCGAGGGCTGCAATCTCCGGCGCTGTCCGACCCCACCGTGCGGTTCGACACCCTCGATGAACTCGCCGCCCGCTATGTGCAGGAGATCCGGTCCGTCCAACCGCACGGTCCCTACCATTTGCTCGGCTACTCGCTCGGCGGCACCATCGCGCACGCGATTGCGGTCCAACTCCGCCGCGACGGCGACTCCGTGGCCACCCTGGCCATGATGGACACCCGCGTCGTCACTGCCGACAGCTTCCGGGCCCCCACCCCCTCGGTGGCGACGATGCTCGCCGAGTTCGGCGGTTTCGCGGTTCCGGACGGCCACACCGAGCTGACCGTCGAGGCCGCAACCGAGTTGCTGCACCGGCAAGGCGGCCTCTTCACCGAGGTCACCTCGGAGCATCTCGTGAGCTTGCAACGCGACTACGCCCGGCTCATCGACCTCACCTGGAACCATCGGCCGGGATTGTTCGACGGTGATCTGATCTACTTCAGCGCCGTCGACCACCACGTCGACGGGTCTTCTCCTGTTCGTGCCTGGAACGACCACGTCGCCGGGCGTATCACCGAGCACCGGATTCCCGTTCAACACGAACGAATGACCGGTCAGGATTCGCTCCGCGCCATCGGTTTCGTCCTCACCGAGCACTTCCGGTCCATCCACATCGCCCACACGGAGTCAGAAACCCCAGCAAGGACAAGCCGATCATGAACACCGACCGAATCGTCGGAACACGTTCCGGCGTCGAGCCAGTCAACCTGTTCGACCCCGATCGGGCAGCCGGTAACGGCGTGCACCCTCATGTCGCCGAACTGCGCCGGTGGATGGTCGGATACCTGTGCCAATCCCATCCCGACCTCGGCCGGCCCGGCCATGTCTGCCCCTACACCAGCCACGCCATCGCACTGCGATCCCTGTGGGCCGCATTCATCACGGGTCGTGATATCGACCGCCAGCGCATCAGCGCAATAGTCGCCGACCTCTACGATCTGTTTCCCAGCCTGCCACCCCGGGACGAGCCCGATTCCAAACTCAAAGCCGTCATCGCGGTCTTCCCAGACCTCACCGAATACGCCGACATCGACACCGTTCAACACGACCAGAAAACCAAATTTGTCGAACAGGGCCTGATGCTCGGCCAGTTCTACCCGGGCTGCACCGTTCCCGGGCTGCACAACCCGGCCTTCCGTGCACTCGACGCACCCCTGCCAATGCTCGCCATCCGCTACATGGCCCCCACCGATTTCCCATTCCTCAACGCCCGCCACGAATGGATGCACTTCTACCTCAAGATCTTCGCCCCCGCCATCCCCAAATTCATCGCCACCGCCATGTCCGACAGACTCGTCGTGACACCCGACGCCCCGACCGACCTCGGCCCTGATGGCCGGTGACGCTACCTTTCGGTCAGCCATCTTCTATGCCGCGAAAAAGGTATGGCTGCAACTGAATTGGGAGAATGCGCAACCATCGCCGACCCGGCGGATCTGGACCCGTGAACGTGCCGTGCGGCCACCAAATGGCCACCATGAACTTGCCTTTGTGGTCAATCCGATCTGTATCGCGGGACACGCGGTAGTCAAGGTAGACCATCGGGTCATGGTGGGTTGTTGTCGGCGATCGGTGAGACACTCGATATCGATATAGATTGTCTGGCAACAGGATTGGCGGTTGGTCCAGGCCGGATCGACCAGACGCTACCGAGCCGGGCCGTAGCAGACTTTGAGCGTGCCCGCGCACAGGGACCCGACAGGCGTCGACAGGTGAGGTCTGCGCCCAGCTCGATACGCTGCAACCGGTACCGGGGCTGAATTCAACTCTGCGTCAGGGCGACACGCGCAGCTGCTCGGCCCGCAGCGGCTCACCCCACCGGCGGGACCGCAAACCCGGACAAGGTCGGTCATTTGACGCAGGGAACGGCGGTGGAGTCCATGCTGGACAGGTCGGTGGGGGAGGGGGCCTGCGTCCCGGTCGCGGTGGCCGGGACCGGGACCGGTGGTGTCGCGGAGGTGGTCTGGCCGGGTAGGTCGGGCGCCAAAGAGGTGATGGGTTCGCCGGTCGCAGCATCGGTGCCGATGGTCAGTTCGACGGTTTCCGCGTCGAGGGCCGCCGATTTCGTCGCGGTGAGTCCGAGTCGTTGGCCGAGTGCGGTGGCGGCGGCGTCCGCGCCGGGACCGTAGGCGATCGAGCTGGCGGTGTGGATGGGGCCGGTGGTGGCGGCACCGCGGATGAATCCCCGTGCCGACAATGCCAGTTCCACGCGTGCGGCCAGGCCGGTGCGGCCGGTGCTGTTCACCACGTTCAACACCACACCGGAGGCGGCGGGGATGGTCGGGTCGGTCGTGGCTGCGGCGGTCGCAGCGGTGGTGTGCGAGGTGAGCGGGGCGAGCAGGCTGGCCACGATGCCACGGATCTCGGTGGTGTCGACGACGTTGATGTCCTCGCCGAGGGCGTTGGTCCCGAAGTCCTTGACAGGCAGGGTGAACAGCGACATCCCGTCAGCGACCAGCGTCGACGCTTGTCGGGCGAACTGCGGCAGATCCAACTCGTTGTCGACGGCGATGTTCTGCTGTGCCACATCGAGGACGCCGCGCAGGCTGCTGGGAGTGGTGAGAGTGCCACTTGCCTGCAGTGTGCGGGCCAGCGACACGATGAACGCCTGCTGCCGCCGGGTCCGGTCGAGGTCGGTGAAGTTCAGTGACGGATCGGGATCACGACGCTGCCGCACGAACGACATCGCCTGCCCGGCGTCGATCTGCTGCGTCCCCTTGTGGAAGTCGGCGCCGGAGAAACTGTCGGATGTGTTCTCGTTGAGGCACACGGTGATCGGCTGTACGACCTGGGCGATCTGAAAGAACGCCACCAGCGTCACCTCGACGAAATGGTCCACCGGCACGCCGCCGAGAAAGCTGCGCACGGTCGCGATCTCGGCCTTGCGCCCCGCATCACGAGACTTCTTCTCCAGGTCGGGCGAATCCTCGGCACCGGACTTGGTCAGCTTGTCCTTGGCCCGCTGATACGCAAACCCGTACGCCTGTTTGATCTTTGCCTTGCAGGGCGAGGAATCACACGCCGCGGAATCGAGGTTGACGTAGTCGTCGCGCGGAATGGAGATGGCTGTCGCCCGCGAACCGTCGCCGGGAATGTGCACCAGGATAAGCACATTCGCGTTGTACCCGCCGACACTGTCGTCGCCGGCGTGCAGCGCGTCGTACATCGCCTGCGGCAACGGGTTTCCATGCTCGTCGAGGCGACTGTCCAATCCCATGATGAGGATGTTCTGGTCGGTGCCGTTGGATTTCGGGTCATCGGCCAGCGCGTCGGATGTGGTGACTCCGCCCAGTATCTGGTGATAGCTGCGCCATGCCATCGCGGTGCCGGCCACCACGAAGATCGCCAGCAGCGCCACAATAGTCCGCGCCACCACCAGCAACCGCACGGTGCGGCGCGTGGGCGGCTGATGCGCTCGGAGGCGCCGAGCCGACCGGCGAGACGACACCGCGTCGCCGTCCGCCGCATCCGGTCGCCTCCACCAACGCTCCCAAGCTTGCGTCATGCGGTCTGACTATAAGCGGAGGCCTCGCGGCCGCTGGGCATCTGCGCGCTTCGACATGCTGTGTGGCAGGCGGGGCAGCCAGGCAGGCGACCGCTGCGGCCGGGAACTCCTCTGGACCGCGGGGGAACCGGGCCTCCAACTCGAAGAATTTCAGCAATAGCCCGAAGCTCAGTCGCGTAGCCCCCGGTCTCGGCTATTTCGGTGACCCATGCCACAGTAATGTTCATGAGCTATCAGTACTCCAGCCTGACCGGGGCGATCGACGACATGGCCAGCCCGCTGCGCCAGTACTTCGACCAGCGGTACCCGAATCTCGAACCCGTGCAAGCCGACTACCGAGCCCGCGCGGGCACACTGCTCGTCGGTGGCACCGGCGCCAGCCCGGGAACCTTGGGCGCGGCCTTCGACTACCTACTCCGATTCACCTGCGCCGCCGAGTATGTACCCGAGACCGCGGTGTTCGCCGAACCGATCTTCCATCGCCCCGACCACATCGCCGTAGTCTGGGAGCTGGCCACACTGGCAGGCCACGCGTATATGCGGCCGCTGCCGGAGAACGCTTTGGAGATCGTCGCACGAGCGAGCTGGGCGTTGGCGCTGTGCGCGGAGCTGTACCGCAACCCGTTCGTCTTCTCCAATTCCCCACTGGCCGAACCAATTCGCAGCGACCGGTTCACCACCGAGGCTTTGCTCGCGCTGGCTCCCGGCGACGCTCTCACCGAGATGCGGTCGCTGTATCTACTCGCTCTCACCGAACTGGCCGAATTCCTGCCCGACCCATCGTCGGCGGTGGCCCTGGGACCGACGTTCGCCGCCTCGCAGCTCTGCTCGGCCGATGCCGACCTCATCGTGGACGGCGTCCTGATCGAGGTGAAGACCCGCCTCGGCGCGGCCAACCGTGAGACAGGGCAAAGATCGGACTCGCTGTCGCTGACCGACATCTACCAGATCATCGGCTACGCGCTGTTCGACACCACCGACACCTTCTCCGTCCATACCGCGGCCCTCTACTCCGCCCGCTACGGCGCATTGCACAAATGGCCGCTGCAGCAGCTGCTCGACACCCTCGCCGACGCGCCGATCGACCTCGCGGCCGAACGCGCCCACGTATGGAAACTTCTCGGCGGCCAGCAGATTCCGGCGATCCCCGTGCTCCGGTGAACCGCTGGCGCGTGAGTCTTTCCCGTGGCGTGCGTGTAGTAGCTCCCGGGCCCGAACCCGTCGTCATCGTCCTCGCCACCGACCAGGCCACCGCTCGGGTGATCATCGACGTTGAACTCGACGGAGCAACCCGCTTCCTTCGCGAAACGGACGATGTCCCGCAGGCCCTAGCAGATCGCCGCCTCCTCGTCCCAGACCTCAATCGTGAGAGTGAATTTGGACTCCAAGGGCACTGATCTTCCCCGACTGTCGTGCGGAAGTGCAGCGGGGCGGCGAGTTTCGCCGCCCCGCGTGGCGTCGCTACGGCTGGCGCCGGGGTGGACGGCGGCCACCGTGTGATCGAGAACAGTCTGTTCCTTGCGC
Organism: Nocardia sp. NPDC046763; assembly: GCF_040645495.1. Classification (NCBI taxonomy): domain Bacteria; kingdom Bacillati; phylum Actinomycetota; class Actinomycetes; order Mycobacteriales; family Nocardiaceae; genus Nocardia; species Nocardia sp. NPDC046763. Next base: position 102,335 of record NZ_JBEYYI010000009.1, on the reverse strand, counting down.
AGTTCATAACGCCGGGCGGCCGGCGTGTCCTGGTCGATGCGCTCCGCCCGGTCGACGAAGTCGGCGAATCGGATCCGATGGCTCCGGATCGCCGTGCGAGGCTGATGGGCATGTCCGAACCACTCCATTACACGCCGCATCCGCGCATCGCCGAACGCAAGCAGGCCGGACCGCCTAAGATCACCGACGTGGCCACGGCGCCACCCGATTCCGCGTGGTACACGCGGTTCAACGCGAACCTGGCGGTCGTGATCACCAAGGGCGTCGGCACCATGTGGTGTGCGTACGCGTTCGCCGCGCTCAGTTTCGTATCGCTGCCAGCTGCGATCAGTTCGGGCAGTCCCGTCATCCTGGTGTCGTGGATCAGTCAGACGTTCTTGCAGCTCGTGCTCCTGAGCATCATCATCGTTGGCCAGAACATCCTGGCCGCGGCCGCCGACAAACGGGCCGAGGCCACCTACAAAGACAGTGACGCGATCCTGACCACCACTTTGGACATTCATCGGCACCTCGAGCAGCAGGACAAGCAGATTCGCGACCTGCTGGAGATGATCCGAGATGCGGAGCGGGCCCGGGAATCCTGAAGCCGACCCGAGCCGCAAAGGCTGTTCTCCTACCGAGGTTTCGGGGTCGACGTCTGTCGGGGTCGACGGGGCTGCCCTGGTCGACACGCCGACGTCGGGCAACGGCCGGTGATCCTCGGGGAGGGCAGGCCGGGTGTCGAGGTAGCTGTGGACGGTGTCGCGGTGTACCCCGAATTCCTTGGCCATCGGGTTTCAGAAGGTGAACTGGTCGCCGTAGGCCGTGGTCTGCGCCAGCCCCTCAGCGGTGCTCACCGTGGCGGTGACGAAAGGGACGGCCGATACCGGCGAGGCGCATTGGGCGATATTCAGCGCGGCATTGTAGAACGCGATGCGATACGGAAACGTCGTGTTGGCATGCAGGCGGACCGTCTCCGTTCTCGCGACAGTGACCTGGCCGGGTCCCAAGTTCCCGAACACGCCTTCGCCCACGCCCAGAGTCCCGCCGATACTGGGCCGGCCCGCACCGGGCGCGACGATCGAGGCGTTGGGGGAGCCAACCGAGGGGCGAATCCTGACTCCCAGCCCTTGATTGGTGCCGATCTCGACATCGAAGCCGCCGTCCACACTGATCCCGCAGCCGATGATGAATCCCGCGACCGCCTGTCCGGACGTGATCTGGCCGCCGTCCACGGTGACCGAGTAATCGCCCGACATCTGCGTGGCATGCGAGAACGTCATGAGGAAGTTCGGTGTCCGGTCACCGGGCGGGTTCGCCGCGATGCTGTCGACCGACGCCGTCAGATGTACTCCTCCAGCGGAGACATCTGCGCCGGGCGGCTGGGCGCGGCCGAGTCCGGCGCCGCCGACCCACAGGCCCAGTACGGCCAGACTTGCCGCGACCGTAGCGGCCACAGCGACGGTGAACGAACGTCGCATGCCTGGAGCCTTCCGGTTCGCAACGATTCGCAACTCGGTATCACAGGAACAAACCCGCACGGGATAGCGCTTGACAAGCCTAAACGGTGGCACCGGCCAGGCGTCGCCACAGCAAGGCGTGTCCACCCCCGTCGACCCCGACGGACATCGACACCGAAGCCGCCTCCCTTGTTGATTCACCGAGCCACATTCGCGTTCGGAAAACGAACGGATATGGACATCGTTCCTGGTCGCTCGGCATGTCCCCGAGTGCTGCGGTCGGGTGTATCACCAACCCCCGACCGCTCGACGCTGCCGGGTACACGGCATGCGCTACCGGCTCGACCTGCTGAAACGTAGTGCCCCAGAAGGGGTCTCACGATCGAAGGTCTGAGTACGCCGCCGCTGGCGGACTGGCATCGGATGCGGTGCAATCATCGCCGAGGATTGTGGGCAGCAGACTGCCGTGTACGAGCGTCGAATGCGCAGGTCTGGCGAACTCCGTGTCTATCACGCGATTACAACAAGTGCCGCCAACTGCGTCGAATGCGAACACGCGATGGTCCGCCTCACTCGCTGAACGACGCGGTGAATTCGCTGTGCGGAAGTGACCCGGGCGGTCGCGCGGGAAGGCCACCACGGCAAGGGAATTGACCATGCGAGCCGCATGGCGGCTTCGGTGAGAGGTCCGGGGAACGGACTGGAGTAATCCCGACACCGTGCCCCGGCCCACTCAACTCTGTTTCAACACATTCTCACAGTCCCTGAGGAGTCGGCCAGCGCCGGCTCCGAGCGGAATTGCTTGAAGGGACTGGCCTATGGGCGGGTCACCTCGGTGGCGTGGAGGTTGCGCAGGGCGCCGTCACCGGCCTCGTGCTGGGATGGGTAGAGCAGTTGCAAGGCCACGGTCAGCGGCGTGCCGGGCTCGATGGTGTGGTTGTCGTCCGGTGTGGCGATGACGACCGATCCGTCGGTGCCATCCTTGATCACCTTGTACCACTGAGTCTGCTGGGGATTGACGCGTGTTCGTGGCGGGACGTCGAAGCGGATCTCCCACCACACCACCCGCTGCGCGTGGGCGGCCAGCGTGAGTTCATAGCTGATGACCCACCCTTTCGCGTCCTCGGGCCAGGTCTGGGGCCACTGCCCGACGATCACGGGGGAGACGGTGACAGGAGGCCGATCGACCTCGGTGGTGACCGAGCCCGAGTGCCGTTCGGCGGTATTGGCGCGTGATGGTGAGGTGATGAGGCTGGTGCAGGTGAGTCGGCCCTCGTACTGCGGGTCGATGGTGCCGGTCAGGTTGATGACCGCCTTACTGCCCTTGGGCAGGTCGATCGGCATGTGTAAGCCGTCGCCGACCGAACCGGTGCCGCAGACCGCCCCATTCTCGGCCTGGCAGGTCAGTTCCAGATCGGTCAGCTCTGTCGGGATGGTGGCCTCCAGCACGGCGTCGGGGGCGTCGTTGGGGCCGAGATTCTGCACGCTGATGGAGTAGGTGATCCGATGTCCCGACTGCGCTGTCTGCGGGCCGCTGATCTCCAGAGGCATTTCCGCGGGCAGGGACACCTTGAGGTTCTTGATCCGGTGGTAGGCGGTCGCGGCGCCGGTTCCGGCTGCGAAGCCCAGCTTGAAGGTTTCCGGCACGGGTGGCTGACCGTCGGCGCCCGCGAGATTGAAGCCGTCGATCAGCAGGGTGCCGTTCGAGTTGGCTTTGTCGGCGTGGCGAACGGTGAGCCGACCGCCGATGATGGACACCTGAATGTGGGCACCGCGCTCCCACGACGCGTGGAACCCATTCGGCACCTGAACGCCGGTCAGCCAGGCGAACCCCTCCCGCAGACTGCCGGCTCCGCGTACCCCGACGGTGTCGGGTCGCTGTGCGCCGCCTCCGGTACCGGCCAGCGGTGTGGCGAAGTTCCCGAAGTTGTCGAAGCCGACGCCGACGAACCCGGCGGTGACTCCGGGCGCGACGATCTGCCCGGGCGAGGACTTCGTGATGGAGTAGCCGAGCGCGGCGCCGATGCCGCCGGGCTGTGTCGTGTGCGCGCCGTCGATCAGGTAGACACTGAAGCCGTCGCCGAGCGTGGCCCCTCCCTCGCAGGAGTAGTCGAAGTCGATGGTGACGCCGAGCGTCGACGAGAACGGCTGATCGAGGAACGCCGTCCCAGCTTGGGAATTGGTGTTGGGAGTGAGTTCCAGGCTGCCGCCGTTCAGCCGCGCGCTGCCCAGCAATTGCCAGTGCGGGTTGGTTGGGGTCTCCTGGGTGAACGATTCGACGATCGGGAACTGTGCCTGTTGGATGGTGACCGGTGCATACGTCGTCATAGTCGAATCCTCTCGGGGCTGGATGTGCCATGAGATGAGCGATTGCGCCGCGCAGATTGACCAGTACTCCGCAATGAAGATAGTGCCTTTCACGCTCCATGGCTAGAAGCACAAAGTGGACTGGAATGCAACATAATTGGTTAATTGCGTCGGTGCGATTAACCCGTCCAGTCTTTCCTCGCCTGTGTCCAAACGTGGAACGGTGCCTTCAACCTCGGAGGTTCACCTCGGGGGGTCTTCTCTTGGATTTAAGGCCCCGCAGTCACCCGCCGGGGTTGGGCCGGTGATTCAACCCCGAAACGGAACAGTGCCTCCCGCAGTTTGTTTCAGAATCGCTACACAAAGGTCGCCGAGTTGAAGGGGTCCCCGACCGTATCGCCGAAAATCGGGGTGGATATAACGTAATCCTCTGCAGGACAGGGGATTACGTAGGGGTCGGAGCCGAGCCTCGTGCGCACGTCCGGGAAGGACGATCGAGGCTCGGCTCCGCCGGATCCGATGATTGTCCTCAGACGTAGGTGAAGGGTATTCCTGCACTTGTGCCGACGGCTGTGGTGACGGTGACTTGCACCGTGCCCGTCCCGGGTGGAGTGACCGCGAGAATCAGCGTGTCGGACAACACGAGAAACAGGGTCGCCGGGGTGGCGCCGAAGGTTACCGCGGTGGCGCCGGTGAATCCGGTCCCGGTGAGGGCCAAGAAGGTTCCTCCGGTTACCGGGCCGGTGTTCGGGCTGATCGAGGTGATGGCGGGAATTCCCAGGTAGGTGTACGGCAGGCCGTTACTGGCACCCGCTGTGCTGGTGGCTGTCACCGCTACCGTGCCTGTCCCGGCAGGAGTGACCGCGGTGATCTGGGTGTCCGACACGATCGTGAACGACGTTGCCGGTGTGGCACCGAATTTGACTCCGGTGACGCCGGACAGGCCCAGGCCGGTAATGGTCACCGTGGTTCCGCCGGCTTGCGGTCCCACCGTCGGTATCAAGAACAGCAGGATCGGCGCCAGCACGTAGGTGAAGGCGAGCCCGCTGCTCGTGCCGGCCGCGGTGGTGACCGTGACCGGTACCGTCCCGAGACCCGGTGGAGTGACAGCGGTGATCTGCGTATCGGAGTTGACGGTGAACGAGGCCGCCGGAAGGATGCCGAAAAACACTGCGGTAGCGCCGGTGAACCCCGTGCCGGTCAAGATGACGGTCGTGCCTCCGGTTATCGGTCCCGTCGCCGGACTGATCGAACTCAGCGTGGGTACCGGCCGGTACGTGAACGGAACGCCAGCACTTACTCCGGCCGCGGTGGTGACCGTGACCTGCACGGTGCCCGTGCCCGGAGGAGCGATCGCGAGGATCTGGGTGTCCGACAACACGAAAAACAAGGTTGCCGGGGTGGCGCCGAAACTCACCGCGGTGGCACTGGTGAACCCGGTACCGGTCACGGTGACCACGGCGCCTCCGGTCACCGGCCCCGAATTCGGGCTGACCGAGATCACGGTGGGTACTCCCACATAGGTGAATGGCAGCCCGTTACTCGAACCCGCCGTGCTGGTGACCGTGACCGACACCGTGCCGGCCCCCGCGGGAGCGATCGCTGTGATTTGTGTGTTCGATACGATCGTGAACGAAGTCGCCGGTGTGGCACCGAAATTGACCCCGGTGGCGCTGGACAGACCGGTACCGGTCAGCGTCACCGTCGTTCCCCCGGCGGTCGGCCCGGTGATGGGAGCTATGAAGATCAACGAGGGAACCGCCGCGTAGGTATAGGAAGCGCCGTTGCTCGTTCCACCGGCGTTGGAGACGGTCACCTGTACCGTTCCCGTTCCCGGCGGCGCGATCGCCGTGATCTGCGTATCCGAATTGATGGTGAAAGTCGTTGCGGTCGCGCCGAACTGCACGGTGTCCGGCCCGGTGAACCCGCTACCGGTGATAACCACGGGGTTACCCCCGGAGGCCGGCCCCGAGGGCGGTGAGATAGCAGTGATAGTAGGCATGATGGTGCCTCCTTGTCGGTCAAGAGGGTGACGCAGGGATGCAACAGATTGCGCTGCGGTGGGTTTGCCGACTCTCGCCATGGCACGGCAATATCCAGTAACACTCCTGAACCACCACTGAGGCAAGACATCTCGCGATCCGCTTTGGTCCGCTTTGCAGACGTACTGCCCCCGGCGGGCGAAGCCGGAGCAATGACGTGTAGTCCCACGTGACGGTGCTGGCCGCCCGGACGACGACTCTGCAACCAGCATTTTCCCGTCGACCGCCTCCCGAGCCGGTGACCGACAGACCGAACACCAACCGCCCTCAGCGGACATGACTTGTCGGGACGGCGAGTGGCGCAACGAAAGCGCGGGCCGGTCGCAAAGCAGTGACACGTGTGCCCGATGCGGCGGTGGTTGGGGTGTCTGGCAACACGTGGGCGAAACCGGACGAAAGGGGATCGGCAGATGCGTTGCCCGGCAGCCGGTCCAGGGGTGTTAATGAAGGCGCCGGAGTCTTCGGCAGCACTCCACACCTGTGGGGTGTGGGGCGTCGATCGAACGCAGCGATCAGGAGGCGAGCATTGTGGCTACCGTCGCGTCGCTGTCTGCGTCGTCAGGACCTACCGGGACCGGCGGGAGGTGATCCGGTATGAGAAGTGTGAGGCCGCCGACCCGTCACGACCCGTTCGAGGTTGTGTTGTGTGCGGTGTTCGGTATTTCGGCGCTGGTGCAGTGTTTCCGTGGTGCGCCGGTGAATTCCGCGGTCGCGACTTTGCCTGCGGGGTTGCGGATGCTGTGGTTGGGGTTGACGTTGGCGGGTGCTGTGGTGACTCTTGTCGGTGTATTCGCCCGGCGGGTATGGGGTTATCTGGTCGAGCAGATCGGTGTGGGGGCGTTGGGCTGGTCGCTGGTGGCTTCCGGTGCGCGACTGTCGATGATGGGGTTCCATCAGCGAACCATCAGTGCGGCCACGGTCTTGGGTGGTGTGTTGCCCGTGGCGGTGGGTGTCGCGTTCTTGTGGAAGCGCCGGCAGTTGTTGCGGGACTTGAAGATGTTGCACGCGATCCGGGACAGGAGGGCCGCCTCGTGAATGCGTTCGCGTCCTCACCGTTGTTCTCCGCGCTCATGTTGCTCGCCAGTTCTTCGGCGCTGTCGGCGGCGGTGACCGCGTGGTTCAAACGCGGCGATGTCGATGCCAGCATGACCAAGAAGAAGGCCGATGCCGCGAAGGTGCTCAGCGACCTCGCGATCTCCGAAACCCAGCGGATGTCGGAGCAGATGGGTGAGTTCCGGATGGCGTTACGTGCTCATCGTGAGTGGGACCGGAAGATGGTGGCCCGCGCGCGTCAAGCGGGCATCGACTTCGACGACCCTCCCGAGCTGTATCTGTAACGAACCACCAGGTGGACGGCAACAGACCAGCTCGTCCACGAAAACGGAATGGGTGCAAGGAAACTGAACCAGTGGTTGACGGCCCGTGACTCGTCAGCGGCCTGCCGAGTCTGGTGGATGGGCCGCGCTGCGGTGCTGGAAAGCCTGAAGCCGACCGGCCTTCTCTCTCGTCATCCGTGGGATTTGGGTGGCGGGAGGCCCGGAACCAAGACTGCGATGTGCGGTCCGGGCGATGCCACCTGGATATAGCTGGGTGTCGACCGCCGACCCGACAGATGCAGGCCCTGGACCGATCCCAGCCGGCCGCTGCGTAACTGGGACAAAGGCAGTGTCGTGCAACATCTGATTCTCACCTATGGGCTGGCCGCGATATTCGTGCTGATAGCCGCGGAGTCAGCGTGCATTCCCACTCCCTGGGTGCTGCGCTTGATTCTGGGTGGCGGGGCCAGTCGCTCACGGCCCGGTTGATGTCCTCGACTGGGCTGCTGGACAACGAACCACGACTGTCGCGGCAGCGCCTCCTACATGGCCGAGCTCACCAGAATTCCTGCCTGCCAGGCATCGATGGTCTCGCAGAGGAGTCGATGTGTTCGATTACGGCGGTGGCGAATTCGTTCGGGTGAGTCAGGTGTGGTGCATGCGCGCACCCGTGGATGACACGCAGCATGGCTCCGGGAATGGTGTCGGTGAGGATGCGCACGACCGGTGCGTACCACGGCAGTCCCCGGTCACCGTGCGTGATCAAGATTGGTACGGAAAGACTCGCCAGTAGTCGGGTCGCCAACGCCAGCCGGTCGGGGTCGCGGGCCTGGTCCAGCCAGGTGTCGGCGTGCGCGATAAAGGACTCGCGCAGTCTCGGGCTGAGTACATGATCCCAGGTTCCGGGGCCGAAGCCGACTTCATCGACGAATTTCCTTGTGCCCTCTTCAATTTGGCCGCTCGTGAGCAGCTCGATGACTCGGCCCATGCGGTCGCGCACCAGTTCGGCCAACCCGGTCTCGCCGGCCTCGGCGAGCAGCGCGAACAGCGGTGGTTCGTGAATGGTGAGACTGTGGCACAGCTGCGGATACCGCAGCGCCAACAGCAGCGCGACCGTGGCGCCGTAGGAGTGACCGACAACATGGACAGGACCGTGTCCGAGGTGTTGCACGAGACCGGCGAGGTCGTCCACGTCCTCGCCGATTCGTCCTTGCCCGGGCGGGCAGTCGCTGCGACCATGGCCGCGTCGGTCGTACCGGATGACGGTCAGATGCGGTTCGAGGTACGGAACCACGTCATCCCATCCGTGATGGTCGTCCCACGATCCGTGCACGAGAACGACCGGCTCCCCGTGTCCGCTCGTCTGATAGTGCAGAACCAGGCCATCGATGACTATGTCGGACAAGTCAATTCGCCCTTCCTGTTGATACGGCGTGATGGTTCGAGGTCCTTCGAGGGATATCGGTGACAGTTTTCATTACCACTCACCCAGCCTGCGACCTAAAGTCGGCTTCATGTCAAGCTTGTCCGCAACGGAGCAAACCTTTTCGATCGGTGCGGTCGCTCGCCGTGCCGGCGTCGCCGTGTCGACACTGCGCTGGTGGGAGCGGATGGGACTGGTCGTGCCGGCAGGCCGTATGTCCGGCAAGCGGCGATACGACCACGCAAATCTGCGACGAATCGCATTGATCCAGCTCTGGCAACGTGCGTCGATGAGTTTGGACGAGATCGCGACCGTGCTCGCCGGAAGTAGCAGCGACCGGGATTGGCGAGATGCGGTGCGCGCGCGAGTGGCTGTCTGCGACGAGCAGCTGGCCCGGATCACCGCCGCCCGCGACTATCTGTCACATCTGATCGAATGCCCGAATGATCATCCTGCCGACAACTGCCCGTACCTGGCCGACGCCATCAACGAAATCCTGGCTGGCCGATCCGATACCGGCTGGGGCTCGAGGTGATTGGCTGGACGGCTCCCGTGCGCAGCTACAAGGTCAACCTCGTCGTTACCGACGGTCCGGCAGCGCCTGCGGACTGACGCACGGTAACAGTGGGGGCGCTGGTGTCGAGCGAAGATCCCTCATTACCCTCGCTCGACACCAGCACGATCAATGGGGCTGGATATCGCTCACCGCCCGGTCTTCGGCTGCAGTAGGTGCGGCTCTCCGCAGACCTGGATGTTGACGAGGGTGCCCACGGGCGGGGGAGTGGAGTCCGCAGCCGTATAGGCGATGAGTCGATTCGGAAGGGCGACACCAGGTTCCGGCGTGAGCTCGACGCGGTGGTCGTAGCCACGGAAGTGGCTGCGCTCGATGCGGCAAGGCACTGACGCCGGTGCGGGCTCGTCACCGAGCCGGAGTTGTGGCGGCCGGACCAGGAGGTACGACCCCGGTGCGGCGGTTGCTCGGAGGCCGAGTGCGGTCAGCGTCGCCGGTTCCGTGGGAATCAGGTTGGCCTCGCCCAGGGTGCGGGCCACCTCGGCATCGACGGGGTGGTGGAACAGTTCGTGGGGTTCACCTGCTTGGGCGATGCATCCTTCGCGCAGTACCGCGATGAGATCGGCGAAGGCGAGTGCCTCGTCGACGTCGTGGGTGACCAGGATGGCGGTGGCGCGGGCCTGGTGCAGCAGGTCGGCGACTTCGGTGCGCAGGTCGGCGCGGAGCGCGGCGTCGAGTGCGGAGAACGGTTCGTCGAGCAGCAACAGGTCCGGGCGCGGGGCCAGGGCGCGGGCAAGGGCGACGCGTTGTTGCTGCCCACCGGAGAGTTGGTGAGGGTGGCGGTCGCCGAATCCGTTGAGGCCGACCAGATCCAGCATCTCGGCGATACGGTCGCTGCGTTTCGCGCGGGCCAGGCCGAATCCGATATTGGCGGCGACACTCAGATGCGGGAACAACGCGCCGCTCTGGGGCACGTAGCCGATGCGTCGCTGTTCGGCGGATACACGGGTGCGGCCGTCGTCGAGGACGCGGCCGCCGACGGTGACGGTGCCGCCGTGCGCGCGGTGGAATCCGGCGATGACCCGTAGCAGGGTGGATTTGCCGCAGCCGGACGGGCCCAGGACGCAGGCGAGCGCGCCGTCGTCGACCGCGAGGTCCACACCGTGCAGAACGGTGTTACGGCCATGGGTCGCGGTCAGATTGGCGATTTTGACGCCGGTCATCGGGCACCTTCTTCTGCCGTGCGCAAGGTTCGTGTGGCCACCATCAACACGGCGGGAATCGAGAGAGCGGTCATCACCACGGCGTACGGTGCGGCCGCGCCCCACGCCAATCCCGAGGTGTAGACCCAGAATTGGGTGGCCAGGGTTTGGGTTCCGGTGGGCCGCAACAAGAGTGTGGCGGTCAGCTCGGTCGTCGAGGTGAGCGCGACCATCGCGAAGGCTGCCCCGAGCCCGGGGGCGATGAGCGGCAGCGTGACTCGACCGAGCACCGCCCACCAGCGGGTGCCCAGGGATCGCGCGACCTCCTCGACGCCCGGGGGTACCTGGGCCAGCGACGCGCGGACCGCGGTGAGGGCGAGCGGGAAGAACAGCACGACGTAACCGGCCACCAGCATCGGCGGCTGCTGATACAGCGGCTGCGCGTAGCGAATACCGAAGTACACCACCGCCAAAGCGACGGCGATGCCCGGCAGCGCCCGGGTCAGGTAGGCGGCACGTTCGATACCGCGCGCCAATCTGGTGTCACGCCGCCACGCGTACAGCGCGACCGGGATGGCGGCCACGGTCGCGGTCACGGCCGCGGTGAGGGCGTAGCCGACGGTCGTCATGGTCTGCGCCCAGATCGAGGCGGGCGGCAGGGTGCTCGAGTTGCCGCGCACCAGCCAGTAGCCGAGGGCGAAGATCGGGACGCCCAGCGTTATCGCGGTCACCGACAGCAGACCGAAGAACGCGGGAATCGTGGCCCAGCCCAAAGCGATCGGCGGGCAGGGGCGGCCCGTCGTGCCCGTGGTGACGATCCGTCCGCGTCGCCCCACGCGCGCTTCCGCTGTCACGACCAGCAGCGCCAGGCCGATCAGGACCAGGGTGAGCATGCTGGCCGATGCGGTGTCGAAGGCCGTCGCGTACTGGGTGTAGATGGCGGTGGCGAAGGTGGTGAACCGGACCATCGCGAACGCGCCGTATTCCCCGAGCAGATACAGCGACACCAGCAATGCGCCACCGGCCAGGGCGGGCCTGGTCAGCGGAAGGGTCACCCGCCACATCGTGGCGATCGGGCCGTGACCGAGGCTGCGCGCGACCTCTTCGGCCGAACCGTCCCCGCGTCGCAGTACAGCGGCGACGGGCAGGAAAACCAGTGGGTACAAGGCGGATTCGATCAGCACCGCGCCCCAGAAGCCGTGCACGGAGGGGAACAGCGAGACCCAGCAGTAGCCGTGGACGAACTCCGGAACCGCCAGCGGCATGGTCAAAACGACTGTCCACCAGCGTTTCCCGGGCAGATCGGTGCGTTCGACGAGCCAGGCAGCACCGAATCCGACCAGTGCGGTGATCAGGGTGACGACCACGGCCAGGCTCAGTGTGTGCCACAGCAGGGTCGCCATGAGTGGACGGCCCAGCAGCCGGTGCGCGGCCGGCCATCCGGAGTGATACGCCTGCAGCACAACGAAGATCAGCGGGCTGATCATCAGCAGCGTGATCAGCCCGGCGACGAGGCCGAGGCCGGGCAGCGGGCGGCGCGCCCATCCCCGGATCGGGAAGGCGCGCGCTCGCTCGACCGCGGGGAGTGTCACGACAGCAGGCCGGTTTCCTGCATCAACTCGATGGCCTGGCTGCCGTCGCCGAGATCGCTCGCCTTGGCGATCGGGCCGGAGTCCTGCAGCGATCGAGTCAGTCGCGTATCGGTCACACCGGAGACCAGCGGGTATTCGAAGCTTTCGGAGGTGGCGATGATCTGCTGGGCGGGCTGGCTGACCAGGTAGGCCAGCCACTTCTGCGCCGCGGCCTGATGCTTGCTCGACGCGAGCACCGCCGCACCCGAGATGTCCACCAGCGCACCGGGATCGCCCTGGGCGAAGTACGACAGCGCGCTGTGGATGTTGCCTTCGCCCTTCTCCTCGCGCAGGCGGTACCAGTAGTAGTGATCGACGACGCCGCCATCGACCTCGCCACGGTCGACCGCGGCGATCAAGTCCTCGTTGCTCTGGTAGACCTTGCCGTTTTCCTTGAGGCCCTGCAGCCAGGCACGGGTGGCGGGCACGCCCGACGCGGCGATCATCCGCGACACGATCGGCGCGAAGTCGGTTTCGCTCGGTGCGACACCGAGGCGGCCCTTCCACGCAGGGGTGGCCAGATCCTTCACCGATGTCGGGGCCTGGGCGGACTGGAGCTTGCCGGTGTTGTAGACGAACGCGGCCGAGCGGGCCGACACCGCGACCCAGTCGCCCTTGTCGGAGCTGACCCCGGCGGGCATCGCCGACAGGGTCGAGTCATCGACCTTGGCGAGTTTGTTCTTGCCCTCCAACAGGTTCAGGGCGGGCGGGTTCTCGGCGAAATAGGCGTCGGCGGGGGTGGCGTCGCCCTCGGACAAAATCTGGTTGGCCAGCTCCGCCTCATCGCCGGAGCGCACGTTCACGCTCACGCCGGTGCGCTGCTGAAAGTCCTTGACCAGCGCGGTCACGGTCTGCTCATGCTGGCCGCTGTAGAGCGTGATCGAGTCCGCCGAGGACTTACTGCCGGAACACCCGGCGATCGACAGCACGACTGCCGATGCCGCGGCGACCGCCACGGCAGTGCGAAGCGAGCGGGACATGAGAACCTCCGAATTACCACGTTCGATTGTGAAGCTGAATCTTGTGAGTGCCGTTCAGGAGAACAGCGTGGCCCCGATGCAGTCGCCGTCGCCGCGCGCGCCGGGCGGGACGGCGAAGATGCCGGTGGCCGTGTGGGTGGTGAACTGGCTCATCGCGTCACTTGTCCAAGGACCCACACGCGGCGACCCCCGCCACGGCGACCCACCCCACTACCGCGCACCCCACCATTCGATCCCGCCATCGACCTGCTCATCTCTTGCATACTCGCGGCAGAATCACCGCACAAGCGGAGGTTAGCATTACCTAAATGGTAAACCGTCGACGGGTCCTTCGCTGATCCTCGCGTGTATTCCGCGCTGCGTCTGAGGACCGAGCGCGGCGCCGAGAGCTGGAACGAGTGTCTGGCCGCCGAGAGCGCCGCGGACAGGCCGCCCGCACCCGATGCCGCGTCCCACCGGGCGAGCCAGGCACCCTGCTCCTGCTCTCAGCGTCGTCTCAGCGCCGGATCGGTACGGTCCCGCCTTGTGGCGGACATGACGAAATCCGAGGTGGGCCAGGCCCTGCGCATGCTGAGCAAGGTGCCAGAGGTCACGGTGTGGTTCTGGATCATCAAGATCCTTTGCACCACAGTGGGGGAGAGCTTCGCCGACTGGATCAACAGCTCGCTGGGTGTGGGATTGAACCTGACGGCGCTGCTGTTCACGGCGATCCTCGCAGCGGTCCTGATCTGGCAACTGCGTCTGGACCGTTACGTGCCGTTCGTCTATTGGCTCACCGTCGTGGTGCTCAGCGTGACCGGGACGCTGTACACCGACATCCTCACCGACAACCTGTCGGTCCCGCTCGCGGTGAGCACCAGCGTCTTCGCGGTGGCCTTGGCGGTGGTGTTCGGCGTCTGGTTCGCGCGCGAGCGCACGCTGTCGATCCACAGCATCGTCACCCTGCCCCGCGAATTGTTCTACTGGCTCGCGGTTCTGGTCACCTTCGCCCTCGGCACCGCTGTCGGCGACTGGACCCTGGAAGTGACCGGCTGGGGACCCGGAGTGTCGGTCCTGCTGCCCGCGGGCTTGATCGTCGCGATCCTCGTCGGCTGGCGACTGGGCGCGAACGCCGTGCTGTCCTTCTGGCTCGCCTACATCCTGACCCGTCCGCTCGGGGCGAACCTCGGCGACTGGTTCGCCTCACCCACCGATGAGCACGGGCTCGGCGTGGGCACGGCCCTGACCAGCGTGCTGTTCCTCGTCGCGATTCTGGTGACCGTCATCTACCTGACCAGCACCCGTCGTGACGTCATCGACGGCCCGCAGCAGTCCGCAGCCGCGAAATCGACCGCCAACCCAGCACGTGAGCGAATCATGCTGGGGTACTACGCGATTGTCGCCATCCTCGCCGGAGCGCTGCTGGTCTGGGCCGCGGGCCAACCGCATGCCGCCTCCGCAGGCGAGGAGGACTCCGCGAATCCTCCGGCCAGTGCGCCGGCGACCCCCGGTTCGACGACCGCGCATTTCCCGGCGGGGGAGATCACCAAGTTCCGCACCATCACCCAAGACACCCTGACCAAAGTCCAGGCCGGTCAGCAAAGTGACGCCAAGGCGCGGATCAAGGATCTCGAAACCGCTTGGGATGAGGATGAATCGACGCTCGAGCCGATGGACAAATCCTCCTGGACCCTTCTCGACGGCCAGATCGACGACGCGCTGAAATCCGTACGCGCGAGCAAGCCGGACACAGCGACCGAGACCCACGCACTGACCACACTGCTCACCACCCTCGGATAGTCCGACCACCGCAACGATCCGCCGACAGGAAGAATGGGTGTGCTGAAGAAGCCGGAACTGTTGAAGCCCCGAAACCACGACATCCTCGGTCCTGCACTGGCCTGATCTCTGGTCGCCGGTGTACTGGCTTATCTCTCGGTCAAATTCCTCGTCAAGTACTTCGAGACCCGCACACTGACCCCCTTTGCGGGCTACTGCTCGGTCGTCGGCTTCGGCACCGCGAACTCGGTGACCGGGAGCTGGATCGGTTCACCGTGTATCCGGCCCGGTTATGGCATTGCGCTCTGGTGATCTGCCACCACGACGTCGCGTTATGTGTGCATTTCATTTCCTTGTGCGTTTGCACAACACAGGTTCGCCGGTTTGTTGCGGATCGATGCTAGCGGGCGAGGTGTGACCCACGCATCATTGCTCGTGACTCCCCGAACCGGAGAAGGACCCATGGGCGCGACCGGGCTTCGGCTGGGCTCGAGCCGACCAGGAGCACAGCAGTTGAACACCCAGCACATCGACTACGACATCGCCGGAGGAGCCGACGTTCTCATCGTGGGCGCCGGAGCATCTGGCGGGGTGGCAGCACTCGAGTTGGCCGGCAGCGGCCTCGAGGTCGTGTGTCTGGAGCAGGGAGACTGGAACCTGCCCGACGACTTCACCGGCGACAAACCGTCGTGGGAGCTCACCCGTCTGAAGCAGTGGAACTCCAGCCCGAATGTGCGTCAGAACCCGGCCGACTATCCGGTCGATGCCACCGAGAGCCCGGTCGAACCGCTGATGTTCAACGGGGTCGGCGGCAGCACGATCATGTTCTCCGGGCACTGGGTTCGCGCGATGCCGTCGGACTTCCGGGTCAAGACACTCGACGGCGTGGCCGAGGACTGGCCGTTCACTTATGAGGATCTGCGACCGTTCTACGACGAGGTCACCCACCATATCGGCGCGTCTGGGCTGGAAGGCGACCCCGCCTATCCGGATCCGCACACCTTTCCGCTGCCGCCGCTGCCGATCGGCAAGTACGGTCTGGTCGCGGCCAAAGGGATGGACAAGCTGGGCTGGCACTGGTGGCCGGCACCGAATGCCATCGCGTCGCGCGACTTCAAGAACCGCCCGGCCTGTCTGCGCTACGGCGCGTGTGAATCCGGATGCCCAACCGGCGCCAAGGCCAGCACCGACCTCACACACTGGCCTGACGCGATCGCGCTGGGTGCGGTGCTGATCACCGGTGCCCGGGTCAGCCGGCTCACCGTGAACGACCGCGGCCTTGTCACCGGCGCCGAGTACATCGACCGCGACGGGAACCTGCAACACCTGGCGGCCCGGGTGACCGTGCTGGCCGCGAACGGTATAGGCACACCGCGCCTGCTGCTGAATTCGACCTCGTCGCTTTTCCCCGACGGCCTCGCCAACTCCTCCGGGCTGGTGGGCAAGCGTCTGATGACGCACCCGTACGCGTCGGTATTCGGCGCCTACGACGAGGAGCTCGAAACCTGGCTCGGCCCGGCAGGACAGGCGCTGCAGTCGATGCAGTTCTACGAGACCGACACCGACCGCGGTTTCGTGCGGGGAGCGAAGTGGAACCTGATGCCGACCGGTGGCCCGCTCGCCCACACCCTGTGGGAGCGGGGCCAGGACTGGCGTGGGAGTTTCGGACCCGCCTTCCACAGCCGCCTCAGGCGCACGTTCGGGCGCTACACCGAATGGGGGATCACCACCGAAGATCTGCCCGACGAGCACAACGCGGTCGTGCTCGCCCCGGACCTCACAGATTCCGACGGGATCCCGGCCGCGAAGATCCGCTATACCATCGGTGAGAACTGTGAGCGAATGCTCAAATTCAACGTGGAGCGGGCGATCGAGGCGCATCAGGCCGCCGGGGCTGTCGAAGTCCACCCGATCCCGGTGGTACGCCACAGCGCCTGGCATCTGCTCGGCACGGCCACCATGGGCACCGACCCCGCCACCTCCGTCGTCGATCAGTGGGGTCGGGCACACGATGTACCCAACTTGTTCATCATCGACGGCAGCGTCTTCGTCACCTCCACGGGTGTGAACCCGACTGCGACCATCATGGCGATTGCTCTGCGCTCGATGCGGCACCTCGCCGAAACCCGCCACAGCATCCAGACCGCGTTCTAAGGACAGCATGATGCTCGATTCCGACCAGCGCCGCACCTTCGCGCTTCTCGCCGACACACTGATTCCCGCGTCCGGCTCCATGCCCTCGGCGAGCGCCGCCGGAGTACCCGACGCGTTGCTCGACCAGGTTCTCGGCTACCGGCCTGATATCGCAGAGGCATTCGCCGCCGCTGTTGCCTCGTGCACCGGCAAGGACCCCGAAGCGGCTCTCGATGAGCTCGCCGCGCACAGGCCCGACCAGTTCGAGGCGCTGACGGTGCTGACGGCCGGCGCGTACTTCCTCAGTCCCGCCGTGAAGGCCGCCATGCCCTATGCCGCGGCACCGCGTCCGGCCCGCGATGACATGGATTCCTACGTCGGTCTTCTCGCCGCCGTTGTCGAGCGCGGCTTTGCCATCCGCTGATCAATCCCGTCGCGGCCGAAACCACAATCCCCCAACCTGCCCCGGGTCCTCCGAAAGGCGACGCCAGTGAGTGAAAATCACAGCGGGCGTGAAGAATCTGTCTCCACCATCGAATCGGCCACCATCCAACCGATCCCGGCCGACCAGCGCCACGGGCGCAACCGGGACATGTTCACGATCTGGTTCGGAACCAACATCATGATCCTGGCGGTCGTCACCGGGTCGTTGTCGACGACCCTCTTCGGGCAGCCCGCCTGGTCGGCCGCGCTGGCGGTCATCGCAGGAAATCTCTTCGGTGCGATCTTCATGGCGCTGCACTCTGCTCAGGGGCCGCGGCTGGGTGTTCCACAGATGGTGCAGACCAAGGGCCAATTCGGTTCGCTGGGATCGATTCTCATCGTCGGAGTCGTCGTCTGCATGTACCTCGGGTTCTTCATCTCGATTCTCGTCTTCGGCGGGCAGTCCCTCGCGTCGGCCATACCCTTCCTGAACGGTAAGGCCGGCATCGTGGTGCTCGCGGTGATCAGCGTCTGCGTGGCCATCTGGGGTTACACCCTGATCCACGCCTACGCGCGCATCATGACGTTGGCGTCGGGGCTGGTTCTGCTGATGGCGTTCGTCTGGGCGTTCATTGTCCACTCGGTGCCCGCTCACTTCTTCAGCACGGGCACCGCGACGCTGGCCGGCTTCCTGAGCACCTTCGGGGCGTGTGCGGTGTGGCAGATCGCCTATGCCCCATACGTTTCCGACTATTCGCGCTACCTGCCGACAAAGACGGGCTCGAGGCCGGCATTCTGGATGAGCTACTGGGGCACCAGCATCGGCTCGATCCTGCCGATGTTCCTCGGGGCGGGCGTCGGATTGTTGCTCCCCCACACCGACCCGGTTGTCGCCCTGACCCAGGCCACCGCAGGGATCAGCGTCGTGGTGGTTGTGGTCTTCGGCATCGGAGTCGCCGCTACGAACGCGATGAATCTGTACTGCGGCACGCTGTGCACGATCACGATTGCGCAGACGATCTTTCCGCGCTTCAACCCACGCGGCCGCGAACGTGCTCTGGTCGCCACTGGACTGTGCGCGCTGGCCTCGAGTGTCGCGCTCGCCGGGGGCAGCGATTTCGTCGCCACCTACAAGAACTTCCTGGTTCTGCTGCTGGCTTCGCTGGTCCCGTGGACCACCGTGAATCTGGTGGACTACTACCTGGTCCGGCATGGGGACTATGTCGTCGAAGATTTCTACAAGCGCGACGGCGGTCGCTACGGCCGGGTCAACTGGCCTGCGGTCAGCTGCTACCTCATCGGTATCGCTGTACAACTCCCGTTCATGATCATCGGAACCGTCTTCATCGGACCGATCGCCAAAATGCTTGGCAACACAGATATCTCGTTCATCGTCGGATTGGCTGTCGTTTCACCGCTGTATTACTTCACAGCCACAGCTTTTGCCCGCCGCAGGAATCGTTCCGCCGCATTTGTCGACTCGGCGGTGCAGTAGTGGGAAGTCGATGCGTCGCCGGCCGACGAGACGCGGCGCCCGAACATGGATCATGTGAACTCAGGGTGGTCCTGCGCCTGCTGCAACCCAGGCCGCGATCTGAGCCCGCGAGGTGAAACCCAGCTTCGTCAGGATGTGCTCGACGTGCCCCTCCGCAGTGCGCCGTGAGATCGTCAATCGACCAGCGATTGCGCTGTTGGTGAGGCCTTCTGCTACCAGTTCGGCGATCTGCTGCTCACGTTTGGTGAGGGTCGACGCCGCCCGGTCGGCGGGCGATGGGAGATCTTCTCCGAGGCCGAAGGCAGCGGCCATGGCGAAACTCATTGCACCGCCCTTCTTCCGGGCTTTTTCGAATTCTTGTGTTCCGAGAGTCTCCTGTGCGCGGCGCTCGCATTCTTCGTGATGGATGGCCAGGTTGGGGAACAGGATGGAGGAGCTACCTGCGGCCCGGCCCAGTGCTGCGGCAGCACCCATCAACACAGAGGCGCGGCTGACATCGTCGCGATCCGAAGCGACCCATGCGAGAGCTTCCAAACTGGTCGCAGCGATGAGTGGATCATCTACCGAGCGAGCATGACGAAGGCTCTCCTGCAACAGGTCCGTGGCTCGGTCGAGCGCACCCTGCCTCCAGACGGCCGTACCCATTGCCCACAGCAGCCAGGACCGAAAGGACGTCTCTCCTCCGCGAGAGTCCGCGAATGCCAGCGTCTGCTCATGACAGGTGACCGCACGCCGGAGATCCCCGCTGAGTTGGTATGCCCACCCCAGCAATAGGGAAGAATCCATTCGTAATACAGGATCGGGATCACTCCAGCCTGTGACCAGTTCTCTGGCCTCCTCGAGGCGGGCGACTGCATGGCCGAGATCGTCGCTGACAAGCGCGGTGTAACCGTCCGCAACTGCCACCCAAGTGGCGATCTCCGGGCCGGCCAGCTGCCTGGCCAGCCCCCTGAGTTCAGCCACCCGGGCTGTCGCCGCGGCCAGGTCCGCCTGAGCCGCGGCAAGCATCCCGGCCGAGTAGATCGCCTTGGCGCGATCTCGTCCTTGTCCGATGACCGAGTGGGCCAGAGTTCGGTCGAGCCAGCTGCGGCCCTCGGTGATTCGGCCACCCATGTACCAGAACGAAAACAGAGCTGCTGCGATCCTCATGCCGCCGGCGCCGGCCTCGTCGAACTCCATTGCCTTGCGCAGATTCGGCAGTTCCCGCTTCAGGCGAGAATCCCACTCGAGTTGGCGGGGACTGATCCACTCGGCCTCCGAGTCGAACGCCAACCGCTCGTACCAATCCCGATGCCGGCGACCGATCTCCCGGTCCTCACCTGCCTCCTCGAGCTTTCTCCTGCCGTAGTTCTGCACTGTGTCGAGCATCCGAAACCTGACCGCGCCACCGGATTCCTCCCGGATCAGGATCGACTTGTCCACCAACGCGAACAATGCGTCGAGCTGGTCGGGGTCGGGTGTGGCGTTGCCGCACACCGCTTCAGCCGCGTCGAGGTCGAAGCTGTGAGCGAAGATCGACAGTCGCGACCACAGCTGCTGTTCGCGTGGTGCGCACAGGTCGTAACTCCAGCCGATGCACCACCACAGAGTCTGCTGGCGAGTCGGGACATCCCGATTGCCCGCTGTGAGCAGGGTGTACCGGTCGTCGAGCCGTCGGAGGATCTGATCGGCGGACAGCACGCGCAGCCGGGCCGTGGCCAGCTCGATCGCCAATGGCAACCCGTCCAGCCGGGCACAGATCCGGGTTACGGCAAGCCGGTTATTTTGATTCAGCTCGAACCCGGGTACCACCGCCGCCGCTCGTTCGACGAACAATTCCACCGCATCGTATCGGGACGCTTCTTCCAGCGTGGGCACGCTGGACGGATCCGGAAAACCCAGTGGCGTCACCGGCAATACGGATTCGCCGCCGATTCCGAGGGCCTCGCGGCTGGTGGCCAAGATCGACAGGTCCACACAGGCGCGCAGTAGCGACTCCGCGAGGACCGCGACCGCCTCCACCAGGTGCTCGCAGTTGTCGAGCACCAGCAAAAGTTTGCGTGTCGACAGAAACTCGACCAGTACTTCCCTCGTCGGTCTGCCGGCCGGGTTCCGCACGCCCACGGAGGTAGCCACAATATCGTCCACCAACTCTGGGTCGTCGATGTCGCCGAACTCGACCAGACTCATCCCGTCTGCGTAACTGCGGCGCAACTTGCTTGCCGCCCGCGCCGCGAGCCGCGTCTTGCCGACCCCACCGATGCCCGTCAGCGTAACCAGACGCGACTCCGACAGGGCCTTCTTCACCTCGGACAGTTGTGCCCTCCGACCGACAAAGCTTGTCAGTTCCAACGGCAGGACTCCCGTGTCCTGCCTGCGACGACGCCGTCCCTGCGCCGGTACGTGCACGTCCCGAACGTTGTCGGGTTCACCGCGGATGGTCATCTCCTCGACGGCGTACCCGTGGTCGCGCTGGATCCGTTGCAGCTGCTTACCGAAGGCGATGGCGGAGGGGCGCTGCGAGGGATCGCGGTCCATCGCGGTCTCGATTGCCGTGCACACGTCGTCGGGGATCCCGCCCGTACGCAGATCCGGCACCGGTTCGGTAGTGATCCGCAGAAACTGCGCAATGACCTGTTCCCCACTCCGGCGTTCGAAAGCGGCATGTCCGGTGAGCGCACAGAACAACGTGCTTCCGAGTTCGTACACGTCCGACGCCAGACTGGGCGGATGGCCTTCGAGAACCTCGGGAGCAGCAAAGGCCGGCGACGCCGTGAACGTTCCAGTCGCGGTCTCGAATCCGCCGGGGATATGGGCAATGCCGAAATCGCACAACGCCGGCTCGCCGTATTCGGTGAACAGGATATTCGCCGGTTTGACGTCGCGGTGCACGATACCGAGCCGGTGCGCCGTCTCGAGCGCCCCGGCCACCTTGATCCCGAGCCGCAGCACCTCGTCCACAGGAAGAGGGCCGTCCCTGCGGATCCGGGCCTCGAGGGATCCGCGCTCGTGGCACTGCATCACCAAATACGGTCTCCCAGGCGAGATCTCGCCGATCTGCAGGACCCCGACGATGTTCGGGTGGCCGGTCAGTCGCCCCATCGCGCGTTGCTCCCGCAGAAATCGCGCTCTGCTTTCCTCGTCCGGTTCAGCGCTGGTGAGCACCTTCACCGCGACGACGCGATCCAAGTCGCGCTGGGTGCAGCGGCAGACCACGCCGAACCCGCCCCGCCCGATCTCCTCGGCATCCTCGAACCCCACGGAATTCAGCTCCGCGACTGGAGGAGCCGCGATATCCCGCTGTGTTCTGAGGGGGTCATCCTCGACCATGTGGGTCACCTGCGATTCACACCCCCGGAACTCCTATCATTCACACCCCCCGGAACCCCTACAATAGTCCGCTGTGCTGCGGAAGGACCTGATCAGGTGGACCGCTCGGGCGCGTTGCGTGCAGCGTTGAGGTGAATGATGCGAGCGCGAGACCAGTTCCTAGATCTTGCCCAGCGGGTCGCCTACCGTGACTTTTCGGCCGACTGGACTCCACGGGCCATAACGACCTCATCATCAGTCGGCCACGATTGGGCACCGACCGGTTGAGAAGGCCGACCGATTGGTATGCGCTGAGATGTCGGCGCAGCGCACGACCCCCGACGGCTGAGCCGATACGAGGGTCTCGCCCCACGTGCACTACCGGGACGCTGGGGCGAGACCCTTGTCCATCCGATGTGGTCAGCGGGGGATGCGCTCGTGCAGCGTGAGCAGGATGTGATCGAAGGCCGACACCGAGCCGGGCGCCGAAAGGCACTGCGCCGCTACCGATGCCGGCCAGGTGGTGCTGGTTGAACTCACCAGGCTCAACCGCCACGAACTCCACCAGGGGCAGCCGAGCGAAACGACCGCTCGAGCCCACATCGCATGACCCCCAAGGGACTTGGGGGCGCGACTACTCAGCTGTTGGGCGTGCGACTGGTGAAATCGAAGGAGCCGCCGTCGATGCCCCAGGAAATGATCCGTTCGGGGTGGATCCGAATGATCGAGCGCTCCTGTGGCGGGAACGGCGGCTCCTGGTCCTCGAGCGCCTCGGCCGTGCCGCGCACCTCGATGCCGCGAATAACATAGGGCTCCAACGAGACCTGCTGGTCGACGACGAACGACACCCGACTGCCCGCCTCGACATTGCGGTACTTACGGCTGGCGTGCATGCGCATACCGCCGATGTCGATGGTGCCGTCGGCATTCACCCGATAGCTGGTCGGGTTGTTCTGTACAACGCCGTCGGGCGATACCGTGGCCAGCCGGCCGATCCCAGCCTCCGCGAGGAACTGCTGCTCATTCGTAGTGAAAGTCACCAACGAAGCCTAGCGGGATGGCTCGGCGGCGACGAGCCGCTTTGTTCGGGCACGCATCGTGTTCGGAGGACGATCGATCAGTGGTCGGGTGCAGGGTGATCTGGCCTGTCCGAATCTCGCGACTCGGTGTCGTGAGGGTTCCGGGTGTCGCGCGGGCATAGGGCGGTGCCGACGCGGATCTGTGGGTGCCGCAACGCTGTTCGGCTCCGCACGTGACCGGCCAGAACATCACGACCGCGGCCGTCTACCCGGTCGCGGGCGGCCACCGCATCACGGTGCCGATCCCGGTGGCCGGGGACTACCGGATCACCGTCGCCCGCGGATGATCCGCAGCCAACCTGTGGGCCGCGCCTTCGCGGTCGGTGAGCGCCACCTTCTCCAGTGCATTGCCGGCCAACCGCTGGAGCGACACCCCTCACCACGCCCGACCGGATGGGTGGGCCGCCGACCGCCACGCCGACTTCGCCGGCCGACCACACGGCGCTATCGCCGGGGGGTGAAAGTCAGCAGTGCTGTTGTATTCGCGGTCATGGTGAGGGTGGCCGACCGACCCGCACCGGTGGCGCTGATGTCGCCATTGTGGGCCGCGTCGATAACCGCTTCGGTCCACTGATAGTTGCCGTCGTCGAGCCGCACGGTGGTCGTCCGTCCGGCGGAATTACCGCTGGGCATGAAGTTCGTCAGTAGGACCGTGACCCGGCCGGCGTCGTCGGTGGAGGCGAGGGCGGTGATCTGTTCCTGGCCGTCAGTAATGTCGCTGGCCACCTGGATCGGGCCCAGCGCCCGCCAGAAGGCCATGACCTCATATTGCGGACCGGGCCGGGTTCCGCTGTCCTGGATCATCGCCAGACCGGGGTCGCCGGCCGTGAGGAAGATGCAGGCGCGGTCGAGTCCGGCCTGTTGCATCCGCATCAGCGCACTTGCCGCGTACGCGCCGCCATAGGGCTCGCCGACGCGGGAATCACCGGCGGAGCCGAGGTTCCACTCGGAGATCCACAGCTTCGGATGCAAGGCCGGATACCGTGCCACCATCGCGCGCATTCGACGCACCTGATCGGCGAAGGTTCCCGGTGTCGGCGTCGGGCAGGACGACAGGCAGATCAGTTCCGAATACCAGTGCCAGGACACGAAATCCAACGGCAGCCCGCGGGCGGCCACGAAGGCCAAGAACGGCTCGGCCACCAGCGGATCGTCGCCCACCGCGAGTGCCGGGCCACCGACTTCGATGTGAACGCCCGCGGCGGCTGCGGCATCTTCGAGCACTCCGACGGTGTCGGCGTACAGCTCGGGATAGGCGATCGGGGAGAACATCAGCGAGGTGTCCGGTTCGTTCCACACCTCGAAAGTGCGGACCCCATCGGCGATCTCGTGTGCTGCCATGGTCGCGACCAGGCTGTTCCACCGGTCGGCATGCTCCATCGGTGACGCGGCCAGCACCGGCTGCCCCGGCTGCGCGCCGTTGAGACAGGTCGGCGCGTAGCCGACCACGACCACCGGCTGCGCCCCTTGCGCGCGAATGTGGGCGTTCTCGCGGTCGAGTGGACCGGAATCCCATGCACCCGTGGCACAGTCGTAGTTGGGCCTGCCGTCGAAGGTCAAGTCGAAGTGGGCGAAGGTGCGGACCCACGACGGCGACAACCGCCGCATCAGCGGATCTGAGGCATCCTTTACCGTCTCGGCCATCTCCACCGGTTCGTTGCTACCCACCAACTCGGCGTGGATCGCCCCGGTCCGTTGTCCAGGATGCACGGTCATCGTCGTGGCCGCGGGCTCCGCCGAGACCGTCCCGTGGGCCGACAGCTCCAGAGCGAGGACGCACACCACCACGCCTGCGGTTCTGATCAGCACGGCCATCCGCGATGACACGGTTGCCCACGTTGTCATGAGATCCCTTCCAGCGCAGGACATCCGGCGCAGGTGCGAACACTCCGCACAGTTCTGCATATCGAACCAAGATAGTGAAGTTAACATGTTTCAAATCCATCTGGCCTTCATCTCCGGCTGCGCGCCCAGATCCGCCGGTGGCAGTCGGTGATCGCGATCGGTGATGAGCTGCACGACCGGTACCCGGAACTGTTGCCGGTATTGACCGGTCTGGACGGTGCCGCCGATCTCACCCGGGCCGACATCGGGATCCGCCGCCAACTCCTCGACGCGGACATCTACAGTCGCACTGCCGATTTCACCACCATCCCCGATCGGATACACCGACGCCGGCGCGCCGCCATCGACGACCTGCTCCCGGCCGCCTATCTGCGCCGTCAGTGCGCCGCGATCGCCGCGACCAGCGCTTCGAGGGTGCGCACCCACTCGTGCCGTCGGTGTACTCGAGTTCGGCAGGAACATCCGGCATGGCGGAGTCCGCTCAGGGGTGCAGTGTGGTCACTTGGTAACGCCACGTCATGGCGGCCGTGTCCCGCGATGGGCTTCCGGGGAGATGGCGACTACCTCGGCCGCATCCCCCGCTGACCGCATCGGATGGACAAGGGTCTCGCCCCAGCGTCGCGGTAGTGCACGTGGGGCGAGACCCTCGTATCGGCTCAGCCGTCGGGGGTCGTGTGCTGCGCCGACATCTCAGCACATACCAACAGGTCGGTCTTCTTAAACCGGTCGGTGCCCGATCGTGGCCGACTGATGATGAGGTCGTTACCGGCTCCCCGTCCCGTCCGCCCTCGTCGCTGGAGTGTCCGGAAACGGCCGGTCAGTGGTCGGGTGCAGGGTTTCCTCGCCGGCGAAGTAGTCGCTGTCGCCGGGCGGGGTGGTTGGTGTGATGATGGCCGGGATGTGTTGTGCGGCTTGACCGGTAGGGCGGGCGGCGGCTGGCGGTGGAGGTAAGGGTGTCGGTGGAGGGGACGCGGTTCGGTCGTTACCGGTTGCAGCAGTTGCTCGGTGAGGGCGGTATGGGGCAGGTGTACCGGGCGTATGACACCGGGACCGATCGGGTGGTGGCGGTGAAGGTGCTGCACGCGCATGTCGCGGCGGATCCGGTGTTCCGGGAACGGTTCCGCCGGGAAGCCAAAGCCGCCGCGGCGCTGGGTGACCCGCATGTGGTGCCGATCTTCGACTACGGCGAGATCGAGGGCCGGTTGTTCATGTGCATGCAGTTCCTCGACGGTGAGGGGGTCGATGCGCTGCTGGCGCGGTCGGGTCCGATGCCGGTCGGGGACGCGGTATCGGTGCTCACGCAAGCGGCGGCCGGGTTGGGGGCAGCGCATACGGCGGGATTGGTGCACCGGGACGTGAAACCGTCGAACCTGTTCATCACCGCGAACGGGTTCGTGTATCTGATCGATTTCGGGATCGCCCGCGCTGCCGGGGAGACCGGTTTGACCAGTATCGGTTCGACGATCGGCACCTTGGCCTATATGGCGCCCGAACGGTTCACCACCGGCATCGCCGATGCGCGCGCGGATGTGTATGCCCTCGCCTGTGTGCTGTTCGAACTGCTGACCGGTCATCCTCCGTTCCCGGTGGCCGCTGTCGAACAGCAGATCGCGTCCCACCTGACCGAGCCGCCTCCCCGGCTCAGTCTTATCCGGCCCGAGGTCGGGACCGGCATCGACGCGGTGATCGCCCGCGGCATGGCCAAGGACCCCGGACAGCGTTACCAGCGGGCCACCGACCTCGCCGCCGCGGCTGCGGTGAGCATCGGAACCGGTTCGCCGACAGCCGCTTCCCGCACCCGTGTCGTGGCCGGTGCGCGAGGACTATCCAGGTCGGTGCCGGGGAAGGCAGCCGCGGGCCCGCGGCCCGGGCAGCGGTCACCCCGCCGGCCGTTGCGGATCATCGGAATCATCGGGTTCACGGTGACCGCCCTGGCCGTGACGGGTGCCGCACTGGCCATCCCCTGGTTACGGGGGCACGCTGCTCACCAACCTCCAACTCCTCACCCCACCGCCACCATCCCCGTCGGTCAAGAACCGACGGGCCACCATCCGCGTCGGTAGCAGTCTGTGTCGGCCACCACCGGGCCGCCGCCGGACTGGCGTGGCCGGTGTCAGAGGACAGGCGGGATCGTCGTGATTCCCTGCACCCCGGCTGCGGCGAGCCAGGCGCTCGCCGTTGCGGTAGCGGTGGTGGGGGTCATCTGGATGATGTCGTAGCGAGCCGCGCCGGCCAGGACGAACGGATCGGTCTGGGTGATCTTGTCGATGGTGTCCAGGTCGTCGCCGATCGCCAGGATCACGCCACCGGTCCGGGGGATCTGCCGTCCGGAGAGCAGGAATGTGCCGTCGTGATAGTGCCGCTGCAGGTATTGCTGGTGATCCGACATCAGCCCATCGATCTTGTCCAGGCTTTCGAGGTAGGTGAGTACCAGAATGAACATGTTCGCTCCCGCAGGGTAGTGGTGTCAGTTGTCTTGTCCCAGTAGGCGGTAGGCCACGCGGGGGTAGTGGTCGTAGCGGACGGCGATCTCTCGCGACAGCAGGGTCATGCGTCCGATGACCCGGTTGTTGCGCAACGCGCCGCCGTCGAGAACCCGGAACGGCAATGGACCGAGCAGTCGCATGACGGTGGTCTTGGCGGTGTCGTCGTCGCCGGTCACCAGGAGGTCGCTGACGCCCTCGGGGAACTGCGGCTGGTCGAAGACGACCCAGAAGATGTTCTTGAATGCGCCGACGACGTGGGCCGTAGGGATGACCTCGGCGAGTCGTTTCGCGGCCGAGGTGTCGTAGCCGGTTCGGATAGCGGGTTCGAGCGGGCCCGTCCCCAACTCACCCAGCCGGCTACACCTCCTGCGGTGACGGCGAAAAGCGAGGCAGCGGAATCACTCCGAGCTGCTCGGTGGTGTCGAGGGTGCCCTGGCTGTCGGCTGCGAGCCAGTGGGGGAGTCGGGCGACGAAATCGGCCACCGCGGGCAGCGCCAAGTGGGCGTCGAGGGCCTGCGGGTCCGCGTAGCGTTCGAACAGCAGAAAGCGGTGCGGCGCAGTGCGATCGCGCCAGATGCCGTACTCGAGCACGCCTGGTTCGAGTGCGGCGGAGGCGACGAGAGCATCCAAGGTCCGCTCGAACTCGGCCACATGCTCGGGCTGGATCTCGATACTGGCCGACAGCTGAATGTTTGACATACCTGCACGTTAAGCGCCGATGTGCCGGGTGCGGAAAGATCGATTCGCACTAGACTCAGCACCGATCGTTATCAATCGACGGAAGGCGCGATGGCCCCGGACACCTCGAGCCTGCGGTACTTCCTCGTCGTAGCCCAGGAACGTAACTTCACCCGCGCCGCCGCCCGCATCGGCATCGCCCAGCCCGCCCTGAGCGCCCGCATCCGCCGCCTCGAAGCCGACCTCGGCACCCAACTGCTGACCCGCACCACTCGCAGCGTCGCATTGACCCCGGCCGGTACAGCTTTGGCGGACTCCGCCCCCGCCGCCCTGGCCGCCCTGGACCGGGCTTTCGACACCGCACGCCGAGTAGGGCTCGGCGCCGCAGGTCCACTCCGCATCGGCTACAGCGCCAGCGCAGGCTCGGAAACCGCCCCACTCCTGGTCGAAGCCCTGCGCCGAGATGCACCCGACCTGCAAATCATCGCCGCCCCCATGCCGACCCCGGACATCTCCACCGCCGTCGCGCAGGGCCGACTCGACGTCGGCATCACCCGAGCTGAACAACCGGGCACCGGAGTCCGCCGATTCCCCTTGCGCCGAGAACGAATCGGCGTACAGCTGTCCCTCTCCCATCCCCTGGCTGCCCACGTCGACCTCGACCCCACCGACCTCGTCGCCTACCCCATCCAACTGCACGACCGCCCTGCAAACCCGCCACTGCACGACGCCCTCGTCAACCTCTTCCGCGACCTCCCGACCCAACCCCAATTCATCACTCCCGCAGTCGCATTCGACATGTCCCAGCGGGCAGTCCGCACTGGCACGACGATCTCTCTGGTCGGCGAGGCCGCACTGTCGGCGCACCCGCCCGGCCTCACCTGGCGTCCCCTGCGCGGGGTCGCGCCTCTCACCATCTGCCTGGTGCTTCCACATGTGCTGATGCCCATCCATCGGCGAGTGCGTACGTTGGCGAAAAGCCTTGCCACCGAACTGGATTGGCTGACAGTCGAATAGCATGCGCCCTGCTCGGACGTTGTCCCACGTCGCTGATTTCGCCTTCGCTCGGCGGTAATGAGCATGTCCAACGTCGACGTATCGTCCTCGCAAGTTCACAGAGAAGGTGCCGGCCCCTGCTGCTGTCCATGATTGGGTCATCGGGTCCAGATCGGCCCACGTGCCTCGTATTCCAGGATCGCCTCGACGCGGGTCGCGGTTTCGGCGCTCAGCTCGCGGCGCACCAACCAGAGGGCCAGATCGATCCCCGAGGTTATGCCGCCCGCTGTCACCAGATCGCCGTCGTCGACGACGCGTGCCTTGGTAAGGACGCCACCTTGTTGCTGCAAGGTGTCGAGAGCACCGTGATGGGTTGTGCAGGGGCGGCCGTTGACCAGCCCGGCTGCACCCAAAAGCAATGCGCCGGTGCACAATGAGCTGATCGTCAGTCCGGCGCGGGGTGCGGCTGCCAGGGCTTCGGGCAGGACGCCACGATTGATCTCGGCCCAGACGCCCGGCGCGTCTCGGTGTGTGTAGCCGCCTCCGGGTACGACGAGCACATCGGCGTTCTGGGGCGCCCATGGCTCGGTGACTTGCACGACGGTGGCGTAGGAAGCGCGGATCGTTCCGGGTTGACCCGTGGTCACGTACCGTAGGTCCACGCCGCGCTCGGCGAGCATGGCGGCGAGCGAGAACACCTCGAAGGGTCCGATGAAATCCTGTTCTTCGACACCGTCGAACATGACGATATGGACGCGTAGAGGCCCGGTCCGGCCTGGTCCGTCCGCCTTCGCTTCCGGTGCGGCGATCTTGGGTGAGGCAGCTGCGAAGGTGGCGGCACCTCCGGCGGCCATCAGCGCTCGCAACACGTCTCGTCGTTCCAATTGTCTTGTCCTCCAGTCCTGCTCATCTCCGAGCGCGGTCATCAGTGGGTGCTGTCCAGGGTGGGAGCGGCCGCCGTGATGACGTGCACGGGGGCGGCGGCCACCAGTACTGCGGCGATGCGCTACAGGGCGACAGCGGATTTCGAGGCCCGGGCGGGTCGGCGCGTCGACGTGCCGATCATGCGGGCGGTCGTGACGATGACCAGCGGGAAGGCGAGAACGGGAGCGGCGGTGCGGATGTCGTGGTAGGTGTCCCAGCGGTACAGCATGGTCAGATAGTCGGTGGGCGGAGTGCTCGGGTTCCACGAGCGAATCTTGTTGTTGATGGGGACGTTCCCGAACTTGGTGACCACGCCGGTCGATCGGGGGCGGCCGTAGCATCGGCCGACTGTAGCCCGGAAGCCGTGAGGGGCAGCAGCTTCCGGGCACGAGGCATCGACGAGTCGGACGGGTCTGGCCAACGGAGCTCGCCCAGCCACAGAGACCGGCCTCGCGCGCCGACGATTACCGCCTTCAGATCACCCTCGCCGCCTGTGAAGCCGACCTCCACGCCGCCCGCGAGATCGTGACCCGCCTCTACGACCTCCGCCAGACCGCGTCGATCCACGCCTCGTCCCCACTGGACGGCTGGCTCCGCGACGTCACCACCAGGGTGGAGTTCCGAGGGCATCGTGAAAGCGGTTGTCGCTGTTGCTATTTCTTGCCGGGGCCGCCGCTGGTCGGCGTTGGCGGCCGAGCGCGGGCTGGCTGGCACGGGGCATGCCGTTGTGTAGGATCGGGGAGATTGCGGTTCGGTTGCCAAGTGTTTGCCAATTGACGGGCATATGGGATCCGGGAGGAGCTTTTGCGATGGCAAAGGTGCTCTTTATCGTCAGTGGTGCCAGTTACTGGGTTGTGAAGGACGGCTCACGATACGCGACCGGATACTGGGCCGAGGAGTTCGCCAACCCGTATCGGATCCTGACCGACGCCGGGCACCAGGTGGTCGTCGCTACACCGAATGGTGTGATCCCGACGGTCGACATGATGAGTCTGCGCCCTCAGATGGCGGGCGGCATCGACGGGGCCCTGCGGCTCGAGTCGATTATCCGCGAAGCGGAAGCATTGCGGCGGCCACTGCAGTTGTCAGATGTGCGTCTCGAGGATTTCGATGCGGTGTACCTGCCGGGTGGGCACGGTCCGATGGCGGACCTGGCGTTCGACGCCGACTGTGGGCGGTTGCTGACGCGGCAGTTGGCCTCGGGCAACCCGCTTTTCATCGTCTGTCACGCTCCGGCGTCGATCTTGTCCACCAGGATCCAAGGTGAATCGCCCTTCGCGGGTTATCGCCTCACCTGCTTCACCGACGAAGAAGAGGAAGCCGTGGGCGTCGCCGCGTTCGCGCCGTGGCTACTCGAGACCGACCTCAGGGAGAAGATCGGCGTCGATTTCAGCCGCGGGCCCATATGGGAGCCATACATGGTCGAGGATCGCAACCTGACCACAGGACAGAACCCGGCCTCTGCCGCCGTGCTCGGCAACCGGATGGTCGAGATTCTGAAAGGTACCTGACCGACGGGATCCTTGGTCACGGCGTCGGTCCTGATGCGAATCAGCCGAACCCTGATCCGGCCCCGCCGTCCGAAACTCCATGCGCAGCGCCCAATTCGCCTTGCCGAGCACTGGGAAAACACACCTCGAGGAGCGAACATGAATGCGCCCTTGTACCTGATCACCGGGGCGGGTGGTGGCACCGGTGACGTGAGCCGGCAGGTGATCGAGCAATTGCGGGACCGTGGGGATCGCGTTCGCGCGTTGGTGCACCGCGACGACGCCCGAGCCGAGCCGTTACGTGCACTCGGCGCTGACGTCGTAGTCGGAGATTTGACCGATCCACGAGATGTGGTCGATGCGATGGCCGGTACCGATCGCATGTTCTTTTCGATGGGCGTCTCGCCGGACTACCTGCAGGCAACGGTAGTCGTTTGCGACGCCGCGTTGGAGTACGGCCACCTCGAGGTGGTCGTGAACATGTCCCAGATGACTGTTTCTCAAATGACACTGACCAGTGTGGGGGAGTCTCGTCAACATCGGCTGCATTACTTCGCCGAGCACGTCTTGAATTGGTCGGGTGTGCCGGTCGTGCACATCAGGCCGACGGTGTTTCTGGACAATCCGATATTCGCTGGACTCGCGGCACCGTCGCTGCGAGAGCGAAACCTGTTGGCCCTCCCCTTCGGAACGGGTCGAACATCACCGATAGCTAGCAGTGACGTGGCCCGCACGATTACGGCAGTGCTCGTAGATCCCACCCGCCGCATCGGCGACGTCTACGAATTGACCGGCCCGGCGGGTTTGGACATCGATGGTCTGGCTGCCGAGTACACCCTGGGACTTCACCGGCAGATTCGCGGCACCGACATTCCGCACGAAACCTGGGTCCAGGAGGTCCTCGAGCCCAGAGGTCTGCCCGCGCACCTCGAGCAGCACCTGACCACTTTGGCACTGCTACACCGTGCCGGACGCTACGACCGAGCCACCGACGACGTCGAGAAGATCACGGGACAGCCGCCATCCACGGTTGGGCAGTACATAGCCGAACACTCGGAACTGTTCTCATAAAGGAATCTGTGCTGTCGTTTGCATGTCGTGCATCGGGATCAGTTGTGCTGCATGATGTTCGACTCGTGATCGACGAGTTGCCGAAACATCGTGTGCCGGACGAACTGTGGGGTTTCGGCGGCCGACACCAACGATGCTCGAGTGCCGAAACCGCTGGTGAGGGTGATGCCTGTCAGTGCGGTCTGCGGCGCGGTCCACGCGCCGCGGACCGGGCAAGCTGCACGCGCTGAGGGATTTGCACCGAGGATTATTAGCCAGGGTTGTTTGCGCTGGACGGCCAGTCACAGTACTGGCCTTGCAGGTTCCAGATCAGGCCGGACGGACACGACT
The DNA here is from genome assembly GCF_040645495.1 of Nocardia sp. NPDC046763. Classification (NCBI taxonomy): domain Bacteria; kingdom Bacillati; phylum Actinomycetota; class Actinomycetes; order Mycobacteriales; family Nocardiaceae; genus Nocardia; species Nocardia sp. NPDC046763. The sequence continues at coordinate 69,488 of NZ_JBEYYI010000009.1, read as the reverse complement.
CCAGGGTCGGGATATTGTTCGAGCACTGGTAGTACTGCGACGGGGTAGGGCCGGGGGAGAAGCCGTTGGGTTGGGGACAAGGGGATGCGGCACGGTTGGGTCCGGCGTGGTCGGCGAGGGCCGAGGGTACGGCGGCGAGCGTGAGACCGAAACCGAGCAGCAGTGCGGCGGGCGGAGCAAGGACGCGGGCGAGTTGCATGGTCGTCTCCTTCCGGTGAGGCGCAGGGCCGTTCTGATCATGACATCGGCTGGGCGGACACGAGCGTGGACGCGCCGCGCCGACTCCGACGCAACTGGCGAACGTAGTCGTTGTCGTCGCAGGTAGTGCCTATTTCGTCGCCCGACTGCTCAATTGGTGCGCAGCCGGTAGTCAGGGCACCCTCGACACCATCGAGTAGCTCGGAGTGATTCCGCTGCCTGGCTTTTCACCGTCACCGCAGGAGGTGTAGCCAGCCTGTGGGCGGGATTCGTTGCCGGACAACGAGTCTGCAGGATCAGAGAGGGCCGCGTAGGAGATTCCAATGTTGGACAGCTACAGATTCGGCGGCTCACGGTGGTCTTCGGGCATGCCGCGCCGCTGGCGGTGGCCTCCGCCTGGCACGACTGCGGCCTCGGCATCTCTTGGGGGAGAATGAACGATATGGATCGTGAGGCATATCTGCTGCATCAGGTCCATCCGGCCAAGCTCGCCACCGACATCACAGCCGGGATCGCCTCGATGGGCCTGATGTGGCAGCGGCGGGTGGCGACGGCGCTGGTCGTCGCGCATGTGCCCGCCGTGCTCGCGTCCGCGTTGCTGGTGCGCAGGGATCTGACATCGCTGCGCCGGACCCGACGCGGCCGCTACGTGCTCGCCCATATGCCGCCCGCCGCTTCATCTGCCGGTATGAGCTCGCATCAACCCTGGTACAGCCGCGCGTGGTTCCGTCGTTTTCGTCCACTTCGGCGGTCTCCGGTCGTTCTCAGGCCGTTGGACCAGAACACTCAGCCGTTGCACTGAGTGGTCACGATTTGGCCCTCGTCGTGCAAGCCCCGCGAGCTTCTGGCGGGCGGAAGGATGGTCGACTTGTGAAGCTCGCCGAAGCTGTCCCCAGCCGCAAAGTAGCTTCGCGCCCACGCTGATTCGTCTACTGGGCAGGGCGTGCGTCAGGAGTGGTCGGCCGAGGATCTGATTGGATCGTGGACGCTGGTCGGTGACGAGGCCCGGTAGCGTAGCGCTCGGCGAAGACGACCTGTTCCAGCGGGCGTCGGCCTGGGTGCGGTGGGATGGTGGCGGAGTGTCCGATCGTCACGATGACGGCGATGGCCAGATCATCTCGGTCCTCGATGCCGATCGCCTTCTTCACCAGATCGGGATCCCAGCCGTTCATCGGAGCCGACGCCAGCCCCAGCGCCGTGGCCGCGAGCATGGTGTAGGTGGCGGCGATCATGGCGTTCTTCACCGCGTTCTCCCGCAAGAGTCCGCGGTTGTGCAGGTCGCGGAATTCCGCCCGGCTGTCGAACATGGCGGTGAACTCGGCGTTCCAGGCACCACTGCGCCCAGCCGACTCGGCGATGTCGGTGTTCGGCGCCTCCCATGCCGCACTGTCGGCCACGAAGACCAGCGCCACCGGCGCCTCCCGAGGCTGTGGCTGCCCGAAGGCTGCCTCCGAAAGCCGGGCTCGCCCAGCCTCGCTGGTCACTACCACTATCGATCGGTCCTGCATGTTCCAGGCGCTGGGGGCCTGCATAGTGAGCTCCAGCAGTTCGGTCAACACGTCCGGGTCGATCGGATCGGGGAGGTAGTGGCGGACGGTGCGGCGCCGGTGGATCGCTTCCGGGACAGACAAGGTATCGGCTTTCATGAAGCTAACTATCGGAGAGTGGCAAACTTTTTGAAAGAAGGCACCTTTTAGTTCGTTACAATGGTCAGGGTGCGCACACATGTCGAATCCTCGGGCCTGCCGGCCGATGTCTTCTCCGCTCGCTGCCCCACTCGCCAGGTGCTGGACCGGATCGCCGGCAAATGGACGGTCCTGATCATCGACTCGCTCGCCGGCGGGACCATGCGCTACACCGATCTGCAGCGCCGCATAGAAGGCATCTCCCAGAAGATGCTCACCCAGACCCTGCGCGAACTGGAGACCGACGGTTTCGTCATCCGAACCGTCCATCCCACCGTCCCACCGAAGGTCGAATACACGCTCACCCCAATGGGTTACAGCCTGCGCGCCCCGATCACCGCGCTGCGCGAATGGATCGAGGCCAACATCAACGACATCGAAGCCGCTCGAGCGGCTTCCCGGCAACACCATGACTCGGCCGACCGACAGTCGACGAGTTCCTGACCGTCCCGACTTCTCGAGCCCCGCCTTCGGTCCGGCCGTCGACCGGGCCGCGCAGCGAGCGGTTCGAGCAGATGCTCTCCGACTACGCCGGAGCGAAGTACCGCGTCGCGATGGACTCGTGAACCGACACGCAGGATCCGCGGGTCGTTGCGGTCGCCATTCGCGCGTGGTGAGGCGACGCGTGATGCGTCCTGTCCCAGAACGGATCTGGCGGCGGACTCGGCATCGATGCTGTCGGACGTGCCGTTGACGGCTTGTTGCTTACGGGAAGGTGGCCGGACTGCTCCGAACGGTATGCCCGCCTGTCCTGGCGCGCCCACCGGCGCGGGGTGGGCTTCGACGGTCTCGACCTGGTCGACCCCAGGGGTTCGTCCCACAGGTGCCGGTCGAACGGAAAGCCTTGCTGGCCAAGGTATTTCGGCATCAGCCGCGAGACCGGGTGTGGCGCATGTCCGCCGGATCGGCACTGGAGTTCATCTGTGGCTCGATGCTGGCATCTGATGTACATGGACGAGGGCCCGCGCCCGCACGAACTGGCGAGCGGGATGCGCCGGAATGGGAGGGGTGGCTATCGTGCCTACGGAGTGGCGACGGTCGGGTCTGTTAGTGCGTCGACGAGGGGGGTCAGTCGCTGTAGCTCTTCCAGGTGTGTGGCGCTGAGCAGGGCGAGGGTTTGTTTGCCTGCCTCGGTCAGGGTGAGGCGGACGACGCGGCGGTCCTTGCCCTCATCCCGGTTGCGGGCGACGAGCCCGAGTTGCTCGGTGCGATCGATCAGTTGGACCACGCTGTGGTGCCGGGCGCTCAGATATTCCGCGATTTCGCCGACGCTGGGCCCGCTCGGGTCGAGATGGCCCCGGATCGCCAGCAGCAGTTGATGCTGAGCGCCGGTGAGTCCTACGTCGGCTGCCCGCCGCTCACTCCAACGCAGGAACCGGCGCAGCCCGGCCCGAAACGCCAGCAGTCTCGAATAGTCCTGGTCGGTGAGGTGTTCAGGAGACGACATGGACTCTTGTGTCATAACAAGATATTATCATGAAGTGATACATAGGTTCGGTGGTGATCGCAACCGGTACCGCTGTCCATGACGATTGCGGCCACCCCGGCTCGAAATGCGATTCGGCATTCAGTCGGAAAGTTGGTGGAAGACATGACCAGTGAGGCCATGAGCAGCATGAGCCTGCATCCCGATATCGTGGAGTTGCGGGCCAAGCATGAGAAGTATGAACTCGCCGCGGAGGCGCCGGTTGCCCAGGCGGTCACGGGCCTGTTGTTCCTGACCGGCCTCTACCTCGCGATCTCTCCGTGGGTTGTCGGATTCAACCGGTTCCCGACATTGACCGGGAACGACCTGATTCTCGGGATCGCCCTGGCGGTGCTGGCTTTCGGGTTCTCCTCGGCGCACGGCCGGATGCACGCCCTGGCGTGGGTTGCTCCACTGATCGGTCTGTGGACGATCATCGCTCCCTGGGTGATCAGCGGCGACGTCGCCCATACCGCGACGATTTGGAGCAACGTGGTGGCCGGCACGGTCGCTCTGGTGCTCGGCCTGGGCTCGATGTTGTTGGGGATGCCCCGGACCAGATGACCGGCGGCACGGCACCCGCCGCAAATTGGATATCCGCTGGTCAGGGCAGTGAAAGCATTCGTGTTGTGGGGCGCGGGAAGCCTGGGCGCCGCCCAGGTGGGGATGCTACGGGCGCTGGCCGAGCATCTGATCGTGCCTGATCTCATCGTGGGTGCGTCGGTCGGGGCGCTCAATGCCGCGCACTATGCGGCCCGGCCGACTCCCGCCGGCGCCGAGGAGTTGGCGAGGCTGTGGCTGTCGGTGGGCCGCCATGACGTACCTACTCGCACCCTTCTCTCCCAGGCGCCCATGCCCAAGACATCCGACGTCCTCACCACGCGGGCCTTCGTTCGGACCGGACTCCTGAAGCGGCTATTGACCGCATGGGTCTGCTTGGCGAGATTCGATGAATTCGCGTGTTGGAGTGAATATCCCGGGCCAGGGTTCTGGTGCTGACCGTTACCTATCAGACAAAGGTCTACCGGCGCCTGGTCAATGACATGTCGGAGAGCCAGGTGGTCACCGAGGAACGGACCTACCGCCTCGACGACATCATCTCCGCACGGTACGCCCAGCCGGCCGGACCGACACCCCCACCGCCACCGCCGGTCGACCTGCCGGTATTCCAGGGAACGACCGACGACATCCTTCAATACGCGCCCGATCCCACCGGCCTGAACGACGGGAACTATCCCCATTCGCAATTCGCGAATATCTACTGGGCCGTGGTCGCACAGACCCACTTGTACCTGCGCGATCCATGCCCGCCCGGCTTCCTGTTCGATATCGATTCCGGAACGGTCACGCTGCCCGAAAACGGTAGGACCGAGGCGCCGTGGATCTTCGAGGGCCCTTGCTTCCCCGGCAAGTACGCAGGCTGAAGTGCCTGTTGGCGACCCTCGGTGTGTTCTGCGGTAGAGCGCAGCCGTTCGGATCCACCGTCATCGTGACATGAGGCCGAACGGCTTCTGCCCCTGGGTGTCTCGGCTGCGAGTCGCGACGCGCGGGACTTTCTTGCTGGTATCGGTACCGGTTGACGAACGGGCTTCCGAACACTGGTTCATGAGGAATCGCATGGTCTTCAACAACATCCACCGCGAGACCGCTGTGCGCTACGCGACCGTCTCCGAGCTCGGTGACGAACTCGAACAGTCGCCGATCCGATAGCACCGTCCGAAGCTGTCATACGGTGCAAGGTGCTGGAGTGTCGGCAGCCCTGTCGTTGTCTGGTGAGGTGACGACGACCTGCACGAATCATGCTGCACGGCCAGGATATTCGGGCCGTGCAGGACGAACGCGGCAAACGCCCCTACACCATCGCCGAGATCGCCGGCGATGGTGTAGCGCACCACATCCCGAATCACGTGGTTGTCCCCGGCGGGGCCGGACCGGGGACAACGCGCGCCCCCCGCGCTTAAGTGGTGATACCGAATGCGCCGGTGGGGACGGCGGCGACAAGGGTGGGGCTGCCGCCGGTGATCGGCGCCGACACCACCCTGAGGTTGCCGCTGTCGGTGATGAACAGGGTGCTACCGGACACGGTGACATCGACAGGGCCCGACAGGCCGGTCGTCACCACGGGGGTCACCGTGCCGCCGGTTGTCGGCACCGACACCACCCTGTTGGCGCCGAATTCGGCGATGAACAGGGTGTTACCGACGCGGGCCAGACCCATGGGCTGATTCAGGCCGGTCACCACGACGGTTGCCGTACCGCCGGTGGCCGGCATCGAATACACCGTGCCGACGACGGCGCCGTCGCTGGCGAAGACAACGCCGGGGCCGTAGATGTAGGGCAGCGCGTTGCTCGTGCCGTCCAGATTCGCGCTGACGGTGACGTTCACCGTGCCCGTCCCAGCCGGGGCGGTGGCCGTGATCTGGGTGTCGGAGTCGATGGTGAATGTGGTTGCCGTGGTACCGAACTGGACGGTCAACAGACCGACACCATTGAATCCGGAGCCGGTGATCACCACAGAGTTCCCACCCGCTTGGGGGCCGGAGGATGGTGTGAGCGAGGTAAGTACAGGGGCCATGAGTCCGCCTCCAAACTGAAACATGGTGTAAGGGGTTGTACTGCCTGCAATGTTGATCTTGTCGCGACCCGCAATCTCCAGTAACCCTCCAGCGCAGGCACTTCGGCAACGAATCCACAGTTCGTTTTCGTCCCTTCTCGGATTCCTGCCGGGTGGCGACCGGCATCGGCATTCCGCCCCGCTGTGCATTCACCGCCGATCCTCGCCTGGCGCGTGATGACTTCCACGTCAACGCCGTTGGTGCTTGAACAGAACTTTCACTCGCCGCCGCACGATTTCCGTTTCACTGCAAAGGGTTTGGTTTCCTTTATATCGCCGCCGAGAGCCAGTCAAGTTCCGCGGAGCGCCCCGACACCTCAGCGAGTGTAATGAGGCTCGAGATCGGGGCCCGATCGCCAAAACTGCAGGGGTGCAAGGGGTTACGGGGCGAGCGGGCGCAGTGTGTATGTCTCGACACCGGGCAAGAATTCGAAAACGGACGAAGACGGACCGGCAGTGGCCTTCCCGGCAACCGGTCCGCGGGGCGTTACTGGAGAGAGCGGGCCGCTACAGGAGTCGGGCAATCGCCCGGTTTTGCAGAAACAACCGTCATCACAGCAACTCAGGAGGCAAGCGCTATGCCTACCATCACATCTCTGTCTCCGGCCTCTGGGCCCGCCACAGGGAACAACCATGTCACGATCACCGGCTCCGGCTTCAGTAATGTCGGTCCGTTGACCGTCCGGTTCGGAACCACGGCAACCACATTCACCATCGACTCCGACACCCAGATCACGGCCATCGCTCCGCCTGGGACGGGCACGGTGAACGTCACGGTCCAGGCACTGCTGGACGGCACCAGCAACCCGTTGCCCTACACCTATGTCGCGGTTCCGACCCTGACCAGCATCTCTCCCAATGCGGGCCCGGTGACCGGTGGGACGGTGGTCGTGCTGACCGGGACGAATCTGACCGGTGCGACGGCGGTGAGTTTCGGTGGGACACCGGCGACGTCGTTCGTCGTGAACTCCGCCACCCAGATCACCGCGGTCGCTCCTGCCCATTCCGCGGGGTCGGTGCTGGTCACCGTCACCACCGGGGCTGTAACCAGCAACGGTGTGGTGTTCACCTACGCCGTGGTGCCCACCCTGATTACGGTGGTGCCGAATGTCGGTCCGGTGACCGGTGGGACGGTGGTCGTGCTCACCGGGACAGCCTTGACCGGGGCGACGGCGGTGAGTTTCGGTGGGACACCGGCGGTCTCGTTCTTCGTGAACTCCGCCACCCAGATCACCGCGGTCGTTCCCGCAGGGGCGGCCGGGACGGTGCAGGTCACCGTGACCACGGCGGGCGGAACGAGTAACGGTGTGTCCTTCACCTTCGTTGCGGTGCCCACCTTGACCACGGTGGTGCCGAACGTGGGACCGGTGACCGGCGGCACCACGGTTGTGCTGACCGGGACCAATCTGACCGGTGCGACAGCGGTGAGTTTCGGTGGCACGGCGGCGGCCTCGTTCGTCGTGAACTCCGCCACCCAGATCACCGCGGTCGCTCCCGCAGGGGCGGCCGGGACGGTGCAGGTCACCGTGACCACGGCGGGCGGAACGAGTAACGGTGTGTCCTTTACCTTCGTCGCGGTGCCGACCCTGATTACGGTGGTGCCGAACGTGGGACCGGTGACCGGCGGGACCACGGTCGTGCTCACCGGTACAGGCCTGACCGGTGCGACGGCGGTGAGTTTCGGTGGGACACCGGCGACCTCGTTCGTCGTGAACTCCGCCACCCAGATCACCGCCGTCGCTCCCGCAGGGGCGGCCGGGACGGTGCAGGTCACCGTGACCACGGCGGGCGGAACGAGTAACGGGGTCTCCTTCACCTTCGTCGCGGTGCCGACCCTGATTACGGTGGTGCCGAACGTGGGACCGGTAGCCGGTGGCATCACCGTCGTGCTCACCGGGACGAATCTGACCGGTGCGACAGCGGTGAGTTTCGGTGGGACACCGGCGACCTCGTTCGTCGTGAACTCCGCCACCCAGATCACCGCGGTCGCCCCTGCCGGGACGGCCGGGACGGTGCTGGTCACCGTGACCACGGCGGGCGGAACGAGTAACGGTGTGTCCTTCACCTTCGTCGCGGTGCCCACCCTCACGGTGGTGGTGCCGAATGTCGGTCCGGTGATCGGCGGAACAACCGTCGTCCTCACCGGCACAGGCCTGACCGGTGCGACGGCGGTGAGTTTCGGTGGGACACCGGCGACCTCGTTCGTCGTGAACTCCGCCACCCAGATCACCGCCGTCGCCCCCGCAGCAGCGGCCGGGACGGTGCAGGTCACCGTCACCACGGCGGGCGGAACGAGCAACGGGGTCTCCTTCACCTTCGTCGCGGTGCCGACCCTGATTACGGTGGTGCCGAATGTCGGTCCGGTAGCCGGTGGCACCACGGTCGTGCTCACCGGGACGAATCTGACCGGTGCGACAGCGGTGAGTTTCGGTGGGACACCGGCGGCCTCGTTCGTCGTGAACTCCGCCACCCAGATCACCGCGGTCGCCCCGGCCGGGACGGCCGGGACGGTGCTGGTCACCGTGACCACGGCGGGCGGAACGAGTAACGGTGTGTCCTTCACCTTCGTCGCGGTGCCCACCCTCACGGCGGTGGTGCCCAACACAGGGCCGGTGACCGGCGGCACCACGGTCGTGCTCACCGGCACAGCCTTGACCGGTGCGACAGCGGTGAGTTTCGGTGGGACACCGGCGACCTCGTTCGTCGTGAACTCCGCCACCCAGATCACCGCGGTCGCCCCTGCCGGGACGGCCGGGACGGTGCTGGTCACCGTCACCACCGTCGGCGGAACCAGCAACGCCGTCGCCTACACCTACGCCGCGGTGCCCACCCTGACCACGGTGGTGCCGAACGTGGGACCGGTGACTGGCGGCACCATCGTCGTGCTCACCGGCACAGGCTTGAGCGGCGCGACCGGGGTGAGTTTCGGTGGCACGCCGGCCACCTCGTTCAACGTCGACTCCACCACCCAGATCACCGCCATCGCCCCCGCCGGGACGGCCGGGACCGTGCTGGTCACCGTCACCACCGGCGGCGGAACCAGCAACGGTGTCGCCTACACCTTCGTCGCGGTGCCCACCCTGACCGCGATCGCTCCCAGCACAGGGCCGGTGGCCGGCGGGACCACGGTCGTGCTGACCGGGACCAATCTGACCGGTGCGACGGCGGTGAGTTTCGGTGGCACGGCGGCGACCTCGTTCGTCGTGAACTCCGCCACCCAGATCACCGCGGTCACCCCCGCGGGGACGGCCGGGACGGTACTGGTCACCGTCACCACCGCGGGCGGAACCGTCGACGGTGTCTCCTTCACCTACGCCGCGGTGCCCATCCTGACCACGGTGGTGCCCAACGTGGGACCGGTGACCGGGGGCACCGTCGTCGTGCTCACCGGCACGGGCCTGACCGGTGCGACCGGGGTGAGTTTCGGTGGCACACCGGCGACTTCGTTCGTCGTCGGCTCCGCCACCCAGATCACCGCCATCGCCCCCGCCGGGACGGCCGGGACGGTACTGGTCACCGCCACCACCGCCGGCGGAACCAGCAACGGTGTCGCCTACACCTACGTCGCGGTGCCGACCCTCACGGCGGTGGTGCCAAGTGCCGGTCCGGTGACCGGTGGCACCACGGTCGTGCTCACCGGGACCGATCTGACCGGTGCGACAGCGGTGAGTTTCGGTGGCACGGCGGCGACCTCGTTCGTCGTGAACTCCGCCACCCAGATCACCGCGGTCACCCCCGCCGGGACGGCCGGGACGGCACTGGTCACCGTCACCACCGCCGGTGGAACCGTCGACGGTGTCTCCTTCATCTACGTCGCGGTGCCCGCTCTGACCACGGTCAGTCCGCTTTCGGGCACCACGGCCGGGGGGACCACGGTCGTGCTCACCGGGGCAGCCCTGACCGGCGCGACCGCGGTCAGTTTCGGTGGCACACCGGCGACCTCGTTCGTCGTGAACTCCGCCACCCAGATCACCGCGGTCACCCCCGCAGGGGCGGTCGGAACCGTACTGGTCACCGCCACCACCGCGGGCGGAACCAGTAACGGTGTCGCCTACACCTACGTCTGACAGTTGGTGTGACCGGGCCGTCGGCGGGCAAGCGCCTGCCGACGGCTCAGCCGCGTCGCGGCCGAAGATATGGTCGCCGCCACCAGCGGGACAAGCAACGTGTTGAACTTCGAATGAGGACCACCGTCGGCGGAAAGGCCCATGAGGTCCAGTTGATCGAAAAGTCACGGTAGAGGGCGCGGCCCGGCAGAACCATCTGCGTCGCAACGGTTTTCGGGCTTGTTCCAGCCGGCTTTCGAGAAAAGTCACGCTCGCGGCAGCTCACATCCGCACACTGTGTGCGATGGCCCAGGTGTCGAGCTGGGCGGATGTTCCGGTCAGCGGTGCCGACTCGGAAACTATTCGCGGTGGCCGGTTCTACCGTGACTTTTCAGCCCCGTGAGCCTCAGGGGCCTCGGGAACCGGGATCTGTTACGCCACTGAAGGTCTTGCGATTCGCGCCGATCCCGGAGCCCATCGCAGTCGAGGCGCCGCGACGCCTGGGAACTCGAGTATCGGTCCCACAGCGAGGTTTTCGTCACTGAAGTGATCTCACCGGAGCTATGCCGGCGCTGGAACCTGCCTTCGGCAACGGATTCGGCATCTGTCGCGGCCAGGTACGCAGAACACACCTCGCAGCAACCATCGGAACACCATCCGCTGCCGTCGACACCGTTGGCGCCCGAACCAGCGACGATGCGCTGGGCGTTGACAGGACGATTCGGGCACCTGACAACTGCGAAAGCGGACGAAACCGGACCGGCAGAGGCGTTGTCCGCCAACGCGTCCAGGGGCATTAATGAAAACAGCGGGCCTGCACCACAGCTGGGAACCACCCGGCGCAACAGGAACAACCCTCACTACAGCAGGGAGGCCAGCGCCATGCCTACCATCACGTCCCGGTCCGGGACCGCAGCGCCTGCGAGTGTCACGGTGACCGGTACCGGCGGCACGTCGACGACATCGATGGCGACGGCAGCCAAGCGTGCGAGATGCTCGCGAAATCCGTTGGCGGCCAGACGTACTTCGACACTCGGGGCTGCGTCGACAACGCGGCGCCAGACGACGTCGCCGCGCTGCCGGCACCGGATTGCCGACTGTGGGACCAGACCGTGCTGCGTCATGACGGATCTCCGACGTGACGTCGGCGACGGGCCCGGCACGGTGAACAAGGACCACCGCCGACTTGCTTCCAGATGGTCGTCTGCTGACCGAAATACATCTGACCAGGAGAAGTGTCATGGTTGAGCTGATCGATTTCTCGGCCGCCCTGATCGCCCCGCAAGCGATCAGGGACGCCGGATATGGCGGCGTCATCGGCTATTTCAGCGAATCACGCGCGGATGCCGACTTCGGCGCCAAACCCCTACCGCGGGACTACTGCGACCGGTTGCGCGCGCTCGGGCTGCAGATCGTCACCAACTACCAGTACGGCAAGGGCGACACCTCGGACTGGAAAGGCGGCTACGACGCCGGCGTCTACCACGCCACGATCGCGCTGGACAATCACTTCGCGGCAGGCGGACCGGGATACCGACCGCTGTACGCGCCGGTCGACTCGAATCCCACTCTCGCCGAATGGAATTCGCAGATCGGCCCGTTCCTGATCGGTTGGGCCTCGGTCGTCGGTCTCGAATGGACCGGCATGTACGCCAACGCCCGCTGCATCGATTGGGCACTCGAGGACGGCGTCGCGACCTGGTTCTGGCAACACAACTGGTCCGGCGACCCCGCCATCAACGGCGACCACCCCGCCGCCCACATTCACCAGGTCCGCATCGACACCGACCGGGTCGACGGTATCGGAGTCGACGTGAACACAACGTTGCAGGACGACTACGGCCAATGGTCGAAAGCCACTGCACCACCACCATCCGACTAACCGGAAGGTACGAGCGCTATGCCTCCGCAGTACACCGAACTCGACCGCATGGGAAACTCGGCATCCTCACGCACCGGCACACGAATCACCAACTTCTTGTTGCACACCCAGGAGGGCGACGGCACCGCCGAGACCCTGGCCGACTATCTCAATGATCCCAGCCACGAAGCCAGCTACCACTACACCCTGCGCGACGGCATCGTGTGCGATGTCGTGGATACCGATCTCGCGAGCTGGTCGGTGCTGGACGCGAATCCGTACACGATCAACCTGTGCTTCGCCGGAAGCCGTGCCGGATGGGGCCCCGGCGACTGGGCGCACATCGACGCCGACATCCGGATCGCCGCCTGGCTGGCCGTGCAGGACGCGAAGAAATACGGGTTCTCCACCGACGTCATCGCCCCGCCCTACCAGCAGCGCGAGGGCCTGAGCGACCACAGGTACGTGACCGAATGCCTCGGCATCGGCACCCACACCGACGTCGGCGACAACTTCCCCTGGACCCGGTTCGCCGGCTACGTCCAGGAATACACCACCGGTGCGGCTGCCGTACCGACGCCGAATACATCTGCCGTATCGACGCCGAATACATCTGCCGTACCGACGCCAGCGATCGACGACGTCTACGCCGCGAACCCGTGGCTCGGCACACGCATCACCGATGGCGAGACCACGACTCCCGATGGAGCGGGCCGATTCACGCAATTCGAGCACGGCTACATCTACTGGCATCCCGCCACCGGCGCGCACCCGATCCCGGAGACACTCTGGGCGAAATACCAGGAATTGGGATGGGAGGCCGGATCTCTCGGATATCCGGTCACCGACCGCACCATGTTGAACGGACCCGACGGCCAGGCGTCCGGTGAGGTACAAGGCTTCCAAGGCGGGGCGCTGTACCGGTACCAAAGCGGCGACACCTACTGGGTCCACGGCGCAATCCGCGACCGGTGGAACCGCAGCGGCTACGAAAACGGACCACTGGGCTGGCCGATGTCCGACGAAATCCCCTGGGACACAGGCACATACCAGGACTTCCTACACGGCCGCATCTACTGGACGCCCGGCCAGACACTGGCCACGGTGACCGCCGACGGCACCGACAAGCCTCTCCACGACCCGTACTACTGAAAAGGGAGAATCCGATGCACAACATATTCACGATCCTGCGTAGCGAGCCGGTGCGCACCCTGCTGTATCCGCTGCTGGTGGCACTGGCCGGGTATGGGGTCACCACCGGCGTCGTCTCCTCCGACCTGTCCGGCTTCCTGGTCGCGGTGGCCGCGGCAGCGCTGGGAGTCCCGGCGGTCGAGTCGGTGCGCGGCAGAGTCACTCCTGTGCCGCCGGGCAACGGTGAAGCCGGATGAAAGCGCCGAAGGCGACCACACGCCGCGACCCGTTCGAGGTCGTGCTGTGCGCGGTCTTCGGGATCTCCGGGCTACTGGAATGCTGCTACGGCCCGCCCGCGGGCTCGGCCACCGCGACCCTGCCACCCGGATTCCGCACGCTGTGGCTGGCACTGATGCTGACCGGCTGCCTCGCCACCCTCATCGGCCTGTGGGCCCGGCGGGTATGGGGGTACCTGATCGAGCAGATCGGTTTGGGGGCACTCGGGTGGTCACTGATCGCCTTCGGAGCGCAACTGCTACTGATGCAGATACAGCACCGAACCCTCGCTGCGGCAACGGTTCTCGGGGGACCACTGCCCATCGCGCTGGGTGTCGCATTCCTGTGGAAACGCCGCCAAGTCCTACACGACGTGAAGACGCTGCATGACGTGTACATGAGGGAGGCATCCTGACCATGACCCAGCAATCACCGCTGTTCTCCACTCTCGTGCTCCTGGCCAGCTCCTCGGCGCTGTCGGCCACGGTCACGGCGTGGTTCAAACGAGGCGACGTCGACGCCCACATGACCAAGACCAAGGCCGACGCCGCCAAGGTACTCAGCGACCTCGCCATCTCCGAGACACAACAAATGTCCGAACAGATGGGTGAATTCCGCATGGCGCTGCACGCACATCGCGAATGGGACCGCAAAATGGTCGCCCGCACACGCCAAGCAGGCATCGAAATCGAAGACCCCCCCAGCCGTGCGCGGCGTGGATCTGCACGCCATCGAAGCCTGCCTCCCGCGCTCGCATGCTCGCCGCGACGAAACTCTCTACGACACTGGGGATTTCGTCGAGCCGCAAGGGCGAGGGTTTGGTTCCGTCCAGCGGTTCGCGGACGTTGGAGGCGGAGACGATCCGGCCGGCGCGAGCTGAGCCGGGTGCAAGGCCGCCAGCCGACCGCGCTCGTCGAAGAGAGCGTCGGCCATGCTGCGGATCTCCCCGATACCCACCACTTTTCGAACGGGGTGAACCCCGCTGGGCAGGTGATTGCTCCGCGGGGGACGTTGCGGGCAGTTCGGCGATGTCTCGTCGTCCGGGACGAGTTGCCGGGGATTCGCAAGGATGGCATTGGCGGGCAGCGTTCCAGCTCTCTGACGCGACCTCGCTCAGATCGGCGCGCATCAGCCTAATGATGCGGCGTCGCCACGTACCCGCGATAGCGTCGGTAACTAAAGCCCGCGATGTCGCCGGTATTCGCCGTCCACCGTGATCGTGGCGCGCGCCGGAGGCACGGAATTAGACTTCAAATTTGCCAGAGGTTTTCTCTAGTTGTAGTCCGTCGAACGACCCAGGGAGACCGGCCATGGCGACGCATACGTGGGAAACCGAACAGCAGCACCGCATCGACCAGGTCTTCACCGACCAGCAGGTGCACGATGCCATGCCGTCTGAGGAGGTCATCGCCGCCGCCGCGCGGCCCGGCCTGCGACTGGCCCAGATGGTCGACACCCTCGCCGCCGGGTATGCCGACAGGCCGGCCTTGGGCATGCGCGGTACCGAACTCGGCACCGACGCCGCCGGGCGCCGGGTCCGTCGGCTGATGCCGCGCTTCGACACCATGACCTACCGGGAATTGTGGTCGCAGGTGGGCGCGCTGGCCGCCGCATGGCACCGAGACCCGCAGTATCCGGTGCGTGCCGGTGACTTCGTCGCGATCCTCGGGTTCACCAGCCCCGGCTACATCACGGTCGACTTCGCCTGCACCCGGCAGGGCGCGGTATCGGTGCCACTGCAGGTGAGCGCGACGTCCGCGCAGTGGGCGGCGATCCTCGCCGAGACCTCCCCGCGGGTGCTCGCCAGCAGCCTGGAGATGCTCGACGGGGCCGTGGACGCGGTGCTCGCCGGAACCGCCGCTCCGCAGCAACTGCTGGTCTTCGACTACCACCCCGAGGACGACAGCGACCGTGCCGCCATGGAGGGCGCCCGCCACCGCCTGGCGCAGGCCGACAGTCCCATCGTGGTGGCCGAGCTGAACACCGTGCTCGACCGAGGCGGCAGCCTGTCTCCCGCCCCGTTGTTCGTGCCCGCCGCCGGCGAGAATCCGCTGTCCATGCTCATCTACACCTCCGGCAGCACCGGCACCCCGAAGGGCGCGATGTATACCGAGCAGATGCTGGCCGCGATGTGGCGTACCCGCATCGGCACCGATGGCATTTCGCTGCCCGCGATCGAGCTCAACTACATGCCACAGAGCCACCTGGCGGGGCGAATGCAGGTGGTCAGCACGCTGATGCGTGGTGGCACCGCGTATTTCACCGCCGGCAGCCACATGTCCACCCTGTTCGACGACTTCGCGCTGGTGCGGCCCACCGAGGTGTCCTTCGTGCCGCGGGTGTGCGATCTGGTATTCCAGGAGTTTGTCAGCGAGGTGGAACAGCACGTCGCGGATGGCGCCGACCGCACCACCGCCGAGCGCGAGGTGCGAATCGACCTGCGGGAGCGGCAGTTCGGTGGCCGCGTGCTGGCGATGAGTTGCGGGACCGCGCCGCTGTCCGCGGAGACGCGGGCCTTCATCGAGTCCGTGTTCGAACTGCCGCTGCACGACGGGTACGGTTCCACCGAGGCCGGAATCATCATGCGGGACAACCACATTCGCCGACCCCAGGTGCTGGACTACAAGCTCGCCGACGTGCCCGAACTCGGCTACCACCACGACGACCGGCCGCATCCGCGCGGCGAGCTGATGGTGAAGACGATGACGATGTTCCCCGGGTACTACAAGCGGCCCGAGCTCAGCGCAGAGGTGTTCGACGCCGATGGCTTCTACCGCACCGGCGACATCATGGCCGAGATCAGCCCCGACGAACTGGTGTATGTGGACCGGCGGAACAACGTGCTGAAGCTCTCGCAGGGCGAATTCGTCGCCGTGTCCCAGCTGGAGGCCGTATACGCGATCAGCGCGCTGGTCCGGCAGATCTACGTATACGGCTCCAGTGAGCGCGCCTACGTGCTCGCGGTGGTGGTGCCCACCGACGAGGCGCTGCATGCGCATCCGGACGATCTCAAGGCCGCCGCCCTGCAGTCGCTGCAGAAGATCGCGCAGGATGCCGGGCTGGCCTCCTACGAGATACCGCGCGACATCATCATCGAGACGCGCCCGTTCACCCGCGCCGAAGGGCTGCTGTCCGGTGTCGGAAAACTGTTGCGGCCCAAGCTGAAACAGCGCTACGGGGAGCGGCTGGAGGAACTCTACCGGGAGCTGGAGCGGCAGCAGACCGACGAATTGACCGCGTTGCGAAGCGGTATCGGTGACCGACCGGTGCCGGAGATCGTGCACCGGGCGGTGCGGGCGCTACTGGGCTGCGCCGACGCCGATATCCGGCCCGACTCGCATTTCGGCGATCTCGGCGGCGATTCGCTGTCGGCACTGTCGCTGTCCAACCTGCTGCAGGAGATCTTCGGGATACAGGTGCCCGTCGGCGTGATCGTCAGTCCCGCAGTCGATCTGCAACAGCTGGCCGGATACATCGAGGAGGAGCAGGTTACCGCGGGGCGGCGCGCGACCGCGGTCTCGGTGCACGGCACCGGCGATCGGATTCGCGCCGCCGACCTCACACTGGAGAAGTTCATCGACGTCGGCACTCTGGCGGCCGCGCCCGCGCTGCCGGCGGCCGCGACGCCGCGGACCGTGCTGCTCACCGGCGCCAACGGATACCTGGGCCGGTTCCTGTGCCTGCGCTGGCTGGAGCGGCTCGACGCCGTCGACGGCGCCCTGATCTGCGTCATCCGCGGCAAGGACGCGGACGCGGCGCGCGCGCGGCTGGACGCGGTGTTCGACTCGGGCGATCCGGCGCTGTTACGGCATTACCGGGAGCTGTCCGAACGCCGGCTGCAGGTGCTACCCGGCGATATCGGTTACCCGAATCTCGGTCTGACGGAAAAGGATTGGCAGCGGCTGGCGGACACCACCGACATGGTCGTGCATCCCGCCGCGCTGGTGAACCACGTGCTGCCCTACGACCAGCTGTTCGGCCCCAACGTCGTCGGCACCGCGGAGGTGATCCGACTGGCCCTGACCGGCAGGCGCAAGCCGGTTACGTACCTGTCCTCGGTGGCGGTGGCCGGCCAGGTGCCACCCGGGAGGTTCGCCGAGGACGGCGACATCCGCGCGATGAGCCCGGAGCGGATACTCGACAACAGCTACGCCAACGGCTACGGCAACAGCAAGTGGGCCGGCGAGGTGCTGCTACGGGACGCGCAGGAGCGGTTCGGGCTGCCGGTGGCGGTGTTCCGCTCCGACATGATCCTCGCGCACAGCTATTACGCCGGGCAGCTCAACGTGACCGACATGTTCACCCGGCTGCTCCTCAGCATCCTGGTGACCGGCGTGGCGCCGAAGTCGTTCTACCGCACCGACTCCGGCGGCCATCGGCAGCGAGCGCACTACGACGGCCTGCCCGCAGACTTCACCGCCGAGGCGATCGTCACCCTCGGTGGCCGCGCCACCAGCGGCTATCAGAGCTTCGACGTCCTGAACCCCTACGACGACGGCGTCTCCCTGGACCAGTTCGTCGACTGGCTCATCGACGAGGGCCACCCCGTCCAGCGCTTCGACGACTACGGCGAATGGCTGTCCCGCTTCGAGAGCGCCCTGCTGGCCCTACCCCAGCAGCAACGCCAGCAATCAGTCCTCCCGCTTCTGGACGCCTACCGCACCCCCGCCGAACCCACCCGAGGCTCCGTCCTCCCCGCCGACCTCTTCCGTGTCGCCGTGCAGCAGGCCAACCTCGGCCCCGACGCCGACATCCCCCACCTTTCCCGCGCCCTTGTCCACAAGTACGTCGACGACCTACACCTGCTGAAGCTCCTCTGACCCCAGCAGCGGATCAGGTGTCGCGCTCATGGATGGTGCGACTGGTACACGTGTCGAGGACACGCAAGCTGTCCTCCAGTTGCGCGGACACATCGCTCGCCCACGATCACCCGCACCGAGGTGCACTGGCTCGGAGTGGCTTCCGCCATCTCGGCAAACTCGACACAGTGACCGCCCTGGAGCACCTACTCGCCGTGGGCGGTCGGCCACGACACCGATGATCAGTGCTGGGTCGAGCAGAATGTGCGACATCTCATCCGCGTGGCGGGCTGTTCGAACCGGCCACGGCACCCGCTGGCGGCGGCACCATCATGTCGAATGGCGGCTGCTGCAGCCGTTTCGGGTGGGGCCTTGCGCGTCAGTTCCGCGATGTGTCGGCCTTGGCCCGCTCAATTCATGGCGGACCGGTTGGACCGGTAGGACAACGTGAATGTGTTGTCGTAGTGCGCGACGATCCCGACTCCTGCGCCCTGGGTGGAGCCGAGCAGGTCGGCGATCGGTGTTCCCAGAGCAGTTGCGACGGAGCCGATCCCGATCGTGGCGTGGTAATCGGAAATAGTTAGACGCATCAACCCGGTGCCGTGGTCGTCCTGATGCCACGAGCTCGCCATCGGCAATGGAATCGCGTTCGGCAACGGTGGACCAACCTGGATACGGAGGCTCTCCGCAACGCCGACACCGGTCGTCGTCGCAGTGATATCCGGCGTGTAGCGCGCGGGAAAACCGGCGGCATCCATGTGGCGCACCAATTCCGGCAGTGTCGATAAGAAGTCGAACGTATAGATCTGCAGCCCCTGTGCGTCGTCGTGTGGCGCCACCACGATCACTCGATCGCTTTCCTCGAAACGACCGATCCGTTTCCCGTCGAGTGTCCCGTCCTGGCATACCAGGGTGCCCACGATCAAGCCCCCCCGAGACCCGGTAGGTCCGGATCTCCCGCCGTGAGTCCGATCAGGCTCTCGGGGCGATACCCCTCGGGCAGAGCGGCCGCGGCGTCGGCGTCCGCAATCGGCATTGTCATCGTGACCTCGGTGCAGTCGTCGGCCGTCATCGTCATCACGACTTCACTCGGCAGCTGATCCGCGACAGCCGACCCGGACCCGGCGAGCAGGATCGTCGTTGATGTGGCCAGGCGTGCGTCCGGCGTGCGGTCACCGCCGGGGAATTGGCGGTCAACGAACAGCTGCCTCCCGCAACGGAATTGGCGGAGACACTGTCGTTCGGTCGACCGCTGCATGATCACGCGGTGACCGCCCTACTCCCTGGTAGACGCGCCCGGCCAGCAAGTCCGGCTGGAGTTTTAGGCCATCCAGCAATACACGCGGTGATCCCGCCCGCCTTCGCTGCGAGCCAGTCGGGCCAATTCGCTCAGGATCTCGGTCGCGATCTCCCGGTCAATCGCCTCGCCATCCGCCGCTCGCTCCTGGACCCACAGCTGGCCTGCTTCGACAAGCCGGGACATGTCGGCAGCGGCGAGTGCGTCCTGAAGGGCTTTGGAAGCGACGAAAATCAGGGGGCTCTTCCCGCCGCGGGAAGCGATCGCTTCGGGCTCACCAGCGGCGACGAGCTCTTCAAAGCTCCGCCCGGTGAGGATGCTCTCCCACTCGACCAGCGCCTCTGCGGCATCGAGGTTGCCGTATACCAGCGACTCGAAAGCCCTGCCGGGGCCGTAATCCACGACCGCAGCGGCAGATTCGTGACTCAATGCCATGAAGAACTTGACGATGATGCTCACCGCGACATACTGCCTGCCCGACCAACCCTGGTCTACCCGCAGACCGCAATCAGCCAAGCCGCTACCACTCGATCCAGGCAACCATGATCACGATCTACGGCTGGAGTACCAAGCTCGGAATGTTCGCACAAGGGAATGGCGCGTTGTCCCCAATTGGTCCCAATCGCATACGATCCATTTGTGCTGCTAGATGCGTGCGCGGAGGTCCTCTTATGCCCGGCGGTTGGAACGGTAGGTCACGGTCGCCGGGTGCACCTGACGTTAGGCAAGACTGGATAGGGATCCAATACGGTTACCTTTGCCGCTCACGTCGCAATGCGTAGCAAACATATGGTCCAGCACGACCAAATGCACCATGACCAAGCACATCAAGGTCGAAGGAGACAAAGGTATGCCCGCTGTCGCTGACCTTGCCTTGGGGCTGGCGCCCGTTGCCGGTGGATTGGCTCTCGGCGCGGCGGCGGGATATCTGAAAGGTCCCGATGTCCGCAAGGCGATCAAGCAGGATATGGACCTATTGGACCGCCTATCTCCGGAGGACGTGGAGCGGCGAGCTGAACTCCAACGGAGCATCGATAGCCGCATCGACGACCTGGTCGCAACCGTCCACAGGTACCGGCCGCTGCGCAGGGCGGCCGCCTCCTATCACGCCGGCTTGCGCGACATCTTGCTGTTTATCAGCGCAATTTTGTTTACGGGGGTCTGGTGGAGTGTCGATCATGACAAGAACAGCTGGCTACCGCTTTTCATTGTGCTCATTGTGATTTCGGTATGGGCGGCCGGCTATGCGTTGAGCGGTCTCCTCGGACTCTTGCTCAGTTTTCGGCAAGGGAAGGACTGATCTGCAGCACCGCGCCAGCCGGCCACCACGAACACGTGATTCGAAGCCGGGCAGCTCCAGATGGCCCCACCGCCAACGATTATGAAAATGGTCCGTTGCGGGCTCGCGGCAACTCCACGCCCTGAGGTGCGGAGGGTTCGCCGCCGGTTCTTCGAGCCAGCAGGTCTGCCCGGCCCGGGCCGGGTGGATTTCGGTGCAGCGGCTGGGGACCCGGTTCTGGTGCGGATATTACGAACCCCAGACGAAGGGCGGGCATTTCAGTACCGCGGCTCGATCACCGACACCGAATCGCCGTCGTAGTTGGTGGTGTAGATGGTGTGCGTGCCCGGGTCCACAGCCACACCGAACGGCCTGTTACCGCCGCGCGCCGCGAACCCTCAGGCCCAGCATCTGCAACGATCCAGCAAACATCCCCTCGGTATGGACGCGTCCGGAGGTGAAAACCGCCAGGATGTAGTACGGCGACGCTGATACCGTGCGGACTTGCGACGTTTGGAGGGACATGCTCACAAAACTCGCCAAGGTGGCTCGGGCAGCCTGCGCCGGCGCCCTGGGCGCGGCGTTGCTCGGGACGGGCGCGGGGGTCGTGCAGGCCGATCCCGGTCCGCCGGTGATCGGGGGCGGTTCCGGAATCATCATCGACAACACGGAACTCTGCACCGTCACCACCGTCGGCCATGATGCGGCCGGACGGCTGGTCGGCCTGACCGCCGGGCATTGTGGCGAGCAGGGCTCCCAGGTGTGGGCCGAGCAGGACCGCGGCGCCGGCGTGATCGGGCATTTCGCCTACTCCAACCCCGGCGCGGCCCTGGACTATGCGGTCATCCAGTTCGATGAGGGCAGCATCATTCCGGTCAACCGGATCGGCAACACGACGATCACCGAGATCGGCGCGCCCGCGACGTTCCCGCTGACCGGCTGTAAGGAAGGCCGCACAACCGGCAACACCTGCGGAATCATCTGGGGCAACTTCCAGAACGACAATACCTCTACCCAGATGTGCGTTGCCCAGGGCGACTCCGGTGGGCCCGTGGTGGTCGGCACGACGCTGGTCGCCATGGTGCGCGCCTACCTGGTCGTGCCCTGCTTCGGTCCCGAAGTCGGCCCTAACATGTCGGCGATCGTCAACGATATGAATGCGCGCGCCGGGGTCGGCGCGGGGTACTACCCGATCTGATACCCGAGCATGCCCGCCTGAAAGTGGTTGTGCGGGGCGGTAATTCGAGTGCGAAAACTCAAGTCACCGCCCCGATCCGTGTTCGGGGGCGTTCGGCTGCACGGCCGGGTCGGTTGTCGGCGTCGTCGGCACTGAGGCCGACACATTCGATCTGATGAGGCACGGGAGCTCAAGCGTAAGAACGCCGAGCTGGAGCAGACCATCGAAATCCTCAAGGCAGCAACGAGTTTCTTCGCGCGGGAGAGCGACCCGCGACGTCGCTGATTTGTGCGTTCATCGCCGAGCATCGGGCTCGGTTCGGGGTCGCTCCGATCTGCCGTGCGCTGGCCGAGCACGGTGTCAAGATCGCCCCGAGAACCTTCCACGCCTGGGCGCGACGGGCACCGTCGAAACGGGCGCCGTGGGACACAAGGGTCACCGAGATCCTGGCCGGCTACTACGAACCCGACGAAAAGGGCCGCCGCGCATCGGAGTCGTTGTACGGGGCCGAGAAGATGTGGGCGCAGCTGCAACGGCAGAAGATTCCCGTCGCCCGTTGCATCGTCGAGCGGCTCATGCAGGCCAACGGCTGGAAAGGGGTGGTGCGGCGCAACAAGATCCGCACCACCGAACCCGATCCCACCGCTTCGCGGGCACCGGACCTGGTCGACCGCCAGCTCCGGGTCCCGGCCCCGAACCTGCTGCTCGTCGCCGACTTCACCTATGTCCGCCTGGCCACGGGCACATTCGTGTACACCGCATTCGTCATCGACGCCTACGCCGGGCGGATTCTGGGCTGGGAATGCTCGACCAGCAAACAGGCCACGTTCGTCAACTCCGCGATCCGGCAAGCCTCGACAGTCCGTCGCAGACAGGGACATCCCTTGGCGGGCAACACGATTCACCACTCCGATGCCGGATCGCGATACACGTCGCTGCGGCTCGGGGAAACACTGCTGCTGTCGGGCATGATCGCCTCGATCGGATCGGCGTGCGACGCATACGCTAATGCATTGGCGGAGACCACAATTGGGCTCTACAAGACCGAAGCGATCCGGGACGACTCACCGTTCCGGCGCGGCCCGTTGCACCGGCTCGCCGACGTCGAGTTGCTCACCGCCGACTGGGTTCGATGGTTCAACCAGTCCCGGATCATGCACCGACTCGGCCGCAAACCGCCGGTCGAGTACGAAGCCGACTGCTATGCACTCCACTCCGAGCAACCGGCTGGAGACAGATAAACCGGTGTGCATCAACCCCGGGAGGGGATTGATCGAATCGGCGGCCGCGATTCTGTTGCGTATCAACGACTGTGCTGTGCGGATGACAGTCTCTAGCGGACCTCGGCGCGGTGCCACTGTTCTGCGGCCCAGTTCAACTCGCCCATGATCAGCATTTGCGTGATGTGCAGTTTCGGATCGCTGCGGTGCTGTCCCTCGGTGGCGTCTTTGGTCACGGTCAGCCAGATCGTGTCGTAGGTCGTTCATTCGGCGCGTTGGCGGGTGCGCAGATAGCCGGGGACTTGGCCGCTGTTGTGGATGGCGGCAGTGGCGTAGTAGAGGAGTTCGAGTTCATGGCGCAGGTGTGCGCACCTGTCGGTGCGACCCTTGCAATGCGACGGGAATGCCCTGCGCCCCAAGCGAATTTGAGACGAGCTCGCTGGCGCTTCGCAATGGCTCCTACGGCTCGAGCTTCAGCAGTACCGGTGGCAGGCCGTGCAGGGGTCGGGCCAGTAAACACATAGCCTGTGGGAAGTTCGGCGCCGCCCCGCAGCATCCATCGACGTCGTATGGGTTCTGACCAGCGTATGGACATCAGCCGGCATCTCTGACCGGGATGCGGAAACGATCGTTTCCGTAGATGGTCGTTTTCCGAGCAGCTGAACTGAGCGCCGTCCTTCCGGCACGTGCCAGGGCTGTGCCGCGATCCGTGGAATGACCTGTTGTTACGTGTGCGCCGACGAAGCCCCGCTCGAGCAAAAATAGGTATGCCCCCAGGTCATTCGACCATCGTGGAAGTACTCCGGACAGACAATGCTGAACGGAATCCACCAGCACCGTTCCACGGAGGGTTTCATGTTCCCACCGAATGCCCAGCACACAGAGGGCGTCAGCGACGACAGCGCCCGTTGTGTCGAAGACACGTTGACGATCCGGCGTTGCGCGGCCTGCGATCAGCGGTTCGCGCCGCTGACCGCCGCGTGTTCCGCCTGCGCGTCCGACGATCTCGAGTGGGTGCCCTCGTCCGGTGCTGGTTCGATCGTGTCCTGGCGGGGGATGTACCGCGCGAGTGATCCGCACGGCAAGTCGACGCCATTGATGATCGCCATAGTCGAACTCGACGAGGGCCCATGGGTCTACGCCTACATCGAAGGTGAAGTCCCGCTGATCTACACCGGGCCTGTGCGTGTGTACTTCCAGCCGAGTCCCTGTCAGGACAGGTTTCCGGTCTTCAAAGTCGACGCCGATCCACGGCAGCCAGCGTTCTGGCGTGTATCCCGCGCCCCCCATTGCGACTGATCGCAACATCATGCGATCACACAATCAACCCGATGTCGGCGACACATCCACGATAGCCAAGCTGGCCACCACCGCCCGGGCCACCAGATCGGCATCACGCACGTCGGCCAGTTCCGCCAGCCAGACTCCGTCCGGGAACCACCGGCCGGAGGCGGCTGCGACCTCGGTAGCCGGCCGTGTCTTGTCTTTCTGACCCCGCCTACTCCCGCGTGAGCGTGATCAGCCGCGCCTGCATGCCGAGACCGATGACACAGGGTGCACAGATGTCGCCCCTGTGGCGACAGGTACAGATGACAAACACATTCCCGGCTGCCGGAGGTAACCCTCTCGTGGCCGGCCGACCGGGAAACCGGATGCTTCGATGACTGCTTTATTGCCGCTTGCCTACGGATACGTGCGCGACGATCTGCTGAGTAACCGCGACCCGAATTCCAGCGACGACTTACTGCGAGCCGCCGCCAGATCACTCGGGTATGCGCTGGGCACCATATTCCACGAGCCGGCACCACAGAACGCGACACTGCCCCCGGCGTTCGTCGATCTCGTCCAGGAATGCCGGCGAGCCAGGGCCCATACCGTACTGACGCTTCCCGGACACCTGTCGGGCATGTCCGTGTGCCGCATGGTCCTCCTCGCGATCCTCGAGGTACGAGCCGAAGCCGCAGTACAGGAGGTTCGCCTCTGACCGGACTGTCAGTGATTTGCTCGGCAGCCCATCTGCAACATATTCATCACGAACAGCGCAGCAATTGCGGCTTCCTGCGGGCGCTCCTGGATCGGTTGGCCGATAACTCGCTCGAGGCCGGTGAGTTTCCGTTCACACCCCTGACTTGTTTTCCTCGCCCTAGCCGGGTACGCCGCCACGGAGGCTGCTGAACAATGAGTACCATTTCCGCGCCGCCGGCTGATTCGTCGATCATGCTGCGCCGCAACTTGAAGCACATCACCCGGACTTCGGTCGCGATATTCAACGCGGCGCTGATGCCGGTGGTGATGATGTTGATTTTCGTGTACCGGATACTTCAGGTCACCGAGGCGACCTACTACCGGTGGCGCAACCTGTTCGGCGGCCGGAAAGCCGACAACGCGAAGAAGCTCTCAAATACCTCGAGCGGGAGAACGCCACCCTGAAACGGCTGCTGGCCCAAACGGAGGTGGAGAAGGCGGTGTCGAAGGAGGTCGCGACTGGAAACTTCTAGACCTGGAACGCCGCTGCGCGGCCGAGGCCTCACCTGATGAACAGTCAGCCGGCAGAATCGCGCTCGACGCGTGACACCGTTTGTCAGCAACGCCAGAGACGCGACGATGGATGCGCGTACGAGGTTGGGTTCCACTGGTCACCGAGGACTCGACGATCTGTCAGGGCGGTTATGCCCAATCGATTCGGACGCCGCAAGCGATCACCAGCCCCGAGGAGAAGGCCAACGCCGCCTCCTACGGCTACACCGGCAGCAGAGCCGATGCCGAGTACGACCATCTGATCGCGCTGGAACTCGGTGGCGATCCCAACGACCCACGTAACCTCTGGATCGAGCCCCCTCGCCCGATCACCAGCCCGGCCACGGTGTGAACAACCCGAAAGACCCGATCGAGAACACCCTCAACGCTGCGGTATGCGGCCGGAAAGTCACCCTCGCCGCCGCCCAGGCAGCCATCGCGGCGGACTGGACCACTGCGCTGGCTTCACTGGGGTTGTGAAATCCGGACACCAGCTGCGGTAAACGGAAGGCGCACTACCGCAGTGCCTTCCGCGCGCATCCGGCTGCGTTGGATTTTCGGCGAGGTCGGGACCCCGGTCAGCGAGCTGGGCTTATGCGATGATGCCCGCTGGCGTACTGTCGAGTCTGTGAGCAGTGGCGCCGTCCCGGCGGGAGCGGTGAAGGGCTCGGACCTGTGGGCCCGGGTTTTCGCGGCGCTGTATGACCCTCTGCTGTGGGTGGGCGAGAGGGCGGGTATGGGCGCTCGTCGGCGAAATTTGCTCAGCCGTGCAAGGGGGCGGACTGTCGAGCTTGGCAGCGGTACCGGCCTTAACCTGGGGTACTACCCTGACGGCCTTGACGAGCTGATCTTGACGGAACCGGAGGCCGCGATGCGTACGCGGTTGGCGCAAAGGCTGCGTCGCAGTCGACGTCGCGCACGTGTGCTCAACGCATCGGCGGAACAACTACCGTTCGCGGATGAAACCGTGGATACGGTCGTCTCAACGCTCGTGTTGTGCACCGTCGATGACCCAGATCCGGTGTTGCAGGAGATCGGGCGCGTGTTGCGCCCCCGCGGCCAGCTGCTGTTTCTCGAGCACGTCCGTTCCGAGTCGCCGCGACTTTCCTATTGGCAAGACCGCCTCGCCGGCCCGTGGCGCCAGTTCGCAGAGGGCTGCCACTGCAACCGCGCCACCCTCGAGCTAATCCGGGCGTGCGGTCTGGATCTCGAAGACGTGCAGGAAACGTCGTGGCGGGGAATGCCCCCGATTGTCCGACCGCTGATCACGGGCGTGGCCACCAAAACGATTTCTGATTGAAGCTGCGTCTCACTGGGCCACGTGCCGACGGCTGCCTCGATGGCCTGCCGGTGGGACCCAACCTCACGAGACACCATATCTAGGAGTCAGCTGAATCGGGTATGCACGGGCTCGTTCCGCAGGACGTAATCGACTACCGCGCTGGCGCACTCATCGATCCCGGACTCCAGTACTTCGGATCGGTACGCTTCCCAGTCCGCAAGCTTGGTGCGGTCACGTTCAGCTCCGCGATGGACCATACGCTGATGGATTGACTCGGAAGGGCTGGACACCCAGATGGGACGAATGGGCGGAGTTGGTGCGGTCGCCGTGGCTCGGATGAGACCCGCGTGAGACCGACCGTCCACAGCTGCGGCGCGGACATGGCCGATGAAGGGCGCGTCGACAAAAGACAGGAAGGTGGGTGCCGATGTTCAGCGAGCAGCCTACGAGTGCCTTGTAGATATTGGGGCCGACTACGGTCGCGTAGACCGCGCTGTCACGGTCATGCGGGTTGCCAGTGGGTTCGGCCACGACGGCCTCTTCGAGATCTGGTGCGAACGCATCTTTGTCCAAGAGTGCAGCGTCGGTGAGGCGTGGAAGAGTAGTTGAATAACAAAGAACCCCCTTCCGACCTTGGTCGGAAGGGGGTTCTTGGTCGGGCTGACAGGATTTGAACCTGCGACCACTTGACCCCCAGTCAAGTGCGCTACCAAGCTGCGCCACAGCCCGTTGCATTCGCTCTCGCTTGTGCTCGATGAGATTACCCCAGGACCCCCCCGAACATCCAAATCGGCTGGTACGTGGCGTGTGGTGGGGTAGCGCGGCCCACTTGGCGGGGGCGGGTGGGCGCCGGTGTTGGGGTCATCTGGTGCTCGGGTTGCATGCGCCGTGTGGTCCCGTCGTCCTGGATGGTCTCGGCGTCGGGCGGGCGTGCGGAGAGTGATCCGAGGCTTCGGTGTGGCTCATGATCCCTCGGTGGCGAGGTGGTCGGATGCCTGCGCGGGCTATGTCGGTTCCATGCGCCGCCGGGGGTGTGGCGTAGGCGCTCGACGTGCCGGTTGGACCCGCCTGCCCGCGGCGGCGGTCATGGGACGGCAATTATTTCGACATGCGTTCGAAATCGTTTGTGCGGCAGGGTAATAAAGTGCAAAAAGGTGCGGTTTTCATTGCCGCCCTCGGGTGTGGGTGGGGTGGGTTGCCTCGGCTGTGCTGCCATTGGTTTCAGGGGCATTTGGGCGATTGACAAGTCAAGATCGTTCGAACTACTGTTCAGTACGATGACCCACGCCGCTCGAAAACCCCTGGTACACATGCCTCATTCGGTTGGCATGGCCACGTAGCGTGGCAGTCTTCAGCATCATTGCTGATCAATTGTTGCACTGAGCCCGGCGGCACAGCTGGGTCAGTTGACCTGGTCTGAAACATCTCCTCGGCCAGGGTCCCGGTGGAAGCACCGCATATCATGCGGGCTCTTCTCTAGGTCGCTGTCGCATCGAAATCCGTTGTGTCGAAAGAGGAATCATCTGTGTCGTCGGCATGGTGTCGACTGGATCCGGACGCCGAGCGCTCGGCGCGATGGCGTTTGGCCGCGGGTTGGCCAGGGTAGAAGAACGGAACTTGTTGGCCGCGGTCGTCTTCGACCGTCCGGCGGTGGATGAGGGCGCGAATTGGGTGCGTGCCATGAGGAAGGATTTCCAGAGGTGACCGGATCGGCGTTTGCCGTCGCTATCGTGGGTATGTCTTGCAGGATGCCGGGGGCGGCCGATCTCGACAGTTTCTGGCAGTTGCTCACGGAGGGGCGCGCCGCCATCGGCGCGGCTCCCGAGGGCAGGGGGAGCATTAGCGAGCGGGCCGGATTCGTCGACACCACAGGGGAGTTCGATGCGGACTTCTTCGGGGTCTCGCCGAATGAGGCACGGGCGCTCGATCCGCAGCAGCTGCTGGCGCTGGAGCTGAGCTGGGAGGCGCTGGAGGACGCGGGCCTGGCCGCCACGGCGCGGGAGGCCCGGCGGTGCGGTGTGTTCCTCGGCTGCACCGGAAGCGATTTCGCCGAAATCCTGGCCTCCCGGGGCGGTCCGGGCATCAGCCGCCACTCGCTGTGGGGGGTCGGGCGCGGCATCATCGCGAACCGCGTCTCGAACTATTTCGGTTTCAGCGGCCCGAGCATCGTCGTCGACAGCGCCCAGGCATCCTCGCTGGTGGCGGTGCATCTGGCGTGTGAGAGCCTGCGCAGCGGCGAGAGCGACGTGGCGCTGGCCGGGGGCCTGAACCTGATTCTGTCGCCGACGAGCGGTGAGCGGATCGAGCAGTTCGGCGCGCAGTCGGCGCTCGGCGCCTGCTACACCTTCGACGCGCGGGCCGACGGGTTCGTGCGCGGCGAGGGCGGCGGCATGGTGCTGCTGAAGCCACTGGCGCAGGCGGTCGCCGACGGCGACCGGATTCACGGCGTCATCCGCGGCAGCGCGATCAACACCGGCAACGAGCGCCGGGTGCTGAGTGCCCCGAGCCGGGATGCGCAGGCCGCGGCGATTCGCGATGCCCTGGCCGCGGCGGGCGTCGAGGCGCCGTCGGTGCAGTACGTCGAATTGCACGGCACCGGGACACCCGCCGGTGATCCGGTGGAGGCCGCCGCGCTCGGCGAGACCTACGGTGTGGGCCGGGCGCAGGACGCCCCGCTGGCGGTCGGATCGGTCAAGACGAATATCGGGCATCTGGAAGGCGCTTCCGGTATCGCGGGCCTGATCAAGACCGTGCTCTGTCTGTCCCGCCGGGAACTGGTGGCCAGCCTGAACTTCGAAACGCCGAATCCGCGAATTCCGCTCGGGGACTGGGGTTTACGAGTGGTGACGGGCACCGAGGACTGGCCCGTGACCGACGTGCGCAGGGCGGCTGTGTCGTCGTTCGGCATGGGTGGATCGAATGCCCACGTGATCGTGGAGGAGGCGCCCGCTGTCGGGTCCGCCGCGTCCACGGCCGACGGCGAGGCGGTGCCGTGGGTGGTGTCGTCCCGCAGCGAGCCCGGTGTGCGTGCGCAGGCTGCCCGGCTGCGGGAGTGGCTGCTCCGCCATCCCGATGCGGCCACGGTCGATGTCGCCTACTCGCTGCTGACCACGCGCGCCCAGATGGAGTGGCGCGGAAGCGTGATCGGGCGGGATCACTCCGAGCTGCTGGCCGGTTTGGCGGCCCTGGCCGACCCGACCGCGCCCGCCGTGGCGATCGAGCCCGCCATCGGGCGGGCCGGGCAGCGCCGCATCGCGTTCGTCTTCCCCGGGCAGGGCAGCCAGTGGGAGGGCATGGCGCTGGGCCTGCTGGACGCGGGCGGCGCGTTCGCGGAGTCGATCGCGGAATGTGAAGCGGCGCTTGCGCCGTACGTGGACTGGTCGCTGACCGCGGTGCTGCGTCGCGAGGCGGGCGCGCCGCCGCTGGATCGCGTGGACGTGGTGCAGCCGGTGCTGTTCGCGGTGATGGTCTCCTTGGCCCGGATGTGGCGCGCGGCCGGCGTGGAGCCGGACGTGGTGATCGGCCACTCCCAGGGCGAGATCGCCGCCGCCTATGTCGCCGGTGGACTCTCGCTGCCCGATGCGTCGCGCGTGGTGGCGCTCCGCTCGCGGGCGGTCGCCGAGGAACTGGCCGGTCAGGGCGGTATGGCCTCGATCGGGCTCAGCGCGGATGCGGTCCGGGAACGGTTGGCGGCGTACGGGGATCGGCTCTCGCTCGCGGCGGTGAACGGACCCGCGCAGAGCGTGATCGCCGGCGATGTCCCCGCGATGGAGGACTTTCTCGCCGCCTGCGCCCGCGACGGTGTGTGGGCCCGCCAGATTCCGGTGGATTACGCGTCGCATTCGAAGGCGGTCGAGCGGCTGCGTGATCGCCTGCTCGCGGAACTGGCGCCGATCCGCCCGCAATCCGGGTCGGTGTCGTTCTTCTCCACGGTCTCCGCCGCTCGGGTGGATACCGCGGAACTGGACGCCGAATACTGGTATCGATCCCTGCGGGAGCCGGTGCGATTCGCCGATGCCGTCACCGCGCTGATCGCCGACGGTATCAACGGATTCATCGAGTCGAGTCCGCATCCGGTGCTCACGATGGGCATCGGCGTGACCGCCGAGGCCGCCGATGCGGCCGAGAGCGTCGCTGTTGTCGGCTCGTTGCGGCGTGGCGAGGGTGGCCCGGACCGCTTCCTGGCGTCGCTGGCACAGGCTCACTGCGCCGGCGTTCGGGTGGATCCGGGTGCGCTGGTCTCCGGCGGGTCACGGATCGACTTGCCGCCGTACGCGTTCCAGCGCCGCAACTTCTGGGCCGGCGCGCCGGCCATTTCCGGTGGCACGACCGACATCGTCGAGGTCACCGAGGACCGCACGCCCGAGGGCGGTGAGCAGGCGTGGGATGACAGCCCGCTGGCCCGCACACTGCAGGCGACCCCCGAATATCAGCGCGGCACCGTCGTTCTCGACCTTGTCCGTGAGCAGGCCGCCGCCATCCTCGGCCACGAATCGGCCCGATCCATTCACCCCGACCTGCCCTTCACCGAGTTCGGCTTCGACTCCGTGAGCGGCGTGGAGCTGCAGAATCGCCTGACGCGCGCCACCGGTGTGCCCCTGCCGTCGTCGCTCATCTTCGACCACCCGACCGCGAATGCGGTTGCGGCGCTGCTGCAGGCCCGGGTCACCGGGACCGGCCGGGGCGAGCGCCGGGTCTCACGGCGCGCGAATACGGACGAACCGATCGCGATCGTCGGCATGGCCGCCCGATTCCCCGGCGGTGTGCGTTCCGCCGAGGACCTGTGGGACCTGCTCGCGGCGGGCCGGGATGCGATCGGTGAATTCCCCGAAGATCGCGGCTGGGACCTGGACCGGCTGTTCGACCCGGACCCCGACAAGCCGGGCAAGGTCTACACCCGTCACGGTGGATTCCTCAGCAGCGCAGGTGATTTCGATCCCGGGTTCTTCGGTATCAGCCCGCGTGAAGCCTTGGCGATGGACCCGCAGCAGCGGCTGCTGCTCGAAACCTCCTGGGAAGCCCTGGAAGACGCGGGCATCGACCCGGTGTCGTTGCGGGGCAGCGACACCGGTGTCTTCGCCGGCGCCTGCTCGTCGGGATACGCCGGCCGGGTGGCCGGGGACCTGGAGGGCTTCCGCCTGACCGGCACGTCGCACAGTGTCATCTCCGGCCGCGTCGCGTACGCGTTCGGCCTGGAGGGCCCGGCGGTGACGGTGGATACGGCGTGCTCGTCGTCGCTGGTGGCGTTGCATCTGGCGTGCCAGGCGCTGCGCCAGGGCGACAGCTCGCTGGTGCTCGCCGGTGGCGTGACCGTCGCGGCCAGCCCGTATCTGTACGTGGACTTCGCCCGCCAGCGCGGCCTGTCGCCGGACGGCCGGTGCAAGGCGTTCTCGGCGGCCGCCGATGGTGTGGCGTGGTCGGAGGGCTCGGGTGTGCTCGTCCTCGAGCGACTGTCGGACGCGCAGCGTCTCGGCCACCATGTCCTGGCCGTGGTTCGCGGTAGCGCCGTCAACCAGGACGGCGCGAGCAACGGCCTGACCGCACCGAACGGTCCGTCGCAGGAGCGGGTGATCGCCCAGGCCCTCGCCAATGCGGGCATCACGGCGGTCGACGTGGACGCGGTGGAGGCGCACGGAACCGGCACGGCCCTGGGCGATCCGATCGAGGCCCAGGCGTTGATCGCGGCCTACGGTCAGGATCGCGGCGAGCGCGAACCGCTGCGGATCGGCTCCTTGAAATCGAATATCGGCCATGCCGTGGCCGCCGCCGGTGTGGCCGGTGTGATCAAGATGGTGCAGGCGCTGCGGCACGAGCGGTTGCCGCGGACACTGCACGCCGAAACGCCGTCGCCGCACGTGGATTGGGCCGCGGGCGCGGTGCGCCTGCTGACCGAGGCCGAACCGTGGACCGCGGGCGATCGGGTGCGCCGCGCGGGTGTGTCGTCGTTCGGGATCAGCGGCACCAACGCGCACGTGATCCTCGAGGAAGCGCCCGCCACTCCGATGGTGGCCGCCGAGGGTCAGCCGGGCAGTACCGCACCGCTCATCCCCGTGCTGGTGTCCGGCAAGGGGGAGGCGGGTCTGCGCGCACAGGCCGGCCGGTTGGGCGCCTGGCTGTCCGAGCGCCCCGAAATCGACATCGCGGATGTGGTCGAGGCGCTGGCGAATTCGCGAGCGCAGCTGGATTCGCGCGGTGTGGTCCTCGGTCGCGATCGCGCCGAGTTGCTCGAGCGTCTGGCGAATCTCGCCGAATCGGGGACCGGCGCCGGTGTCGTCACGGGTGCCGTCGGCGCGGGGACGACGGCCTTCCTGTTCACGGGGCAGGGTGCGCAGCGGATCGGCATGGGAGCCGGGTTGTACGAGGCGTTCCCGGTGTTCGCGCACGCGCTGGACTCGGTGTGCGCCCACTTCGATCCGTTGCTGGAGTGCTCGCTCCGGGACGTCATGTTCAGCGGTTCCGCAGATGGCGGTACCGCCGTCCTGGATCGCACGGAGTTCACCCAGCCCGCCTTGTTCGCCTTCGAGGTGGCGTTGTACCGCCTGCTGGAGTCGTTCGGCGTCATCCCGGACGTGGTGATCGGTCATTCGATCGGCGAGATCGCGGCCGCGTACGTCGCGGGTCTGTGGTCGCTGGAGGATGCTGGCCGATTGGTGGCGGCGCGCGGCCGTCTCATGGGCGCGCTGCCCGAGGGCGGCGCGATGCTGGCCATCGGAGCGCCCGAATTCGAGGTGAACGAGGTCGTCGCCGGTTATCCCGGCCGCGTGTCGGTCGCCGCGGTGAATGCGCCGCAGGCCCTGGTGGTCTCGGGTGACGAGGACGCCGTCGCCGAGATCGAGGCCCGATTCGCCGAGCGAGGCGCGAAGACGTCACGGCTGCGGGTCAGCCACGCCTTCCACTCGCATCGAATGGAGCCGATGCTGGCCGAATTCGAGTCCGTCGCACAGGATTTGACCTACAACCCGCTCCGGATTCCCGTGGTATCGAACGTCTCCGGTCAGCTGGCCGGGGACGAGATCATGGAGCCCGCCTACTGGGTTCGCCAGGTGCGGGGCGCGGTGCGATTCGCGCCGGGTATCCAGACGCTGATCGACTCGGGGGTGCGCCGATTCCTGGAGGTGGGCCCCGACGCGGTGCTGTCGGCGCTGACCCGGCAGACCCTTCCCGACGACGCTGAGTCCGCGTCGGTGGTGGCTGCGGCCGCGCGCCGTGGTCACGATGAGCCCCAACAGCTCTCGATGATGCTGGCGCACGCTCACGCCGCCGGTGTGCGGGTGGACTGGACACCCCTGCTCGGTCGTCGGTCGACCCGGCGAATTCCCTTGCCCACCTATGCCTTCCAGCATCAGCGATTCTGGCTGCCGCCGCGCCGCGAAGCCACCGGGGACCCCCAGGCTCACCCCTTGCTCACCGGTGTGGTCCCGGTGGCCGGTAAGGACGAGTTCGTCTTCACCGGCCGGTTCTCGCTGCCCACCGACCCGTGGGTCGCCGACCACATGACCTACGGCACCGTGGTGCTGCCCAGCGCGACCCTGGTCGAGTTCCTGCTCGTCGCGGGCAGCCGGATCGATTGCGGCGTCGTCGAGGAGCTGACCCTGGAGGCTCCGATCCTCCCGTCGGAAACCGGCGAGGTCGAACTCCAGGTAGCGGTGCAGGAGCCGGACCCGACCGGGCGACGCCAGTTCAGCTTCTACTTCCGCAAGGCCGGCCGCGCGGGCGAATGGGTGCGCAACGCCAGTGGTGTCCTGGCCCCGTCCTGGGACGGCGATGACGCCCTGCTGGACCAGCTGCGAGACGAGGCATGGCCGCCGGCCGACGCCGAAACCCTCGACACCGCATGGATTCCCGAGCGGATCGCGAAGGGATCCGGACTCGAATACGGCCCGGCGTTCCTCGGCGTCGACGCCGCCTGGCAGCGGGACGGGGCCGTCTTCTCCGAGATCACCCTGAACACGGCCGCCGCGCCCGAACCGGAGCGGTTCGATCTGCATCCGGCTCTGCTCGACCTGGTGATGCACGCCGGGCTGGCCGGGCTCATCTGGCGCGATCAGGACAGCGACCCCGACACCGGCCGATTGCTGTTCCGCTGGGGAGGTGCGCGACTACACCAGCCGCTGGTCAAGGCGACGACACTGCGGGTCATCGCCGTCGAGAGCGGTCCGGAGACGATCTCCGTTGCGACCGTTGACGATTCGGGGCGGCCCGTGGTCTCCGTCGACGCGGTCGTCATGCGTCCCTATGACGTGAAACAGATGCGCGGCACCCTCGCCGCTGATGACGCCGACCTCTATGACATCCAGTGGTCGCCGACGGCGGCAGCGACACCGGGTCCCGGCGCGGACCGGATGGCCGTGCTCGGTTCGGCGCCGGTCACCGGAATCGACACCCACTCACCGAACCCATCGGAACTCGCTGCGGCACAATCGATTCCGGATGTCGTGACCTGGCGTCCGCAAGCAGGCGTCGCGGTCGGCGATCCCGCGGCCGTCGGTGGCTACCTGGAATCGGTGCTGGAGACGGTACAGTCCTGGCTCGCGGAACCACGTCTGGCCGACACTCGACTGGTCGTGGTGACCGCGAACGGCGCCGCGCTGAACGGCGAGACACCGGATCTCGCCGCGGCAGCCGTCTGGGGCCTGATGCGCAGCGCCCAAACCGAATACCCGGGCCGGTTCGTTCTCCTCGACGCCGACCCGTCGGCCGACGCGCCTGTTGCCGACCAGGCGTTGGTCGCCGCAGTGATCGCGACAGGCGAGCCCCAGGTCGCGGTGCGCGCCGGAGTCTTGCTCGTGCCCCGGCTGGCGAAGACGCGAGCCGGCCACGACGCCGAGCCCGGATCCTCGTTCGGCACCGGCACCGGCACCGTCCTGATCACCGGCGGCACCGGTGGCCTCGGCGCAC
Source organism: Nocardia sp. NPDC046763 (assembly GCF_040645495.1). Lineage (NCBI taxonomy): Bacteria > Bacillati > Actinomycetota > Actinomycetes > Mycobacteriales > Nocardiaceae > Nocardia > Nocardia sp. NPDC046763. Next base: position 33,743 of record NZ_JBEYYI010000009.1, on the reverse strand, counting down.
TGCTGGCCCGGCATCTGGTCACCGAGCATGGCGTCCGCCATCTGGTGCTGGTGTCCAGGCGCGGTGAAACCGCCCTCGGCGCAACCCAATTGATGCGCGAGCTGTCGGAAGCCGGTGCTGCCGTCCGGGTGGCGGCCTGCGATGTGGGCGACCGGGAAGCCGTCGCCTCGCTGCTGGATTCCCTCGACGCCGATCATCCACTGACGGGCGTGGTCCACACGGCGGGCGTCCTCGACGACGGCACCCTCGCCGGCCTGACCGCCGAGCAACTGCGGCGCGTGTTCACCGCGAAGGCCACCGCCGCATGGCACCTGCACGATCTCACCCGTGACCGGAACCTGTCCGCGTTCGTGCTGTTCTCGTCGGTCGCGGCAACGATCGGTTCGGCGGGACAGGGCAACTACGCGGCGGCCAACGCCTTCCTCGACGCCCTGGCGCACCGTCGCCGAGCCGAAGGGCTGCCCGCGATGTCCCTGGGCTGGGGGCCCTGGAACTCCGCCGGTGGCATGACCGGCGGCTTGGACCGCAGCGCCCTCGCCCGCTGGGAAAGGCTCGGCCTGCACCCGCTCGGGCACGACGAAGGTCTGCGGCTGTTCGATGCGGCCACCGGCCGCACCGCCGCGCACCTGGCGGCGATTCGGTTCGACCCGGCCGAACTGCGCCGCGAAGCCGGCAACGGCGCCGTGCCGTCGGTACTCCGCGGTTTTCTGCCCCGCACCACGACTCAGGCTGCGGCCCCGTCGAGTTCGCTGGGCGCGCGCCTGAGCCGGGTGCCCGAGGCCGAACGCGCCGAGGTGGTGCTCGACCTGGTCCGCGAGCACGCGGCAGCCGTGCTCGGACACGGTTCTGCCGAAGACATCAGTCCCACCGAACGATTCGACGCCCTGGGATTCGACTCGCTCGGCGGCGTCGAATTCCGTAACCGGCTGTCGAAGGCCACCGGTGTCCAACTACCGTCCACCCTGGTCTTCGACCACCCCACCGCCGCGGCGGTCGCTGCCCTGCTGCACAGCAAGATCGAGGGAACCGAGTCCGGTTCCAGGCCGACCCGCGTCTCGCGCCGTGCCCGCGTGGACGAGCCCATCGCGATCGTCGGCATGAGTTGCCGATTCCCCGGCGGCGTCCGCACCCCGGAGCAGTTGTGGGATCTGGTCCGGTCCGGGATCGATGCAACAACGGAATTCCCGGACGATCGCGGCTGGGATCTCGAGCGCCTGATCCACCAGGATCCGGACAAGCCTGGAACGGTCTACAGCCGAGGCGGCGGATTCCTCGACGACGCCGGAGATTTCGACGCCGGCTTCTTCGGGATCAGCCCGCGCGAGGCCCTGGCGATGGACCCCCAGCAGCGATTGCTGCTGGAAGCCTCCTGGGAGGCGCTGGAGGAATCCGGCATCGACCCGATCACGTTGCGCGGCAGCGATACCGGCGTTTTCGCGGGCGCGTGCGCCTCGGGCTATGTCGACAACGTCACCGGCGACCTGGAGGGATTCCGGCTGACCGGCACCACCCACTCCGTCGTCTCCGGCCGCGTGGCCTACGTGTTCGGCCTCGAGGGCCCGGCGGTCACCATCGATACCGCCTGCTCGTCCTCATTGGTCGCGCTGCACCTGGCGTGTCAGGCATTGCGTCAGGGCGAGACGTCGCTGGCGTTGGCGGGCGGCGTCACCGTGGCCGCAACCCCTTATCTCTCCGTGGATTTCGCGCGGCAACGCGGGCTGTCGCCGGACGGCCGCTGCAAGGCGTTCTCCGCCGCGGCCGACGGTGTGGCCTTCGCCGAGGGCGTGGGTGTCCTGGTCCTGGAGCGGCTGTCGGACGCGCGGCGGCTGGGCCACGACATCCTGGCCGTCATTCGCGGGAGCGCGGTCAATCAGGACGGTGCCAGCAATGGCTTGACCGCGCCGAACGGCCCGTCGCAGGAGCGAGTGATCGCGCAGGCCCTGGCGAATGCCGGGCTCACACCCGCCGACGTGGATGCGGTGGAAGCGCACGGGACCGGCACCCCGCTGGGTGATCCCATCGAAGCCAACGCGTTGATCGCCGCCTACGGGCAGGATCGCGGCGACCGCGAGCCGCTGCGCCTGGGATCGATCAAATCGAATATCGGTCACACCGTCGCGGCCGCCGGTGTCGGCGGCGTGATCAAGATGGTGCAGGCGCTGCGCCACGAGACCCTGCCCCCGACCCTGCACGCGGAAACGCCGTCCCCGCACGTGGATTGGTCGGCCGGGGCGGTGCGCCTGCTGACCCGCCCGGAACCCTGGCCTGCCGGGGGAATGGCCCGCCGGGCCGGTGTGTCGTCGTTCGGAGTCAGCGGCACCAACGCCCACCTGATCCTGGAGGAAGCACCGACCGCACCGGTCGTCTCGTCGCCGGCCGCCGACCACCCGCGCACGATGCTGCCGTGGCTGATGTCGGCCAAGAGCGAGAACGCCCTGGGCGCGCAGGCGGCGAAACTGCATCGGTGGCTGATCGATCACCCCGGCGCCGATGCGGCGGACGTGTCCTACTCGCTCGTCACGACACGTGCGCGGCACGAGTGGCGGGCAGCGGTCCTCGGCGGTGATCGCGACGAACTTTTGGCGCGCCTCGCGAAGCTGGCCGCCGGATCCGCCTCTGCCGGAGTGGTTTCCGGCACAGTGGGCTTTGGGAAGACCGCCTTCCTCTTCACCGGTCAGGGTGCGCAGCGGGTCGGCATGGGCGCGGGTCTCTCCGCCGCCTTCCCGGTGTTCGCCGCCGCCTTGGACGAGGTGTGCGCCCGGTTCGATCCTCTGCTCGGATGCTCCCTGAAGCAGGTGATGTTCACCGGACACCTGATCGACGATCACGGAGTCGCCGCCGAGACCGGCACCTTGGATCGGACCCGACTGACCCAGCCTGCGCTGTTCGCCTTCGAAGTGGCGATGTACCGGCTCCTGGAGTCCTTCGGTCTCGTCCCGGACCTGGTGATCGGGCACTCGATCGGCGAGCTGGCGGCAGCGTATGTCGCCGGTGTGTGGTCCCTGGCGGACGCCTGCGAGCTGGTTGCGGCCCGCGGGCGACTGATGGAGGCGCTGCCCGCGGGCGGTGCGATGCTCGCTGTCGCCGCGACCGAGACCGAGGTCGCTGCCATGATCGCCGGATTCGGCGACCAGGTATCGGTGGCCGCGGTGAATGCGCCTGCGGCCGTGGTGGTCTCGGGTGACGAGGACGCAGTCGACGAGATCGATCGGCGGTTCACCGAGCAGGGACGCAAGACGAGCCGGTTGCGGGTGTCGCACGCGTTCCATTCCCCTCGGATGGAGCCGATGCTGGCCGAGTTCGAGATCCTCGCCGCGCGCGTAACGTTCAATGCGCCGCGGATTCCATTGGTGTCGAACGTTTCCGGCCGGATCGCAGGCGACGAGATCCTGGCTCCCGGGTACTGGGTGTCACAGGTGCGCGCCGCAGTGCGCTTCGCCGACGGCGTCGAGACGCTGACCGCGTCGGGCGTGCGCCGATTCCTCGAAATCGGCCCCGACGCGGTGCTGGCGGCGATGACCCGGCAGACGCTCCCCGCGGAGGCCGAGGCCCGATCGGTGGTCGCCGCGGCGGCCCGCCGGGACCACGACGAGGTCGAACAGTTCCTGACGATGCTCGCCCAGGCGCACAACGCCGGGGTGGCGGTTGACTGGAATCAGCTGTTCGCCGCCCGTTCGGTGGCACGAATCGCCCTGCCCACCTACGCTTTCGACCATCGGCGGTACTGGCTCGAGCCCAGTCTCGACGAGCCCCGCAACGCTTCCTCGGACCATCCGCTGCTCACCGATGTGGTGCGAGTGGCCGACCGCGACGAGTGGCTGTTCACCGGGCGGCTCGGGCTGCGCACCGATCCGTGGATCGCCGACCACACCACCTACGGTGTGGTGCTCGTCCCGAGCGCCGCGCTCATGGAGATGCTGCTGGTCGCGGGCCGCCGCATCGGCTGCGACGCCGTGGAGGAGCTCACCCTCGAGGCGCCGATCCTCCCGCCGGCGGACGGCGAGGTCGAACTCCAGGTCCTGGTGCGAGAACCGGACGCCGAGGGACGCCGATCGTTCACCTTCCACTACCGCCTGACCGGCGACGCCGCCGGCGGCGAGTGGACCCGCAATGCCAGCGGCGTGCTGAGCGCCCGGCAGTTGATCGACATCGGGCTGGTGGACATGGTGCGCGCCGGTTCCTGGCCGCCCGCCGACGCCGAACCGGTGGACCCCGAATGGATTCCGGCTCAGGTGGCGCGTGCTGCCGGACTGGAATGGGGACCCGCGTTCTTCGGCATCGAGGCCGCCTGGCGCAGCGGCGACACGGTCTTCTCCGAGGTCGCCCTGACCGAGGACACCCCAGCCGACCGGTTCCAGCTGCATCCGGCGCTGTTCGACATGGTGATGCATGCCGGACTCGCCTGCCTGATCTGGCCGGACCACCAGGGCGACGCCTCCGAGGGCAAGCTGTTGTTCCGGTGGGGCGGAACGCAATTCCACACCACATCCACGGTGACGAGGCTGCGGGTGATGGCCATCCAGCGCAGCAGTGAGGCGATTTCCGTCGTGGCCGTCGACCAGGACGGCAACCCGGTGGTCAGCATCGACGAAGTGCTGATGCGCTCCTACGACGTCCAGCAGTTCCGGGCCGCGCTGCCGGGCGGACGCGCGGCACGGTACGGGTTGCGCTGGGCACCCGCGGGGGTGCCCGACGATGCCCCGGCCGGGAGCACGGCCGTGCTCGGGGCCGGGCACGTGCCCGGAATCGATGAGCAGTACCCGGATCTGGCGGCACTCGCCTCGGCTCCGATCGTTCCGGACGTCGTAGTGTGGTCCGAAGCCGCTGCGCTGCATGATGGTTCGCAGCCCTCCGCCCGCGATCGGGTCGATACCGCCCGGCGCGTGATGCGGGACTGGTTGGTCGACGAGCGATTCGCGCGGTCGCAGCTGGTCGTGGTGACCGGCCGGGCGGCAGCGCTGCCCGGAGAGACGCCGGATACCGGATCGGCCGCGGTATGGGGTCTGATACGAAGCGCCCAGACCGAGTATCCGGGGCGGATCGTGCTGCTCGATGCCGAGGAATCCGCTGGTGCGCAGCACCTTTCGGCCGATTCCATCCGAGCCGTGATCGCGACCGGGGAACCGCAGGCGGCGGTGCGGGGCAATGGTGTCCTGGTGCCACGACTCCAGGCGCTGACATCCTCGGCGGCCGAGCAGGTGTCGTTCGGTCCCGGGACGGTGCTGATCACCGGCGGTACCGGGGGATTGGGCGCGCTGCTGGCCCGTCACCTGGTCGCCGAACACGGGGTACGACACCTGCTGCTCGTCTCACGTCGTGGCGAGAGTGCGGACGGCGCAACGGAACTCGTGGCGGAACTGTCCCGATCCGGTGCCGAGGTACGGATCGTCGCCTGCGATGTCACCGATCGCGACGCGTTGCGGGAGTTGCTGGCCGCCGTGCCCGTGGAGCATCCGCTCACCGGTGTCGTCCACACCGCGGGCGTGCTCGACGACAGCGCGTTCCACACGCTCACCGGTGACCAGATCGACCGGGTGTTCGCCCCCAAGGCCGAGGCGGCGTGGACTCTGCACGAGCTCACCCGGGACATGAAGCTGTCGGCGTTCGTGATGTTCTCATCGATCGCCGGCTTGATCGGCTCGGCCGGACAGGCGAATTACGCTGCCGCGAACAGCTTCCTGGACGCCCTCGCGGTGCAGCGCCGCGCCGCGGGACTGCCGGCACTCGCGCTCGCCTGGGGGCCGTGGCAGCAGGACATCGGCATGACCGGCGTCCTGGATCGTGCCGCCATGAACCGGCTGGAGCGATTGGGCCTGGCCCCGCTGGATCGCGCCGAGGGCCTGCGTTTGTTCGACGAATCGCTGACCACGGCGGAACCGGTGTCGGTGCTGGTGCAGCTGGATACCGACAAACTGCGCATGGAATCGCATTCCGGTCCGGTGCCCGCGGTGCTGCGCGGATTCGTTCGCACACGCGCGAGGTCGGCCTTCGCACCGAGCGGTGTGCAGTCGCTCGGGGACCGTCTGCACGGTGTGGCGGAGGCGAAGCGCCGCGGGTTCGTCCTGGACCTGGTGCGGGAGCATGTGGCGGCGGTGCTGGGCTACGGCTCGGCCGACGACATCGGACCCGATCGAGGCTTCAACGAACTCGGTTTCGATTCTCTCGGCGGCGTCGAATTCCGTAACCGGCTGGCGAAGGTGACGGGGCTGTCGCTGCCCTCGACCCTGGTATTCGACTATCCGACGGCGGCTGATGTCGCCGACTACCTGCTGGCGCAGACCGTGGTGACGGTGCCGGCGCAACCGGCGTCGGCGACGGCCGACGACTTGGCGCGGCTCGAGGCACTGCTCGAGCGAATCATCGCCAGTGGCAGCGACAACGACGAGATCGTCACCGGATTGCGGGGCGTCAATGAGCGCCTCGTCGCCCACCTGGGCGGCACGTGGTCGCGCAGCGGCTACGACGATCTCGAATTCGATTCCGACACTGCGCTATCCGACAGTGAGCTCTTGGATCTGATCGACGAGGAGTTTGGCCCAGCATGAGCAACCCCGGCACCAGCAACGAGGAACGGCTCAGCCGGTATCTGCGCAAGCTCACCGGAGACCTCCGCGCCGCCAAGAAGCACATCCAGGATCTGGAAGACCGGGCCGGCGAACCGATCGCGATCGTCGGCATGAGCTGCCGCTATCCGGGCGGGGTCGAAACTCCCGCGCAGCTGTGGGATCTGGTCGCCACCGGCACCGACGCCATCGGGCCCTTCCCGGCCGACCGCGGCTGGGACCTCGAGCGGCTGTTCGACACCGACCCCGATACGCCGGGCACCATCTACACCCGCGAAGGCGGATTCCTGGATGCGGCAGGCGATTTCGATGCCGGATTCTTCGGGATCGGCCCGCGCGCGGCCCTGGCGATGGATCCGCAGCAGCGCCTGTTCCTGGAAGCGGCCTGGGAGGCCCTGGAGGACGCCGGGATCGATCCGGTGTCGCTGCGCGGTAGCGACACCGGTGTGTTCGCCGGTGTGATCCATCAGGATTACGGCCCCCGTGTGGGTTCGCCTGGTCTGACCGCCGAGGCGGAAGGCCATGCTTACCTGGGTGTTTCCTCCAGCATCCTCTCCGGCCGGGTCGCCTTCACCTTCGGTTTCAAGGGTCCTGCGCTCTCGGTGGACACCGCGTGCTCGTCGTCGCTGGTCGCCCTGCACCTCGCGTGCCAGGCGCTGCGACAGGGCGACACCTCGCTCGCCCTGGTCGGTGGCGTCACGGTAATGTCCGACCCGGCCCTGCTGATCGCCTTCGGCCGCCAGCGCGCACTGTCCCCGGACGCGCGGTGCAAAGCCTTCGCGGCAGCGGCGAACGGGACCGGATTCTCCGAGGGCCTCGGCATGCTCGCGATCGAGCGACTGTCGGACGCCCGCCGTCTCGGCCACCCCGTCCTCGCGGTCATCCGCGGCAGCGCGATCAACCAGGATGGCGCCAGCAATCGCCTGACCGCACCGAACGGTCCGTCGCAGGAAAAGGTCATCGCGCAGGCCCTCGCCAATGCCGGTCTGACACCCGCCGACGTCGATGTCGTCGAAGCGCACGGCACCGGCACCACCCTCGGCGACCCGATCGAGGCGCAGGCGCTGATCGCCGCCTATGGTCGCGGACGCGTCGGAGCTCCGCTGCGCCTCGGCTCGCTCAAGTCGAACATCGGGCACACCTCCGCCGCGGCCGGTGTCGGCGGCGTGATCAAGATGGTGCAGGCGCTGCGGCACGAAACATTGCCCGCGACATTGCATGTCGACGCTCCGACCCCGCACGTGGACTGGTCGGCGGGCTCGGTGCGGCTGCTCACCGCGGCAGAACCGTGGCCGGCGGGGGAGCGGGTGCGCCGCGCCGGTGTGTCCTCCTTCGGCGCCAGCGGCACCAACGCGCATCTGATCCTGGAAGAGGCCCCCGCACTGGAGGAGGCCGCGGCCGACGCGGTGGACGAGGCTCCCGATCAGGGTGCGAAGGCTGTGGCGTCCGATGTCTCCGCCTGGCTGGTCTCGGCGAAAACCGAGGACGGCCTGCGTGCGCAGGCGGGCAAACTGCGGGAATGGGTGACCGAACACCCCGGTCTGACCGTCGACGAGATCGCCTATTCGCTGCTGACGACCCGCGCCCGGCTGGACTGGCGGGGCACGGTGGTCGCCGGCGACCGGGACGCCATGCTCACCGGACTGGCAGCGCTGGCGGAACACGGATCGGCGAGCGCCGCCGCGGGCGTGACGACGGGGCAGGCGGTCACGCGCAAGGCGGCCTTCCTGTTCACCGGGCAAGGCGCACAGCGGGCCGGAATGGGACGTGAACTGGCCGAGGCATTCCCGGCCTTCGCCGCCGCGTTGGACGAGGTGTGTGCGCAGTTCGACCCGCTACTGGGTGGTTCGCTGAAGCAGGTGATGTTCACCGGCCAGCAGGTCGGCGCTGCCGAAACCGGCGTGCTGGACCGGACCGAGTTCACCCAGCCCGCGCTGTTCGCCTACGAAGTCGCGCTGTGCCGGCTCCTGGAATCCTTCGGTGTGACACCGGATTTCCTGATCGGCCATTCGATCGGCGAGCTGGCCGCCGCGTACATCGCCGGTGTCTGGTCGCTCCCGGACGCGTGCCGGCTGGTCGCGGCGCGAGGCCGCCTCATGGGCCTGCTGCCCGAGGGCGGCGCGATGCTGGCCGTCGCGGCCACCGAGCGCGAGGTGTCCGAGGCGCTCGCCGGCCACGCGGACCGCGCCTCCATCGCCGCCGTGAATTCGCCTGCGGCCGTGGTGGTCTCCGGCGACGAGGACGCGGTGACGGCGCTCGAGCAGTGGTTCACCGACCGTGGCCGCAAGACCTCACGGTTGCGGGTGTCGCATGCATTCCATTCCTACCGCATGGACCCGATGCTGACCGAGTTCGCCACTGTCGCACGGGAAGTGACCTATCACCGCCCGCAGATTCCCCTGGTTTCGAATCTCTCCGGCCGGATCGCCGGTGATGAGGTACTCGAACCCGGGTACTGGGTCCAACAGGTGCGGGCGAGCGTTCAGTTCGCCCGGGGCGTCGAGACCCTCGCGGCCTCGGGTGTGCGCCGATTCCTGGAAATCGGTCCCGATGCGGTCCTGACGGCCATGACCCGGCAATGCCTGCCGGAGGACCTCGAATCCCAGTCGTCGGTGATCGCCGGTGCACGCCGAGGCCGGGCCGAGGTCGAACAGTTCGTCACCTGCCTGGCGCAGGCGCACACGGTCGGCCTCGAGGTCGACTGGACGGCGTTCTTCGCCGCTCGGCCGGTCTCGCGAGTGTCGTTGCCCACCTACGCTTTCCAGCGCCGCCGCTACTGGCTCGAACCTTTGCAGGGCACCGCCGGTGTCGAGTCCGCAGGTTTGGGTGCCGTGCAGCATCCACTGCTGGGCGCGGTGGTATCGGAACCCGAATCCGGTGGCGTGCTGTTGACCGGCCGGTTGTCGGTGGCCACCCACCCCTGGCTGGTCGACCACGCGGTTGCCGGGTCGGTTCTGCTGCCCGGGACCGGGTTCGTGGAGCTGGCATTGCGCGCCGGCGCAGAAGCCGGGTGCCCGGCGATCGAGGAACTGACGCTGCGGGCGCCACTCGTCCTGCCCGCGACCGGCGGTGTGCAGATCCAGGTCGTCGTCGGCGGGCCGGACCACGAGCTCACGCGCCGTCCGGTATCGATCTACTCTCGCGCCGAACACGATCGCGACGGAGAGTGGGTACTCAATGCGCGGGGTCTGCTGACCACCCGCGACGACGCCACCGAACCCGAGTCGCAAACGTGGCCGCCTGCCGCGGCGTCCGGTATCGATGTCGCGGCCGCGTACACGGCCCTGCTGGCGCGTGGTTACGACTACGGCCCGGCGTTCCAGGGCGTGCGGGCGCTGTGGCGACGCGGCGACGAGGTGTTCGCCGAGGTCGCCATTGATACCGACACCGGGATGCGAGCCGAGGGTTTCGGCATCCATCCGGCACTGCTGGACGCGGCCCTGCAGTCGGGACTGCTGGCCGCGATGTCCGAAGATGCTGCGGGACAGCCGGATTCGCCGTTCACCGTCGCGGCGGGCCAGGTGGTGCTGCCGTTCTCCTGGGAGTCGGTGTCGCTGTACGCGGCCGAAGTGTCGGTGCTGCGCGTGCGTCTGACCACGACCGGATCGTCGGTATCGGTGTGGGCGGCCGACGAGCAGGGACAGCCCGTGCTGTCGGGCTCGGTCACCCCCCGCCCGATGCCATTGGCGCAGCTCGCAGCCTCCGGTGCGAGCGGCGCGGCGGATCCGGTGCTGGAGCTGGTGTGGTCGCCGACCGCGTCCGAGTCCGCGGTGGCGGATGTCGTTGTGGGCCGGTGGGATCGGTTGGATCCGCAGTCACCGGTACCGCCGGTGGTGGTGGTCGAGGCCGGGTCCGGGTGGAACGAACTCACCCGGGCCGACGTGGTGACCACTACCCACACCGAGGTCGCACGAATCCTCGAGGTGGTGCAGGCGTGGCTGGATCAGGACCGGTTCGGCTCGAGCACCCTGCTGATCGCCACGCGCGGCGCGGTCGCCTTGCCCGGCGAAGACCCGACCGACCTCGCGGGTGCCGCCGTGTGGGGCCTGGTGCGTACCGCGCAGACGGAGGATCCGGGCCGAATTGTCCTGGTGGACGCGGACACCCGCATCGACGAGCGACTCGCAGCCACCGTCCTCGCCGTGGACGAACCCCAACTGGTCGTGCGCGCCGGAGCCACCTACACCGCTCGACTCACCCGGCCCACTCCCGTCTCTTCCGCAAGCGGCGAAGCTTCCGCATTCGGCGCGGGGACGGTGCTGATCACCGGCGGCACAGGCGGTTTGGGCGCAGTGGTGGCCCGGCACGTGGTCGTCGAGCACGGTGTCCGGTCGCTGCTGCTGGTGAGCCGCAGCGGCCCGCAGGCCGAGGGCGTGTCAGCGCTCTGCGACGAGTTGGCCGCCCTGGGCGCACAGGTGCGAGTCGTGGCCTGTGACGTCACCGCCGCCGACGCGGTGGCTCGACTGCTGGGCGAAGCGCCCGAGCCGTTGACGGCCGTGATCCACGCCGCGGGCGTGCTCGACGACGGGATCATCGCGTCCCTGACCCCGCAGCGGCTGGACGCGGTCCTGGCACCGAAGGCAGACGCCGCCTGGCACCTCCACGAAGCGACCGCGGAGCTGAATCTGGCTGCGTTCGTGGTGTTCTCCTCGGTGTCCGGCACCATCGGCGGACCCGGACAGGCCAACTATGCGGCCGCGAACACCTTCCTCGACGCCCTGGTGGCGCATCGGCGCGCACGGGGACTGGCCGGTCAATCGCTGGCCTGGGGTCCGTGGGCACGCTCGAGCAGCATGACCGGACACCTGGGCGAGACCGATGTGGCCCGGATGAGCCGCGGCGGCTTCACCGCGATGCCGGACGAGCAGGCGCTGGCCGGATGGGATGCGGCCCTCGCGCAGGGCACAGCGCTGCCGGTGATCGCGGCCGTGGACACCGCCGCGATTCGCGCTCGCGCCGAGGCCGGACTCCTGCCGCCACTGCTGCGGGAACTGGCTCCGGTGGTGCCGCGGCGTCCGGCGGCGACTACCTCGGCGGCGGCATCCGGTCTCCGGCAACGACTCACCGGTCTGGATGCCGACCAGCAGCGGCAGGCGGTACTCGCGACCGTACGCACCCACATCGCGGCCGTGCTCGGTCACGACGGTGCGTCCGCGATCGAACCCGATAGCGCCTTCCAGGACCTGGGATTCGATTCGCTGAGCGCGGTCGAGCTGCGCAACCGGCTCAAGACCGCCACCGGCCTGTCACTCTCGGCCGCAGTCGTTTTCGACTACCCGACGCCACGGACTCTGGCCGCCTACCTGGCCGACGAGCTCACCGGCACCGGTCGCGATATCGCCGTCGCGGCCACCAAGGCCGCCGACGACGAGCCGATTGCGATCGTCGGCATGGCGTGCCGGTACCCGGGCGGGGTGAGTTCTCCCGAGCAGCTGTGGAATCTGGTCGCGACCGGGACCGACGCGACGTCGGAGTTCCCGGTGAATCGAGGCTGGGATACCGACCGTCTGTACGACCCCACCGGCGAGACGCCGCACACGACCTACACGCGCGAAGGTGGATTCCTGCACTCCGCAGGCGAATTCGATCCCGCGTTCTTCGGCATCAGCCCCAATGAAGCCGCGGTGATGGATCCGCAGCAGTTCCTGCTGCTGGAAACCTCCTGGGAGGCATTGGAGCGGGCCGGTGTCGATCCCGCGGGACTGCGCGGCAGTGCGACCGGCGTCTTCACCGGCATGATGTATCACGACTATCCGGTCAACACGAACGCGGGATCCATTGCCTCCGGCCGGGTTTCGTATGTGTTCGGGCTGGAGGGCCCGGCGGTCACCGTGGATACGGCGTGTTCGTCCTCGCTGGTGGCAATGCATCTGGCCGCGCAGTCGCTGCGGTCGGGGGAGTGCGATCTGGCACTGGCCGGTGGTGTCGCGGTGATGGCGACGCCGGAAACGTTCGTGGAGTTCAGCCGCCAGCGCGGGCTGGCCCCGGACGGGCGGAGCAAATCCTTCTCCGACAGCGCCGACGGTGTCGCCTGGTCCGAAGGCGCCGGCGTGCTGGTGCTGGAGCGGCTGTCCGACGCCCGCCGCAATGGTCATGACGTTCTCGCGGTGATGTCCGGTTCGGCGGTGAATCAGGATGGCGCGTCGAATGGTCTGACCGCGCCGAACGGTCCATCGCAGCGGCGGGTGATCCGCCAAGCGCTGGCCAATGCCGGGGTGTCCTCGGCCGACGTCGATGTGGTGGAGGCCCACGGCACCGGCACGACTCTGGGTGATCCGATCGAGGCCGAAGCGCTGCTGGCGACCTACGGGCAGGACCGTGCGGCGGATCGTCCGCTGTGGCTGGGGTCGTTGAAGTCCAACATCGGTCACGCGCAGGCTGCCGCAGGTGTCGGTGGCGTCATCAAGATGGTGATGGCGATGCGCCACGGAGTACTGCCCAAGACGCTGCATGTCGATCAGCCCAGCACCAAGGTCGATTGGACCCGGGGGCATGTCCGGCTGTTGACCGAGGCCGTCGCGTGGCCCGAGACGGATCGTCCGCGTCGCGCGGGCGTGTCCTCCTTCGGTATCAGTGGCACGAATGCTCACATCATCGTCGAGCAGGCTCCGGTGGCGGACCCGGCTCCGGCTGTGGTCGAGAGCGTCCCGGCTGGTGGAGTGCTGCCGTGGGTGGTCTCGGCACGCGGTAGCGCGGCTCTCGCCGGTCAGGCTGAACGTTTGACATCGCTTGCAGGCGACCTGGATCCGGTGGATATCGGTTTCTCGCTGGCGTCGACGCGCAGTGCTTTCGAGCACCGTGCGGTGGTCGTGGCCGAGGACCGTGATGGTCTGCTGGCAGGTGTGCGGGCATTGGCCGCGGGGGCATCGGCCCCCGGTGTGGTGTCCGGCCGCGTGGCGTCGGGTTCGACGGGTGTGGTGTTCTCGGGTCAGGGTGCGCAGTGGGCCGGTATGGCCACTGAGCTGCGTGCGGCGTATCCGGCGTTCGCCGATACCTTCGACGGGATCGTTGCCGAGCTGGATCCGCTGCTGGGGCAGTCGGTTTCGTTGAGCGAGGCGTTGGCGGACGGTGATCTGGTCGATCGGACGGTGTTCGCGCAGGCGGGTTTGTTCGCGTTCGAGGTGGCGTTGTTCCGTCTGCTCGAATCGTGGGGTGTGCGTGCGGATGTGGTGGCTGGTCATTCGATCGGTGAGGTGGCTGCCGCGCATGTGGCGGGTGTGTTGTCTCTGACGGATGCGTGTGTGCTGGTGGCTGCCCGTGGCCGGTTGATGCAGGCGCTGCCGACCGGTGGGGCGATGGTCGCGGTCGGTGCGTCCGAGTCCGATGTGTTGGCGTTGTTGGCCGGTCGGGTGTCGATCGCGGCGGTCAACGGACCTGCGTCGGTGGTGTTGTCCGGTGTCGAGGACGATGTCGTCGCTGTCGTCGAGCGGTGTGCCGAGCAGGGTTGGCGGACACACAGGTTGCGTGTCTCGCATGCCTTCCACTCGGCCCTGATGGAGCCGATGCTGGCCGAATTCTCCACGGCCATAGCGGATTTGACCTTCGGTAGTCCACGTATTCCGTTGGTGTCGACCGTGACCGGCGCCGAGGTCGGCGATGAGATGTCGGCGCCGTCGTATTGGGTCGGTCAGGTCCGGGACACGGTGCGGTTCGCCGACGCGGTCACCGCAATGGCCCGCCTGGGCGTCGGCAGGTTCGCCGAGGTCGGCCCCGATGCCGTCCTGACCCCCATGGTCGCCCAAACTCTCGATACCGCAACCGCAATCGCGCTGACGAGACGTGACAACGCGGACGCCTCGACCGTAATGCGTGCGGTGGCCGGGCTGTTCGTCTCCGGTGCCGACGTGGACTGGGCCGGCTTCTATACCGGCACCGGGGCTCAGCGAATCGACCTGCCCACCTACGCCTTCCAGCACGAGCGCTTCTGGCTCGATGCCCGGCAGATGCTGGCCCAGTCGTGGCTCGGTGCCGAACTCGGCGGAGTCACCTCGGTCGGTCTCGACGCGGTCGACCATCCCCTGCTCGGTGCTGTTGTGCCACACCCGGATTCGGGTGCGGTGAGTTTCACCGGTCGCTGGTCGCTGGACTCCGTCGAATGGCTGGCCGACCACAGCGTGCTCGGCACCGTGCTGCTGCCGGGAACCGGGTTCGTCGAGTTGGCCGGCCATGTCGGCGGTCTGCTGGGTTGCGCGGTGGTGGAGGAGCTCGTGCTGCACACCCCGTTGACGCTGCCGGCCGACGGCAGTGTCGCAGTGCAGGTGGTGGTGGCCGCCGCTGACGACGCCGGTCGTCGACGGCTGACGGTCCATTCGCAGCAGACGGCACAGGGTCCGTGGGCGCTCCATGCCGAAGGTGTACTCGCCCCGGGCGAGGTGCCGGCCGACTTCGATCTCACCTCCTGGCCTCCGGCCGGTGCGCAGCCGCTGCCCGTCGATGGCGTGTACGACGAGCTGCTCGACATCGGGTATGGCTATGGCCCGTTCTTCCAAGGGTTGCGGGCGGCCTGGCAGCGTGGCGATGAGTTGTTCGCCGAGGTCGCGCTGCCGGACCCGAAGGACGCCAAGGGTTTCGGGATCCATCCGGCGCTGTTCGACTCGGCCCTGCATGTCGGGATCGTGCACGGCCGTGGCGGTGGTGCCGCCGTGCTGCCGTTCACCTGGAACCGGGTCGTGTTGCACGCGGCCGGTGCTCCCGCGCTGCGGGTGCGCATCGCGCGTGAAGATGGCCGGTTCGCTGTGCAGCTCGCCGATGAGCAGGGGCACCCGGTGATGTCGGTGGGGGCCTTGGTCTCTCGGCCGGTATCGGCTGAACGCCTGGGCGCGGACCGGGTGGCGGAAGCCCTCTTCGGGCTGGATTGGGTCGCTGTCGCGCCGTCGCCGGCGACCGTCGATCACCGTGACCTCACGGGATTGATCGCCGATCTGGATGCCGATCCCGATTCGGTCGTTCCCGAGATCGTATTGTTCGAGTGCCCTCACGTCGACGGAGCGCCGCCCCGGGCCGCACGGCAGGTCGCGACCAGCGTCCTCGACGCCGTCAAGGGTTGGTTGTCGGACACTCGTTTCGCCGGTTCCCGTTTGGTGGTGCTCACCAAACACGCAGTGTCCGTGGATGATTCCGAGTCGGTGGATCTGGCGCAGGCTCCGGTCTGGGGCTTGATGCGTGCCGCCCAGGCGGAGAACCCGGGTCGTTTCCAGCTTCTCGATCTGGATGAATTCGGTGATCCGTCCGCCGTGGCTGCCGTGGCCGCCGCTGTCGCGTCGGAGCCGGAGGTCGCCCTCCGGGGCGCGAGCGTGTTCGTGCCGCGTCTGACCGGTCACGCACCCGGCACGATCGATCGATCGACCGCACCGGGCACCGTCCTGATCACCGGTGGCACGGGTGGTCTGGGCGCGGTGATCGCCCGGCACCTCGTGACCGAACACGGTCTGCGCCATCTACTTCTGACGTCTCGGCGTGGCCCGGATGCTCCCGGCGCTGCCGAACTACGTCAGGAGCTGGCCGAGCTCGGTGCCGAGGTCACCATCGCCGCGTGCGATGTGTCCGATCGAAACGCGCTCGCGGTACTGCTGGACAACGTGTCGGATCAGCATCCGCTGTCGGGTGTGGTGCACGCGGCGGGAACCGCCGACAACGGTGTGATCGAGTCGATCACCGCGGATCGCATCGACGGTGTCTTCCGGCCCAAGGTCGACGCGGCGTGGCATCTGCACGAGCTCACTCGCGATCTCGCGCTGTCATTGTTCGTGCTGGTGTCGTCCGCGGGCGGCCTGGTGCTGGCTGCCGGCCAAGCGAACTACGCCGCGGCGAATGTCTTCCTGGATGCGCTGGCGGCGCATCGCCGCGGCCTGGGATTGCCTGCGACGTCGGTGGATTACGGAATGTGGGCGCGATCGAGCGGACTCGGGACCGAACTGTCCGAGGACGACTTCGACCGGATGCGCCGACAGGGTTTCCCGCCGCTCTCCGAGGCCGAGGGTCTGGCGTTGTTCGATGCGGCGGTATCGACCGATGCCGCTCAGCTGGTGGCGCTGCGGGTCGACAAGACGGTGCTCCGGACGCGGGGCGAGCAGATTCCGGCCTTGGTCCGCGCGCTCGTACCGGCCCCGGTCCGTCGCCGGACTCTGGCGGCGGGTCAGGCCTTCCTGCGCACGCTGGCCGGACTGTCGGACGCCGATCGCAAGACCGCTCAGCTCGACCTCGTCCGATCGGTGGCCGCCGAGATCCTCGGACACGCCTCCAGGGCAGCTGTGGAGCCCCAGCAAGCCTTCCAGCAGCTCGGTTTCGATTCGCTGAGCGCCATCGAGTTCCGCAACAAACTCAATGCCGCGACCGGTCTGCAACTGCCCGCGACGCTCGTCTTCGATTACCCCAACGCGCAGATCGTCGCCGAGTTCATCGACTCCCAGCTCACTGGCACCGCAGCCGTCGACGAGGTCGCGGTCAGCCGGGTCCGTACCGGCGACGATCCGATCGCGGTGGTGGCGATGAGCTGCCGCTATCCAGGTGGAGTCGCGTCGCCCGAAGAGCTGTGGGGTCTGGTCACCTCGGGCATCGATACCACCGGCGAGATGCCGATGGATCGTGGTTGGGATATCGGGGGCATCTACGATCCCGAACCGGGTAAGGCGGGCAAGACCTATACCCGCCAGGGTGGATTCCTGTACTCCGCAGCGGAATTCGACGCGGACTTCTTCGGGATCAGTCCCAATGAGGCCACCGTGATGGATCCGCAGCAGCGGTTGCTGCTGGAGGTCTCGTGGGAGGCGCTGGAACGTGCCGGTGTGGATCCGGCGGTGCTGCGCGGCAGCTCGACCGGTGTGTTCACCGGCGTGATGTACCACGACTACGCCCAGGCGACCGGCACCGGTAGCGGCGCCGCAGGCAGTTTGGTCTCGGGCCGAGTGTCCTACGTGTTCGGCCTGGAAGGCCCTGCGGTCACTGTCGATACGGCGTGCTCGTCGTCGCTCGTGGCTCTGCATCTGGCGTCGCAGTCGCTGCGGTCGGGGGAGTGCGATCTGGCTCTGGCCGGTGGTGTTGCCGTGATGGCCACCCCGGACATGTTCCTCGAGTTCGGCCGTCAGCGAGGTCTGTCCCCGGATGGACGCTGCAAGTCCTTCGCCGACGCGGCCGATGGCGTGGGCTGGTCGGAGGGCGCCGGTGTTCTCGTGCTGGAACGACTTTCCGACGCGCAGCGCAACGGGCACCAGGTGCTCGCGGTGATCGCCGGTTCGGCGGTGAATCAGGATGGCGCGTCGAATGGTCTGACCGCGCCGAACGGTCCGTCGCAACGGCGTGTCATCCGCCAAGCGCTGGCCAATGCCGGGATCTCACCGGTCGAGGTGGACGCGGTAGAGGCTCACGGCACCGGTACGACGCTGGGTGATCCGATCGAGGCTCAAGCGCTTTTGGCGACCTACGGCCAGGATCGTCATGCGGATCGTCCGTTGTGGTTGGGCTCGTTGAAGTCCAACATCGGTCACGCCCAGGCTGCGGCCGGTGTCGGTGGTGTGATCAAGATGGTCATGGCGATGCGGCACGGGGTGCTGCCCCGAACCCTGCATGTCGATCAGCCCTCCACGAAGGTGGATTGGTCCGAGGGCCAGGTGCGGTTGCTGACCGAGGCGGTGGCGTGGCCGGAGGTGGATCGTCCGCGTCGTGCGGGTGTGTCTTCCTTCGGTATCAGCGGCACCAACGCGCACGTCATCGTCGAGCAGGCCCCGGTGACCGCGCCCACGGTGGAACAGGCTCCCGTGGCGGATTCGGTGCCGGCGGTAGTGCCGTGGATGCTCTCGGCTCGCAGCGACGAGGCGCTCGCCGACCAGGCTGCCCGCCTGACATCGGCTGTGGCCGAACATCATCCGATCGACATCGGTTTCTCGCTGGCATCGACGCGTGCTGTTTTCGAGCATCGCGCTGTGGTCGTGGCCGAGGGCCGCGATGGTCTCCTCGCGGGAGCGCGGGCACTGGCTGCGGGTGTGCAGGCTCCCGGCGTGGTGACCGGTCGCGCGGTGCCGGGTTCGACGGGGGTGGTGTTCTCGGGTCAGGGTGCGCAGTGGGCCGGTATGGCTGCCGAGCTGCGCGCGGCGTATCCGGTGTTCGCCGAGGCGTTCGACGCGATCGTCGTCGAGCTGGATCCGCTGCTGGGGCAGTCGGTTTCGTTGAGCGAGGCGTTGGCGGACGGTGATCTGGTCGACCAGACGGTGTACGCGCAGGCGGGCTTGTTCGCATTCGAGGTGGCGTTGTTCCGCCTGCTCGAATCCTGGGGAGTCAATGCCGATGTCGTGGCCGGTCACTCGATCGGTGAGGTCGCTGCCGCGCATGTGGCCGGGGTGCTGTCTCTGACGGATGCATGTGTATTGGTGGCCGCGCGCGGCCGGTTGATGCAGGCGCTACCGACCGGCGGGGCCATGGTCGCCGTCGGTGCCTCCGAGATCGATGTGCTGCCACTGCTGGTGGCCGGTGAGGTGTCGATCGCGGCGGTGAATGGTCCGTCGTCGGTGGTGCTCTCCGGGGTCGAGAACGATGTCCTTGCTGTCGCTGAGCGGTGTGCCGAGCAGGGTTGGCGGACACATCGGTTGCGTGTTTCGCATGCCTTCCACTCGGCCCTCATGGAACCGATGCTGGCCGAATTCGCTTCGGCGATCGATGGTTTGACGTTCGCTCGCCCGAGCATCCCGCTGGTGTCGACGGTGACCGGCGCCCGGATCCGCGACGAGATGTCGGATCCGTCGTATTGGGTGGACCAGGTTCGCGAGACCGTTCGATTTGCTGATGCGGTCACCGCCATGGCGGGTATCGGTGTGTCCAGATTCGCCGAGGTCGGACCCGACGCGGTGCTGACCCCGATGGTCGCCCAGACTCTCGATGACGGGGATGCCTCGGTCGCAACGGTGGTGGCGCTGGCACGTCGAGACCAGGCCGATGCGTCGGCCGTGCTGAACGCGGTGGCCGCACTGTTCGTGGCCGGCGCTCCCGTCGACTGGGCCGGTGTGTACGCCGGTACCGGAGGGAAGCGAATCGACCTGCCCACCTACGCTTTCCAGCGTCGCCGCTACTGGATGCGCGAGGGGTCCGCGGGTACCGGTGATGCCCGGGCAATGGGTCTGGTGGCTACCGGACACCCCCTGATTTCGGCGATGGTGTCACAACCGGACTCCGGCGCGGTGATCCTGACCGGTCGTCTCTCGGTGGAGACCCATCCGTGGCTGGCCGATCACCGGGTCCTGGGCGCCGTGTTGTTCCCCGGTACCGGTTTGGTCGAACTCGCCCTGCACGCCGGGGAGCGAGTGGGCCGCACGAGCCTGGAGGATCTGGTGCTTCAGGCTCCGCTGGTGCTGCCGGAGTCCGGCGGCGTCGCGGTGCGCATCGTGGTCGCGGCCGAGGACGAGACCGGCCGCCGCGCGGTGCGGATCTACTCCTGCCCCGATGGCGATGCCGATTCCGCGACGTCGTGGACGCTGAATGCCGAAGGCGCACTTGCGCCGGACGTGGTGGCGGCCCCTGTCGACCTCACCTCGTGGCCTCCGATCGGTGCGCAGCCCCTGCCCATCGACGGTGTCTACGACGAGCTGTTCGATGCCGGGTACGGGTACGGTCCTGTCTTCCAGGGATTGCAGGCGGCTTGGCAGCGCGGCGACGACGTATTCGCCGAGGTTGCACTACCGGATCCGCAGGACGCCAAGGGCTTCGGGTTGCATCCCGCGCTGCTCGATGCCGCGCTGCATGCACTGCGCCTTGCGGGCTACCTGTCCGCGGAGGGAAGCGGACCGGCCTTGCCCTTCGAGTGGTCCGGTGTCACCGTGCATGCGGCGGAACCGGGCGCGTTGCGCGTTCGGCTGACCCGCGTCGGCGAGCATGCGGTGTCGGTGGATCTGGCGGATTCGACCGGCGCTCCGGTCGCGACGGTGCGGCATCTGGCCTCCCGGCCAATCGATCCCGCACAGCTGACCACCGGCGCATCCACCGTCGGCAACGCGCTGTTCCAGGTCGACTGGACACCACTCTCGGTGTCCGAGGCCGAAGTCAGCGTCGTGTCCTGGGTGGATCTCGGTGACGAGGTTCCGGCCGCGGTAGTGCTGGATTGCCCGGCGAGTAATGATCCCGCAGGCGTTCGCGCCGCGACGCACAGTGTGCTGCAAGCACTTCAGTCCTGGATCGCCGATCACCGGTTCAACGAGTCGGTGCTGGTGGTTCGGACCAGTGGCGCGGTATCTGTTGCCGGGGAAGACATCACGAACCTCGCCGGTGCCGCCGTGGGCGGTCTGGTGCGTTCCGCGCAGGCGGAGAACCTGGGCCGGATCGTGTTGATAGACACCGATTCCGACCTGCACGGGCTGCTCGGCGGAATTCTGGCCTCCGGGGAGCCGCAGGCCGCCGTGCGTGGCGGTCAGGTGCACGTCGCGCGCCTCGCCCGAGCCGCTGCGTCGAGCGCTTCAGCGCCGGGTTCCAGTCTCGGTCCGGACGAAACCGTTCTGATCACCGGCGCCAGCGGCTTCCTCGGCGGACTGTTCGCACGGCATCTGGTCAACACCCAGGGTGTCCGTCACCTGCTGATGCTGAGTCGGCGCGGGGCATCCGCCCCGGGCGCAACCGGGTTGCGCGCGGAACTGGAGCATCTCGGTGCCGAGGTCGAGTTCGTCGCTTGCGATGTCACCGATCGTGGCGCGCTCGCACAGGTACTGGCCGGTATCCCGGCGGACCGTCCGCTCACGGGCGTGTTCCATACGGCCGGTGTACTCGACGATGGCGCCATCGGCTCGCTCACCGCGGATCGAATGGACACGGTCCTGCGGCCCAAGGTCGACGCCGCCCTGCACCTGCACGAGCTGACCGCCGATCTGCCGTTGAAGGCGTTCGTGCTGTTCAGTTCGGCGGCCGGGGCGTTCGGCAACCCCGGCCAGGGCAACTATGCCGCGGCCAACGCCTGCCTGGACGCCTTGGCATTGCGCCGCAGGGTATCCGGGCGTAGCGGACAGTCGCTGGCGTGGGGTCTGTGGGGCACCAACAGCGGTATGGCCACGGAGCTCAGCGATGTCGACCGGCAGCGCATGTCGCGTTCCGGCATGCTGCCGCTGTCGGAAGAACAGGGCCTGGCATTGTTCGCCGCGGCCACCGGAATCGATACGGCGGCTCCGATCCTCGCCCGTCTCGATCTGGAGAGCCTCCGCAACGCGGGGTTCGCCGCGGCGCTGCTGTCCGGCCTGGTTCCCGCTCGCCGCCGAGCGGCCTCGGACGCACCCGCGACACTGCGCACTCGTTTGGCGAATACTCCCGAGAGCGAACGCCTCGGTGTGCTCGCCGAAATCGTTCGCGGTCAGGTCGCGGCGGTACTCGGTCATCAGAACGCGAATGCGATCGCGGCCGACCGGGCCTTCAGCGAGCTGGGCTTCGATTCGATCACCGCGGTCGAGTTCCGCAATGCCCTCAAAGCCGTGACGGGCCTGCGGTTGCCGGCCACGCTGGTATTCGACTACCCGACGCCGCAGGCCCTGGCCGAATATCTGGCCGGCGAGTTCACCGACAAGCACCACACCGGCCAATCGACAGACCTGTCGGAGAACGATATTCGCCGAGCTCTCCAAACGATTCCGCTCACCCGCCTGCGCGACGCGGGCCTGCTGGATGCCCTCATGAAACTCGCCGGCGGGCAGGAAAGCCCCGGCGAGATCGAGCAGAGCATCACCGAGGAATCGATCGACGAGCTCGATATCGACGACCTGATCGACCTGGCTTACAACAACTCCTCAGAAGACTGACGGCGACATTCGCCGACGAGTCACGCTGACCGTAGGAAGAGCTAGCACACTAATGACGAAGCCCGAAGACAATACTCAGAAGCTCGCTCAGGCATTGCGCGTCTCGCTCAAGGAGACGGAGCGGTTGCGTGCCCGCAATCGCAAGCTCGACGCGGCTCTTCGCGAACCGATCGCGATTGTGGGTATGGCCTGCCGGTACCCGGGCGGGGTCAGTTCGCCTGAGGAGCTGTGGAATCTGGTCGCGGAGGGGACCGACGCGACCTCGGAGTTCCCCGGCAATCGTGGCTGGGATATCGATCGCCTCTACGACGCGACCGGGGAGACGCCGAACAGCACCTACACCCGCGAGGGCGGATTCCTGCATTCCGCAGGTGAATTCGACCCCGCGTTCTTCAACATCAGCCCCAATGAAGCCGCGCTCATGGATCCGCAGCAGTTCCTGCTGCTGGAAACCTCGTGGGAGGCGTTCGAACGGGCCGGTGTCGACCCCGGCTCGCTGAAGGGCAGCAGGACCGGCGTGTGGGTCGGCATGATGTACCACGACTATCCGGCCAATGCGAATTCGGGATCCATTGCCTCCGGCCGGGTCTCGTACGTATTCGGCCTGGAAGGGCCGTCGGTCACCGTGGACACGGCGTGCTCGTCCTCATTGGTGGCAATGCATTCCGCGGCGGCCTCGCTGCGGTCGGGAGAGTGCGACCTGGCTCTGGCCGGTGGTGTCGCGGTGATGGCCACCCCGGAGACCTTCGTGGAGTTCAGCCGTCAGCGGGGTCTGTCTCCGGATGGTCGGTGCAAGTCGTTCTCCGACACCGCGGATGGGGTGGGCTGGTCCGAAGGCGTCGGCGTCCTGGTGCTGGAACGACTCTCCGACGCCCAGCGCAACGGCCATCGGATTCTCGCGGTGATCGCCGGTTCGGCGGTGAATCAGGACGGCGCGTCCAATGGTCTGACCGCACCCAACGGTCCCTCGCAGCGGCGGGTCATCCGCCAAGCTCTGACCAATGCGGGGGTGTCCGCGGCGGATGTGGATGTCGTCGAAGCCCACGGCACCGGCACGACTCTGGGTGATCCGATCGAAGCCCAGGCGTTGCTGGCGACGTACGGGCAGGAGCGTGACGCGGATCGTCCCCTGTGGCTGGGGTCGTTGAAATCCAATATCGGTCACGCCCAAGCCGCGGCCGGTGTGGGCGGTGTGATCAAAATGGTCATGGCAATGCGCCATGGCGTGCTGCCCAAGACCCTCCATGTGGATCAGCCCTCCACGAAGGTCGATTGGTCCGAGGGCCATGTGCGTCTACTGACCGAGTCCGTGGCGTGGCCGGAGGCGGATCGTCCGCGTCGTGCCGGTGTGTCCTCGTTCGGTATCAGCGGCACCAACGCGCACGTCATCGTGGAACAGGCCCCGGCGACCGAGCCTGTGGTGGATCAGGTGCCCGCGGCGAAGACCGTCCCGGCCGGTGGGCTGCTCCCGTGGGTGGTTTCGGCACGCACCGCCGAGGCTCTCGCCGGTCAGGCTGCCCGCCTGACATCGTTTGCGGGCGAACATGATCCGATCGATCTCGGTTTCTCGCTGGCATCCACGCGGGCTCTCTTCGAGCATCGCGCAGTTGTGGTGGCCGACGACCGCGATGGTCTCCTGGCGGGAGTCGGCGCGCTGGGCCGCGCCGAAACCACTCCCGGCCTCGTGACCGGTCGTGTGGTGGCGGGCTCGACCGGTGTGGTGTTCTCCGGTCAGGGGGCGCAGTGGGCCGGTATGGCCACTGAACTGCGCGCCGCGTATCCGGTGTTCGCCGAGGCGTTCGACGCGATCGTTGCCGAGTTGGATCCGCTGCTGGGACAGCAGGTTTCGCTGAGCGAGGCGTTGGCCGGTACCGACCTCGTGGACCAGACGGTGTTCGCGCAGGCGGGGTTGTTCGCATTCGAGGTGGCATTGTTCCGCCTGCTCGAATCCTGGGGAGTCCGTGCCGATGTCGTGGCCGGTCACTCGATCGGTGAGGTCGCTGCCGCTCACGTGGCGGGTGTGCTGTCTCTGACGGATGCGTGTGTGCTGGTGGCCGCGCGCGGCCGGTTGATGCAGGCATTGCCGGTCGGCGGGGCGATGGTCGCCGTCGGTGCGTCCGAGGCCGATGTGCTGCCGTTGCTGGCAGCCGGTGGGGTGTCGATCGCCGCGGTGAACGGCCCTGCGTCGGTGGTGCTCTCCGGTGTCGAAGACGCGGTCGCGGCCGTTGTCGAGGCGTGTGCCGAGCGCGGTTGGCGTACACACAAGCTGCGGGTGTCGCATGCCTTCCATTCGGCTCTGATGGAGCCGATGCTGGCCGAGTTCTCGACGGCGATAGCGGGTTTGGCGTTCGCTCGCCCCACCACCCCATTGGTTTCCACCGTGACCGGCGTGCGGATCACCGACGAGATGATCGATCCGGCGTACTGGGTCGGTCAAGTCCGCGACACCGTGCGGTTCGCCGATGCGGTTGCCGCGATGGCGAATTCGGGTGTGACCCGGTTCGCCGAGGTCGGACCCGACGCGGTGCTGACCCCCATGATCGCCCAGACTCTCGACGACGTTCCCACGGCGGTGGCGTTGGTGCGTCGGGATCGGGCCGACTCGTTCTCCGTGCTGTCCGGGGTGGCCGGGCTGTTCGTATCCGGTGCCGACGTCGATTGGGCCGGTTTCTATGCCGGTTCCGGAGCTCAGCGAATCGAACTGCCCACCTATGCTTTCCAGCATCGGCGCTTCTGGATCGCCGAGGGCGCTGTCGGTGGCGATGCCCGGGCGATGGGCCTGGCGGCCACCGGACATCCCCTGGTCCCGGTGGTGGTGTCGCAACCGGATTCCGACGCGATCACCCTCACCGGCCGACTGTCGGCACAGACGCATCCATGGCTGGCCGATCACCGGGTGATGGACACCGTCCTGTTCCCCGGCACCGGTTTGGTCGAACTCGCCTTGCAGGCGGGAGAGCAGGTCGGCTGCTCGACCCTCGAGGAGTTGGTCCTGCGGGTGCCACTGGCGCTGCCGGAGTCGGCAGGCGTCGCGGTGCGCGTGGTCGTCGGTGCCCAGGACGGAGCGGGCCGACGCGGGGTGCGGGTCTACTCGTGCCCCGATGACGGTGTCGATGCGGTGCCGTTATGGACATTGAACGCCGAAGGTGTGCTCACATCGGGATTCGACAGCGCGCCAGCGGATTTGGCGCAGTGGCCGCCCGCCGGCGCCACCGCCGTCGATATCGACGGTGTGTACGACTCCCTCGATGCGCAGGGCTATCACTACGGTCCGGTGTTCCAGGCGCTGACTTCGGTATGGCGGGGAATCGACGGGCTGCTCTATGCCGAGGTCGAGCTGCCGGAGCAGGCCCGTCCGGACGCCAAGCGGTTCGGCGTGCATCCGGCGTTGCTCGATGCCGCTCTGCACGCCCTGCGCTTCGCCGATGGCATGCCCGCGGAGGGCGCGGGGCTGGCCTTGCCGTTCGAGTGGTCCGGTGTCGCCGTGCACGCGACCGGAGCGGGCGCGCTGCGCGTCCGGCTCACCCGCGTCGGCGAGCACACGGTCACCCTGGATCTGGCGGACCCGGCCGGTACCCCGGTGGCGACGGTGCGGCAGCTGGCTTCCCGGCCCATCGATCCCGCGCAGCTCACCGGTGGCGCATCCGCGGTCGGTAATGCGCTGTTCCAGGTCGGCTGGGCGCCGATCTCGGTGGGGGAGGCCGAAGTCGGCGCGGTGTCGTGGGCCGATCTCGGTGACGAGGTTCCGGCCGTGGTCGTCCTCGATTGCCCGGAGGGCAATGACCCCGCGGCCATTCACGCCGCGACCCATGCAGCTCTCGCGGTGGTTCAGTCCTGGATCGCCGATTCTCGGTTCGCCGAGTCGACGCTGGTGGTCCGGACCAGCGGAGCCGTATCGGTTGCCGGGGAGGACATTTCGAACCTGGCCGGTGCTGCCGTCGGCGGCCTGGTTCGTTCCGCGCAGGCGGAGAACCCCGGCCGGATCGTGTTGATCGACACCGATTCCGGGCTCGACGGGCTGCTCGGCGGGATTCTGGCCGCGCAGGAACCGCAGGTCGTCGTGCGTGCCGGGCAGGTACACGGTGCGCGGCTGAGCCGGGCCACCGCGGCGACCGCTTCGGCGACCGACGCTTTCGGGCCGGACGACACCGTTCTGATCACCGGTGCGAGTGGTCTGCTCGGTGGGTTGTTCGCCCGGCACCTGGTCGACGCGCACGGTGTGCGTCGCCTGTTGCTGCTGAGCCGACGCGGCGAGGCCGCTCCCGGCGCCGCGGAGTTGCGCGCGGAGCTGCAACTGCTCGGCGCGGAGGTCGAGTTCGTCGCGTGTGATGTCGCCGATCGCGACGCGCTCGCACAGGCGATCGCGAATGTGCCTGCCGCGCACCCGCTCACCGGCGTGTTCCATATGGCCGGCGTCCTCGACGACGGCGCCATCGCCTCGCTGACCCCGGCCCGGATGGACGCGGTGCTGGGACCCAAGGTCGATGCCGCCCTGCACCTGCACGCACTCACCGCGCAGCTGCCGCTGAAAGCGTTCGTGCTGTTCAGCTCGGTGGCCGGTGCGTTCGGCAATGCCGGACAGGGCAACTACGCCGCGGCCAATGCGTGCCTGGACGCGCTCGCGGCATTCCGCAGGGCCTCGGGCGGCCACGGGCAGTCGCTGGCCTGGGGTCTGTGGGACGGGGGCATGGCCGGGCAGCTCAGCGACGCTGACCTGCACCGCATTTCGCGTTCGGGCCTGCTGCCGCTGTCGGAGGAACAGGGCCTGGCGCTGTTCGACGCCGCGACCGCGAGCGACGTGACCGCTCCCATCCTCGCCCGCCTGGACCTGGATAGCCTGCGTGGCGCCGAATTCGCCGTGCCCGCACTGTTTTCCGGCTTGATTCCGGCTCGCCGCAGAGCCGCCTCGGGTGCGGCAACGCCGTTGCGCGCTCGTCTGGCCAACACTCCCGACGGCGAGCGTTTCGGTGTGCTCGTGGAGATCGTGCGCGGTCAGGTCGCGGCGAGCCTCGGACACCAGAACACGAACGCGATCGCCGCGGACAAGGCCTTCGGCGAGCTGGGCTTCGACTCGATCACCGCTGTCGAGTTCCGCAACGCCCTCAAAGCCGTCACCGGCCTGTCGCTGCCCGCGACACTGGTATTCGACTACCCGACACCGCAGGCGCTGGCGAAATATCTGGCCGACGAGTTCACCGGCACCGGCCGAGATGTCGAGGTGACCGCCAGCGCGGCCGTCGACGACGAGCCGATTGCGGTCGTGGCGATGAGCTGCCGCTATCCGGGTGGAGTCGCCTCGCCCGAGGACCTGTGGAATCTGGTCACCTCCGGGATCGATGCCACCGGCGAAATGCCGACGGATCGCGGCTGGGATATCGAGGGCATCTACGACCCCGAACCCGGTCACGCGGGCAAGACGTACACCCGGAAGGGCGGATTCCTGTATTCCGCAGCGGAATTCGATGCGGAGTTCTTCGGGATCAGCCCCAACGAAGCCGCGATGATGGATCCGCAGCAGCGGTTGCTGCTGGAGGTCTCGTGGGAGGCCTTGGAACGCGCCGGTGTGGATCCGGCGGTGCTGCGTGGCAGTTCGACCGGTGTGTTCACCGGCGTGATGTACCACGATTACGCGCAGGGAACCGGGAACAACGCAACCGGGAGCTTGGTCTCGGGCCGGGTGTCCTACGTGTTCGGCCTCGAAGGCCCCGCGGTCACCGTGGACACGGCGTGTTCATCCTCGCTGGTGGCAATGCATCTGGCCGCACAGTCGCTGCGGTCGGGTGAATGCGACCTGGCTCTGGCCGGCGGTGTGGCGGTGATGGCCACCCCGGAGACCTTCGTGGAATTCAGCCGTCAGCGGGGCTTGTCCCCGGACGGGCGGTGCAAGTCCTTCTCCGACAGCGCCGATGGGGTCGGTTGGTCCGAAGGCGCCGGTGTGCTGGTGCTGGAGCGCCTGTCCGACGCCCGCCGCAACGGCCATCAAGTGCTGGCGGTGATCGCCGGTTCGGCGGTGAATCAGGATGGCGCGTCCAATGGTTTGACCGCACCCAACGGTCCCTCACAGCGTCGAGTGATTCGCCGAGCCCTGGCGAATGCCGGGATCTCACCGGTCGAGGTGGACGCGGTGGAGGCCCACGGCACCGGTACGACTCTGGGTGATCCGATCGAAGCCCAAGCGCTGCTTGCGACTTACGGCCGGGACCGTGAAGCGGATCGTCCCCTGTGGTTGGGATCGTTGAAGTCCAACATTGGTCACGCTCAGGCTGCGGCGGGTGTGGGTGGTGTGATCAAGATGGTGATGGCGATGCAGCACGGGGTCCTACCCCGAACGCTGCATGCTGATCAGCCCAGCACCAAGGTCGACTGGTCCGAAGGCAATGTGCGGTTGCTGACCGAGGCGGTGGCGTGGCCGGAGGTGGATCGTCCGCGTCGTGCGGGTGTCTCTTCCTTCGGTATCAGCGGCACCAACGCCCACCTCATCGTCGAGCAGGCCCCGGTGGCTCCGGTGGCGGAGTCGGTGCCCGTGGCCGAGACCGTTCCGGCGGTGCTGCCGTGGGTGGTTTCGGTGCGCGGTGGTGACGCTCTCGCCGGCCAGGCTGCGCGTTTGGCATCGGTTGTGGGCGAACATGATCCGATCGATATGGGCTTCTCACTGGCGTCCACGCGCGCTGTGCTCGAGCATCGTGCCGTGGTGGTCGCCGAGGGCCGTGAAGGTCTCCTCGCGGGACTACGGTCGTTGGCCGCCGGTGTGCAGGCTCCCGGCGTGGTGACCGGTCGCGCGGTGCCGGGTTCGACGGGTGTGGTGTTCTCGGGTCAGGGTGCGCAGTGGGCCGGTATGGCTACCGAGCTGCGCGCGGCGTACTCGGTCTTCGCCGAGGCGTTCGACGCGATCGTCGTCGAGCTGGATCCGCTGCTGGGGCAGTCGGTTTCGTTGAGCGAGGCGTTGGCGGACGGTGATCTGGTCGATCGGACGGTGTTCGCGCAGGCGGGTTTGTTCGCGTTCGAGGTTGCGTTGTTCCGCCTGCTCGAATCCTGGGGCGTGCATGCCGATGTGGTGGCCGGTCATTCGATCGGTGAGGTGGCTGCCGCGCATGTGGCCGGGGTGCTGTCTCTGGCCGATGCGTGCGTGCTGGTGGCCGCGCGCGGTCGGTTGATGCAGGCGCTACCGACCGGTGGGGCGATGGTCGCGGTCGGTGCGTCCGAGTCCGATGTGTTGGCGTTGTTGGCCGGTCGGGTGTCGATCGCGGCGGTCAACGGACCTGCGTCGGTGGTGTTGTCCGGTATCGAAGACGACGTCGTGGCTGTTGCCGATCGTTGCGCCGAGCAGGGTTGGCGCACTCGCCGACTGCGTGTCTCGCACGCTTTCCATTCGGTTCTGATGGAGCCGATGCTGGCCGAATTCGCCACGACGATCGAGGGTTTGGTGTTCGCCCGCCCGACCATCCCGCTCGTGTCGACCGTGACCGGCATTCGGATCACCGATGAGATGTGTGATCCGTCGTACTGGGTGGGTCAGGTCCGAGAATCGGTGCGCTTCGCGGATGCCGTTGTGGCGATGGCTGGTTCGGGTGTGTCCAGGTTCGCCGAGGTCGGTCCCGACGCGGTACTGACCCCGATGATCGCCCAGACCCTCGATGACGGTGCCGCCACGGCGGTCGCGTTGGCGCGTCGGGATCGGGCCGATGCGGCGACACTGCTCGCCGGAGCGGCCGGGTTGTTCGTGACCGGCGCTCAGGTCGATTGGGCCGCTCTGTATGCCGGTTCCAGTGCTCGGCGAATCGACCTGCCCACCTACGCTTTCCAGCGTCGGCGCTATTGGATGGCCCCGACGTCCGCCGGTAGTGGCGACGCCCGGGCAATGGGTTTCGTGGCCATCGGGCATCCGCTAGTTTCGGCGGTGGTCTCGCAGCCGGATTCCGAGGTGGTCACGCTCAGTGGCCGTTTGTCGGCGCAGACCCAGCCATGGCTGGCCGATCACAAGGTCACGGGCACTGTCCTGTTGCCCGGCACCGGACTGGTCGAACTCGCCCTGCAGGCCGGAGAGCATGTCGGCTGCCCGACCCTGGACGAGTTGGTTCTGCAAGCGCCGCTGGTACTGCCGGAGTCGGCCGGGGTGGCGGTGCGTGTGGTGGTCGACGCCCCGGACGGTGCGGATCGTCGCGGGGTGCGGATCTTCTCCTGCCCCGACAGCGGCGTCGATTCCGCGTCTTCGTGGACATTGAACGCCGAAGGTGTGCTCGCGCCGGACGAGGTGGCGGCGGATTTCGATCTTGCCGCTTGGCCTCCGGCCGGTGCGCGGCCGATGGATATCGACGGCGCCTACGACGAGCTGTTCGATCTCGGATACGGCTACGGCCCGCTGTTCCAGGGTTTGCAGGCGGCGTGGCAGCGTGACGGAGAATTGTTCGCCGAGGTCTCGCTACCGGATCCGCAGGGAGCCAACGGTTTCGGCATCCATCCCGCATTGTTCGACGCCGCTCTGCATGCCGGAATCATTCACGGCCGTCGCAGCGGCGGCGGTGATACTCCGGTGCTGCCCTTCACCTGGAACCGGGTGGCGCTGCACGCGGTGGGCGCTGCCGCGGTGCGGGTGCGTATCACGGTGCAGGACAACAAGTTCGCCGTCCAGCTGGCCGATGAACAAGGGCAACCGGTGTTGTCGGTGGATGCCCTGGTTTCCCGGCCGGTGTCGGCCGACCGGCTCGGCGGCCAGCGCGCGTCGGAAGCCCTGTTCGGTGTGGAGTGGGTCGCCGCCGGTTTGTCGGCCGGGGTGGCGTTCGAGCCGGATCGGGTGGTGCTCCTCGGTTCTGGTCAGGGTGCTGACGAGGCGCCCGGCCACCGCGATCTCGCGACGTTGATCGCCGATCTGGATACGAACCCCGACGCGGTTGTCCCTGAGATCGTCCTGCTGGAGTGCCCCCGCGGTGACGGCCCCGAGCCGGATGCCGCACGGCAGGTCGTCACCGGTGTCCTGGATACCGTCCAGCGGTGGCTGGCCGAATCCCGCTTCGCCGGTTCCCGTTTGGTGGTGCTCACCAGGCATGCAGTGACCGTCGCCGATGCCGAACAGGTGCGGCTGGATCAGGCCCCGGTGTGGGGTTTGGTGCGGGCCGCGCAGGCGGAACACCCGGGTCGTTTTCAGCTGCTCGATCTGGATGAAGACGCTGAGCCGTTCGCTGCCGCGACCGCGGTCGTAACTGTCGCGTCTGAACCCGAGGTTGCCCTCCGGGGCACGAGCGTGCTCGTGCCCCGTTTGAGTCGTCACGCATCGGGCACGATTGTTCGATCGGCAGCGCCGGGCACGGTGCTGATCACCGGCGGCACCGGTGGTCTCGGTGCGGTGATCGCCCGGCATCTGGTGACCGAACACGGTGTGCGCCAACTGCTTCTGATCGGTCGTCGTGGCCCGGATGCGCCAGGGGCCACCGAGCTTCGGGACGAACTCGTCGAGCTCGGCGCCGAGGTCGCCATCGCCGCGTGTGATGTGTCCGATCGAGACGCGCTGGCCGCCCTGCTCGACACCATCTCCGACCAGCACCCCCTGGCCGGAGTTGTCCACGCGGCCGGAACCTCCGACAACGGTCTGATCGAATCGATCACGCCCGACCGCATCGAGCAGGTGTTCCGGCCCAAGGTCGATGCCGCGTGGCACCTGCACGAACTCACCCGCGATCGGTCGCTGGAGCTGTTCGTGCTGGTGTCGTCGGCGGGCGGCCTGGTGCTGGCCGCCGGCCAGGCGAACTACGCCGCGGCGAATGTCTTCCTGGACGCCCTCGCGGCCCACCGTCACGGCCTGGGACTTCCCGCGACGTCCATCGATTACGGGTTGTGGGCGCGGTCGACCGCGCTCGGCGCTGAACTGTCCGAGAGCGACTTCGACCGGATGCGGCGGCAGGGGTACCCGCCGCTGACCGAGGCCGAAGGCCTGGCACTGTTCGACTCGGCGATCGCCACCGATACGGCCCAACTGGTCGCTCTGCGAGTCGATCCGGCCATCCTGCGAACCCAGGGCGAGCGGATTCCGGCGCTCCTCCGCGCGGTCGTGCCGATGTCCGTGCGTCGCCACACTCGCACCGCGGCAGGTCAGGCCTTTCTGCGGAAGCTGGCCGGTTTGTCCGACAGCGAGCGCGACAGTGCGCTGCTCGAACTCGTCCGGTCCACTGCCGCCGACATTCTCGGGCACGCCTCCATGGCAGCTGTTGAACCCCAACAGGCTTTCCAGCAGCTCGGTTTCGACTCGCTCAGCGCTGTCGAGTTCCGCAACAAACTCAATACCGCGACCGGTCTGCAACTTCCGGCCACCCTCGTTTTCGACTACCCCAATCCGCAGGTCGTCGCGGAGTTCATCGGTTCACAACTCACCGGCACCGGAGCCGTCGAAGAACTCGCGACCAGTCGAGTCCGAGCCGACGACGAGCCGATTGCCGTGGTGGCGATGGGATGTCGCTATCCGGGTGGCGCCATGTCGCCGGAGGATCTGTGGAGTCTCGTCGTATCGGGTGCCGATACCACCGGTGAGTTGCCGGTGGATCGCGGTTGGGACATCGAGGGCATCTACGATCCCGAACCCGGCAAGGCAGGCAGGACCTACACGCGCCGGGGCGGATTCCTGTATTCCGCAGCGGAATTCGACGCGGAGTTCTTCGGGATCAGCCCCAACGAAGCCACGATGATGGACCCCCAGCAGCGGTTGCTGCTGGAGGTCTCGTGGGAGGCGTTGGAACGCGCCGGTGTGGATCCGGCGGTGCTGCGCGGCAGTTCGACCGGTGTCTTCACCGGCGTGATGTACCACGACTACGCCCAGGGGACCGGTACCGGGGCCAGCACCGGCGGCAGCCTGGTCTCGGGCCGGATCGCCTACACGCTGGGATTGGAGGGCCCCGCCGTCTCGGTGGACACGGCGTGCTCGTCGTCGCTCGTGGCTCTGCATCTGGCGTCGCAATCACTGCGGTCGGGGGAGTGCGATCTGGCATTGGCCGGTGGTGTTGCCGTGATGGCCACCCCGGACATGTTCCTCGAGTTCAGTCGTCAGCGCGGGCTCGCACCGGATGGGCGGTGTAAGTCCTTCTCCGACGCCGCCGATGGTGTCGGGTGGTCGGAGGGCGCCGGAATGCTGGTGCTGGAACGACTTTCCGATGCGCAGCGCAATGGGCACCAGGTGCTGGCGGTGATCGCCGGTTCGGCGGTGAATCAGGATGGCGCGTCGAATGGTCTGACCGCGCCGAACGGTCCGTCGCAGCGGCGTGTCATCCGCCAAGCGCTGGCCAATGCCCGGGTGACCTCGGTCGACGTGGATGTCGTCGAAGCCCATGGCACGGGTACGACTCTGGGCGATCCTATTGAAGCCCAGGCGCTTTTGGCGACGTATGGGCAGGATCGTGGGGCGGATCGTCCGTTGTGGTTGGGGTCGTTGAAGTCCAAC